>NZ_JAUSYB010000001.1:3859511-4181137 GCF_030816505.1 Microbacterium sp. W4I20 | reverse complement strand
AAAACGACTGAACGAGGATAATTTGGCATTTGACAAGTGCACGCTGTTGAGTTCTCAAGGATCGGATGCTCCCACGACCCAGCCATCACAGCCAGGCCCGAAGGGCAACTTCTCTATCTTAGCCATCCCGACTCGCTTGTCAAACCGGCGCGCCATGCGGATCTGAGATCCGCTGCGCAGCTGGTTTCAGCTGCAGAAGGGGTGGATCTCCCATCCTAGACGCAAGCGTCTGATCTCTCAAGAGAGAGTGGATCGGGAGGTGGTTCTCCGCTTGAGGGGGGTGAAGCTCTGGGCTTCTCCGCTTCCCTGTGGGGCGAACAAGTAATAAGTTACGGGGGTTTCGGGGTTCTGGCAAATCGGGCCACCCCGCCCGGGCGTGTCGTCGTGCATGGCGGAGGGGTTTCGCCCGGATCAGCCCGTGTTTTCCTGCCTGGGGCCGGCGAGAGTACGATCGCGCCATGCTCTCGCTCCCTGATCTGCGCCCCAGAGCCTGCGATTCGGCGCACCCGACTTCCGAGGACCACGAGTGAGTGCCCGCCTCCTGTTGTCACAGCTCTGGGAAGAGCTCGGGGAGGACGCGGGCGTTCTTGACAGCGTCATGGAGCCGAGTACCCCGGTCCCTCTGCACTCACGCCTCGCCACCGGACAGCTCGCTTGGGCCAGCGTCGCCCTTGCGGTACTCGCTTCGCACAACGATCCCGCCATGATCGACCCCGTGCGCATCGCCACGGCCTACCGGAGCGATCGGGTTCTGCGGATCGACGGGCAGGCGCCCCCGGTGTGGTCGCCGCTCTCTGGCTTCTGGGAGACGGACGACGGGTGGGTCCGTACCCACGGCAACTACCCCCATCACGCGGCGGCACTGCGCGCCGGACTTCGGCTGAAAGAACCCGCCGATGCCGATGACGTGCGCTCGGCGGTCAGTCGTATGACCGCCGCCGACGCGGTCTCCGCCATCACGTCGACCGGCGGCCTCGCCGTTCCCGTCCTCGAGGAAGACCGCAGCGAGGATGCCCGGCTCCGCCAGCATCCGGTTCTCGACATCCGCAAGCTCGGTACGCATGCCGCACCCCGTACGCCTCGTGTCGGTGCAGCCCCGCTCCCCCTGTCCGGGGTACGCGTGCTGGATCTCACACGAGTGATCGCCGGCCCCGTCTGTACGCGAACCCTGGCTCTGCTCGGTGCGGACGTGCTGCGGATCGATCCCGCGACCATGGCGGAGCCGTCTTGGCAGCACCTCGACACCGGCCACGGCAAGCGGACCGCGCTGCTGGACGCGAGGTCACCCCGCATGAGGGAACTCCTGGCCGATGCCGATGCCGTGGTGCTCGGCTACCGTCCGGATGCGCTCGATCGGCTGGGACTCGCGCCGGAGGCACTGGCGCAGCAATACCCGGGTCTCATCATCGCTCAGCTCAGCGCCTGGGGTCTCGATCACCCCGATCGCGCCGGGTTCGACAGCCTCGTGCAGGCCGAGTCCGGGATCGCGATGATCGAGTCCCGCGACGGTTTCCGGCCGGGAACACTTCCCGCCCAGGCACTCGACCACAGCGCCGGCTATCTCCTCGCAGCCGCAGTCATCGCTCTGCTCCGACGCCGTGATCGCGAGGGCGGCACCTGGTTCGTCCAGGCCTCACTCCGTCGCGTCGCCGCCGAACTGCTGGGCATGACCCGCCGCGTCGAGCCCGCTCTCGACTCTCTGATCGACGATCCGTCGCACACCGCGCACTTCCGCGTCGGCGACAGTGACCTGATCACGGCTCGTCCGGCGTTGCCCGGCCTGGAGTTCGCAGCGCCACGACCCTGGGGGCAGGATCAGCCGCGCTGGTGAGGTCGCCGGCTCAGCGACAGGGCCACGCAGAGCAGCAGGGTGATCGCACCCCAGAGTGCGCAGGCGGGAGGCAGCACTCGATACGCGAGATGCTGCACGGTGAATTCCGCATCGAGCGGACCGAGCACGACCAGTCCGAGCACCCAGGCACCGATGAGGATCACCGGCAGCGACAGCCACCACGCCACGCGCACCCCGCCCGGCAGCCGCTGATCGATCAGCGAACGCGGCGCCTGGCGACGCACTCGGAGCAGCGCCCACACCCCGATGATCGCGAGCCCGAGCACGCTCGACCCGTGCTGCAGCCACTTGAAGCCCGCGAGCGGACCCCACATCTCGTCGAGGGCGGGGAACAACTGCACTCCCCATCGCCCCTCGTGAGTGAAGAGATCCCAGATGATGTGGGAGATCACCCCCAGAACCAGCGACACCGCGAGAAGCAGCGGATACCCGCGTCGCTCCCCCGCTCCCACCGCCCGGCTCGCCGCGGGAAGCCCACTCGTCGACCAGCCCGTCGGCAGCCGACGGGCGAGCCATCGCGGAGCGAGTTCCGGTATGGCGGGGCGCAGGACGACACGCCAGACCAGGAACAGCACGAAGGCGAGCAGTGAAGTCCAGACCACATTGACGGGTGTGTGCATGAACGAGTAGTTCAGGCCGACTCCGCGGAGGAACAGCGGCAGATCCGGCGTCATCGCACCGATCGCGATCGCCGCCGGCACCAGAGGGGTGCGGACGAACGGCAGCGCGACGACAGCGTGACTGGCAGTGAACGGCATCCTGGCTCAGCCGATGAAGACGCCCGCGAGTGTCTTCTTGCCACGGCGGAGCACGGAGACTCCGCCGGGAAGGGACCCCTGCACGGTGGCAGCCTCATCGTCGATCCGTTCGCCGTCGAGCGAGACCCCACCCTGTGTGATCGCGCGCCGCGCCTCACCCAGACTCGATACGAGCCCGGTCGCGACCAGCGCCTCGACCACGGGCGTGCCCGCAGCGGCCGTCGCGTGTGGAAGCTCTTCCAGCGCGGTCCGCAGCGTCGACGCATCCAGTGCGGTCAGGTCCCCCTGACCGAACAGAGCATCGGATGCCGCGATCACGGCCGCCGTCGCATCGAGGCCGTGCACGGTCGCGACCACCTCGAGCGCCAGACGCTTCTGCGCCGCACGACGGAAGGGTTCGGATTCGACCAGCGCCGCGTATTCCTCGATCTCGGCACGACTCAAGAAGGTGAAGACCTTCAAGCGATCGATGACGTCGGCGTCGGAGCTGCTCAGCCAGAACTGGTACATCCGGTACGGGCTGCACATCTCCGGGTCGAGCCAGATCGCATTGCCCTCGCTCTTGCCGAACTTGGTGCCGTCGCTGTTGGTGATCAGCGGTGTGCCGATCGCGTGCGCGGCGACGCCCTCGGCCCGACGGATGAGGTCGGTGCCGCTGGTGAGGTTGCCCCACTGATCGGAACCTCCGGTCTGCAGCACGCAGCCGTACTGGCGGTAGAGCTCGAGGTAGTCCATCCCCTGCAGGATCTGGTAGCTGAACTCGGTGTAGCTGATGCCCTCATCCGACGCGAGGCGCGCGGCGACGGCATCCTTCTTCAGCATCGTGCCGACCCGGTAGTGCTTGCCTATCTCGCGCAGGAAGTCGATCGCCGACATCGGCGCCGTCCAGTCGAGGTTGTTCACCATGCGGGCAGCGTTCTCGCCCTCGAAGCTGAGGTACCGCTCGACCTGTGTGCGCAGACGGTCCACCCACTCAGCGACGGTCTCTGGTGTGTTCAGCGTGCGCTCGGCCGTGGGCCGGGGGTCGCCGATGAGACCCGTCGAACCGCCGACCAGCCCGAGCGGCTTGTGCCCGGCGAGCTGGATGCGACGCATCGTCAGCAGCTGCACGAGGTTGCCCAGGTGCAGGCTCGGAGCGGTCGGGTCGAACCCGCAGTAATACGTGATCGGGTCTCCCGCGAGAAGGGCGCGCAGCGCCTCCTGGTCGGTGGACACATGGACGAGGCCACGCCACACCAGTTCGTCCCACACGTTCTCGAACGTGGGATCGATCGCCGGAGTCGCGGTCGTCAGAGCGGGAGTTGACACGCGCTCCAGGCTATCAGCGCCCGTCGGATCAGCTGTGCGCAGCCCACCACACCAGGAACGCCGCGCTCAGCGCGATCACCCAGCTGACGAGGCTGCCGACGAGGAAGTACTCGGCACGCGCGCCGGTCTCTCCGTCGCGCGAGATCTCGGGGAATCGCACGATCCCCTTGGCCGCCAGCATCGCGGCGAGGAGGGGGTAGGCGGCGGCGAGGGTGAGGATCATCACGATCGTGCGCTCGAGCGGGCCGATCAGGCGCCCGCCCTTGAATCCGCCGCGCGGGTCGGAGGGCGTGGTCGGGGAGGGAACGATCGCGGTCCCGGGTTCGGCGCCGGGGGACGGCTCAGGGTTCGTCGGCGCCGCGGTCGTCGGCGCAGGCGAGACCGGAGCGGTCTGTGTGGGCTCAGCCGCGGCCTCCGGCTCAGCCGGTCGCCAGGTGTGCTCTCCGTCGAGAGCGGCGCGCACCACGAGATTGGAGGACTCGAGGAGGAAGACCCCGGCCCCCAGCACGAGCATCGCGAGATCGAAGGAGACCTCGCCGAACGGCGAGCGCAGCGTCCAGACATCGCCGATGAGTCCGGCGTCGGGCCGCGCTCCGAGCGAGACGACCGCGCCGACGCTGAGCACTCCGAGGAGGACGGCCGGCCAGAAGCCCAGCGGAGCCCGGCGTTCATCCGGCATGCACCAGATCCAGAGCGCACCCACTGCGAGAGCAGCGATCATGGGGAGCAGAGCGTCGCTGACGCTCCCCAGCACCAGCAGCAGCACGGCCACCGTGAGGAAGCCGATCCAGCGACGCGGCGCGAACTGACGGACGAGGTCGACCGCGCCGACGGCCAGAAGGACGAAGCCGGCGACGATCATGCGTCTCCCCCTCGGAGGGCGGAGACACCCTCGAGGAGCGCCGCGGCACCGGCGCTGCGCAGCGACTTCGAGACGCTCGGCTGAGAGATGCCCTCTGCCGCCGCGAGCTCGTGCTGTGACCTGCCGATCAGACGGCCGTAGGTGAGTCGGCGCTCGCGCTCGCTCATGGCGCCGATCAGCTCGTCTCGCACGAGGAGGTAGGCGTTCGATGCGGCGATCGTGCTCTCCATGACCTCATCCTGCCCCGGGGCACCGACAATCCAGGTCCGCGCGCGCGGTATGGCGCGCCCTTCCCTGGCGTGGACGGTCTCGATGGCGGCCCTGGCGGCATACCAGCCGGGACCGTCGGCGAGTTCGCCGTGCACCGACGCGACGGCCGACACCTCCCCGACTCCGATGCCGAAGCGGAAGGCGATCCCATCCGGCAGCCGCAGTTGCAGCATCAGCAACGCGGTCAGGGCTTCGCCGAGATCGCGATAGACACCCTGCTGCTCATCGCCCACCGTCGGCGTGAGCGGCTGCGCGGCGAGCGGAAGATCTGCCTCCACGCCGGCGATCGTCTCATCCAGTACGCGCTGCGCAGCAGTGCGGTCGTCGAGCTTGCGTGAGCCCACGATGTCGGCGAGTACGGCGATGACCATGTCATAACCATATCACGCATAACTTTGTTTTATGCATTGATGGGTTATATATTGAGAACATGCCTGAAACGCACATCATCCCCTGGAACGCCGGAACCTGGACCAACGCCCCGGCATCCGTCATCGCAACCGAACTCCTCGAGGTCACCGCCGCGGAGGGCAGCGACGCCTGGCGCCACACCGCCTACGGCTTCGTGCATGACACCGAGCATGCGCTGGTGGCCCCGCTGGCTGTCGGTGAAGCCGTCGACGTGTCCTTCCGTGCACCGTGGGAGGGCCAGTTCGATCAGGCCGGAGTCTTCGTGCAGATCGACGCCGAACACTGGATGAAGGCCGGCGTCGAGTACGCCGACGGGCACCTCGGACTCGGCGCGGTGGTCACAGCCGGCGGGTCGGACTGGTCGGTCGGCCATGTGGACGAGTGGCTCGAGAGCGAGATCACCGTGCGTGTGAGCCGATGGGCGGATGCCCTGATCGTGCGAGCCCGCGCAGACGACGGGCCCTGGCGACTCGTGCGCGTCGCGCCCTTCGACGGCGAAGCCGCGGCATCCGCCGGTCCGTTCCTCGCCGCCCCCACCCGGGCCGGCTTCACGGTGGGATTCACCCGCTGGGCGGCATCCGCGGCCGACGGCGAGCTGCACTGAGGCGCGGGGGTCCGGGGGTCGGGGCGGGAGCGGAGGACGATTCGCGGAGCCGGTGACGATTCCCGGATGAATCCCCGGCGGACTTCCCGAGAATCGTCGGACACTCCGTGAAACGTCGACTCACAACTGTCCTCCACATCCTCGAGCCGCGCCGCACTTGTTCCCGACGGCGAATATGGCGCCCGTCAACGACGACCCGGGAGCCATCTTGGGGTCATGCTTTCAGCCAAGGACACGATCGAACGCCTCGGGGGTATGGCGCGAGGGCGTCAACTCCTCTCCTTCGGATTCACGAGGCAGCATCTCGCCGACCAGGTCAGACACGGAAACATCCAGCGCGTGCGCAACGGAGTGTTCGCCACACGCCCCCTCGGCAAGAATGAGAGCGCCGCGACCGCCCACGGCGGGGCTCTGACGTGCGTGAGTGTGCTGCGCGACGCAGGTATCTGGGTGCTCCCGGCAGAAGATGGTCCGCACGTCTGGCTCAGACCAAAGCAACATCCGCTCTCGCACCTGCACTGCACCTGCGTGTCTCATTACTACGACGGTCTCCCTCCGCTTGGGTCCGCCAGCATCGAGATCGCACTCCGGCATCTCCGCCGCTGTGCCGGAGATGAAGCGTTCTTCGCGGCGTACGAGTCGGCTTGGCGGCTCCAGAGACTCTCGAGGTCGGTGCGGGCGCGACTTCGCGCGTCATTGCCCATCACCGCGAGGTGGCTCCTCGATCTCGCGCGCCCGGATGCCGACAGCGGTCTGGAATCGCTCCTCCGCCTGAGACTCCATCTCCTCGGTCTTCGACTCGACTGCCAGATCGACATCGCCGGGGTCGGCCGAGTCGATTTCGTCGTCGCCGGCGCGCTCATCCTCGAGGCCGATGGACAGGAGAACCATGGCTCCGACACCCTCCGACACCACGATCGGGTTCGGGATGCCGCGGCATCGCGCCTCGGCTACGAAACCTTGCGGTTCGACTACGCCCAGATCGTGCACGACTGGCCGACCGTGCAGGCGGCAGTCATCGGCGCGCTCCGCAGGGTGCGGATGCCACGCTGACGTTTCACGGTCCCGACGACATCTCACGGAGCGATTCAAGTAGATCCATCCGCGAAACGTCGGATGCTCCGCGAAACGTCAGCCGTCAGACCCGCCGCGGCCGCCCCGCCGCGCCCCGCCGCGCCACCGCGCCGACTACAACCCGAGGGCGTGCGCTGCGGCCTGAGCCCGGGCGACGAGTTCGGCCCGCTGCTCGGTCACCCGCACCGGAGCCGTTCCGCCGACACCGGTGCGCGAGGCCACAGACCCCTCGATCGTCAGCACCTCGCGAACGGCCGGCACCAGGTGCGGGGAAACGGACAGCAGCAGCTCGTCCGAGGCATCCTCGAGCCCGATGCCCTGCTCCTCGCAGGCCCGCACGAGCGCGCCCGAGATCTCGTGCGCGTCGCGGAACGGCACCCGCTGCTTCACCAGCCACTCGGCGACGTCCGTCGCGAGCGAGAAGCCCTGCGGCGCGAGCGCCGCCATCCGCTCGGTGTCGAAGCGCAGCGTCGCGATCATGCCCGCGAACGCCGGCAGCACGACCTCGAGCGTCTGCACCGAGTCGAAGACGGGCTCCTTGTCCTCCTGGAGGTCGCGGTTGTAGGCGAGCGGCAGGCCCTTGAGCGTCGCCAGGAGGCCGGACAGGTTGCCGATGAGTCGACCCGACTTCCCGCGCGCCAGCTCGGCGATGTCGGGGTTCTTCTTCTGCGGCATGATGCTCGAGCCGGTCGAGTACCCGTCGTCGAGGGTGACGAAACCGAACTCGCGCGTGTTCCAGAGGATGATCTCCTCCGCGAGCCGAGAGATGTCGACCCCGGTCATGGCTGTGATGAAGGCGAACTCCGCCACCACGTCACGCGCGGCGGTGCCGTCGAGAGAGTTCTCCGACGGACGGTCGAGGCCGAGCTCCGTCGCCACGAGGGCCGGGTCGAGCCCGAGCGTCGAGCCGGCCAGCGCTCCCCCGCCGTACGGCGAGACACCAGCGCGTCGACGCCAGTCCACGAGCCGTTCGAGTTCGCGCACCAGCGGCCAGCCGTGCGCCTGCAGGTGGTGGGCGAGCAGGACCGGTTGCGCGTGCTGCAGGTGCGTGCGTCCCGGCAGGATCGCTTCGGGGTGCGCCTCGGCCTGAGCCACGAGGGCGTCGATCACCCGCAGGATGTCGCGGGCGATCACCCGGGCGTGGTCGATCAGATACATGCGCACCAGGGTCGCGATCTGGTCGTTCCGGCTGCGGCCGGCGCGCAGGCGCCCGCCCAGTTCCGGTCCGAGTTCCGCGATCAGCGCCTGCTCGAGCGCACCGTGCACGTCCTCATCGGTGGGCACCGGCAGCAGCGAGCCGTCGGCGACCTTGCGGGCCACGGCATCCAGTCCGGCGTGCATCTGCTCGGCTTCATCCGGCTCGAGATACCCGGCAGCGGCGAGCGCGGTCGCGTGCGCATGGGAGCCGGCGATGTCGTAGGGGGCGAGGATCCAGTCGAAGTGCGTGGAACGGCTCAGCTCCACCAGCTCCGGCGAGGGGCCAGTGGCGAAGCGGGCACCCCAGAGCGCGCCCTCGTTCGTTCCCTCATGGGTCGAGTCGCTCATCACGCCTCCTTCTTGCCGAGCAGCCACACAAGCAGTGCCTTCTGGGCGTGCAGGCGGTTCTCCGCCTCGTCCCAGACGACGCTCTGCGGGCCGTCGATGACCGTGGAGTCGACCTCGTAGCCGCGATCAGCGGGAAGGCAGTGGATGAAGATCGCCTCGGGGTCGGCGAGGGTCATCGTCTCGGGCGTCACCTTGTAGCCGCCGAGGTCGCGGATGCGCGCGAGCTTCTCCTCCTCCTTGCCCATCGACACCCAGGTGTCGGTGACGACAACGTCGGCGCCCGCTGCGGCCTCGACCGGGTCGGTGTAGAGCGCGATCGAACCACCGGTCTCGGCGGCGCGGCGATCGGCATCCTCGATCACGTCGGCACGCGGCGCGTAGTCGGCCGGCGAGGCGATGCGCACGTGCATGCCCGCGGTCACGCAGGCCAGCGCGTAGGAGTGCGCCATGTTGCTCTGCCCATCGCCGTAGAAGGTGAGCGTGAGGCCCTTGAGGTCGCCCTTGTGCTCACGGATCGTGAGCAGGTCGGCCAGCAGCTGGCAGGGGTGGAAGTCGTCGGACAGCGCGTTGATGACCGGAACCCGCGTGCCCTCTGCCATCTCCTCCAACCCCGACTGCGCATAGGTGCGCCAGACGATCGCGGCGACCTGGCGCTCGAGCACGCGCGCCGTGTCAGCGGGCGTCTCCTTGCCGCCGAGCTGGCTGTTCGCCGTCGAGATGATCAGCGGCGAACCGCCGAGATCGGCGATACCCACCGCGAACGACACCCGGGTGCGGGTGGAGGACTTGTCGAAGATGACCGCGACGGTCTGCGGACCGGCGAGACTCTTGTCCGACCAGCGGTCCTTCTTCAGCTCGATGGCGAGATCGAGGATCTCCGCCTGCTCGGCGGGCGAGAGGTCGTCGTCTCGCAGCAGGTGGCGGGTCATGCGGAAACCTTTCCAGAAACGGATGCTGACACGTCGGAGAGTGCAGCGGTGAACAGCTCGCGGAATTCGGCGAGTTCGGCGTCGCCGATGGTGAGGGCGGGAGCGATGCGGACGGTCTCGGGGTTGGCGGCGTTCACGATCAAGCCGCGCTCCTGGGCCGCAGCGACCACGGCGCCCGCCATCGGCTCGGTGAGCGCGACGCCGATCAGCAGACCGCGACCGCGGACCGCGGAGATCAGGGGCGATCCGATGCCGAGGATCGACTCGCGCAGTTCCCCCCCGCGGCGAGCAGCGTTCTCGACGAGCCCGGCCCGCTCGATCTCGGCGAGCACGGCATCGGCCACGGCCGTCGCCAGCGGGTTGCCGCCGAACGTGGAGCCGTGGGAGCCCGGGGTGAACAGCGCGCTGGCCGACCCGTAGGTGACGAGCGCCCCGATCGGGAACCCGCCGCCGATGCCCTTCGCGAGCGTGATGGCGTCGGGCGTGATGCCCTCGTGGTTGAAGCCGAACCACTGGCCGGTGCGACCGGCTCCGGTCTGGATCTCGTCCACGATCAGCAGGGCACCGTGGGTGAGGGTGAGCGAACGCGCCGCGGCCAGATACCCCTCCGGCAGTTCGACCACACCGGCCTCGCCCTGGATCGGCTCGACGATGATCGCCGCGACCCGGTCGTCCATGGCCGCGTGGAGAGCTTCGATCGTCGCGGGGATGTGCTCGACTCCCCCGGGCATCGGCTCGAACGGCGCGCGCATCGAGGCCTTCGCCGTCATGGCGAGCGATCCCATGGTGCGACCGTGGAAGCCGTTCTCGAGGGCGAGGATGCGCGGGCGCTCGGTGCCGCCGTGCAGACGGGCGAGCTTGAAGGCCGCCTCGTTGGCCTCGGCGCCGGAGTTGGAGAAGAACACGCGGCCGTCGATGCCGGCGCCGGCGAGGCGCTTGAGCCGCGCCGCGAGTGCGAGCTGCGGTGGGGTGGCGAAGTAGTTCGAGACATGGGACAGCGTCGCGGCCTGCTTCGAGATCGCCTCGACGAAGACCGGATGCGAGTGACCGAGCGAGGTCACGGCGATGCCCGCGAGGAAGTCGAGGTAGCGTCGGCCGTCGGCATCCCACAGGGAGGAGCCCTCACCGCGGGTGAGCAGTGCCAGCCGGTCCCCCGCGTTCTGCACGAGATCGCGGTCCACATCGTCCTGCCAGACGGTCATGCCGTCACCTCCGTCTTTCCGAGTACCACTTCGGTTCCGATTCCCTTGCTGGTGAAGAGCTCGACGAGCACCGAGTGCGGCACCCGTCCGTCGATGATCGCCGCAGCGTCCACGCCGCCCTCGACGGCGTCGAGACAGGCGCGCATCTTGGGGATCATCCCCGATTCGAGCGTCGGCAGCATCTCGATGAGCTGCGCCGCCGTCAGATGCGACACGAGCGAGTCGCGGTTGGGCCAGTCGGCGTAGAGGCCGGGGACGTCCGTGAGGACCACGAGCTTGCGGGCTCCGAGAGCCACGGCGAGCGCTGCCGCAGCGGCATCCGCGTTCACGTTCAGAGACTGGCCGGGGTGATCGAGGTCGGGCGCGATGCTCGAGACCACGGGCACGCGTCCGGCGGCGAGGTGGTCGAGCACCGGCGTCGGATCCACTTCGACGACATCGCCGACGCGGCCGAGGTCGACCTCGAGCCCGTCGATGACCACGCCGCGTCGGCGACCGCCGAAGAGCCCGGCGTCCTCGCCGCTGAGGCCGGTGGCGATCGGGCCGTGCGAGTTGATCTTCGACACCAGTTGCGGGTTCACCTGTCCGGTGAGCACCATGCGCACCACGCTGATCGCTTCGGTGTTCGTGACACGGTAGCCGCCCTTGAACTCGCTCGGGATCTCGAGCCGCTGCAGCATGTCGGAGATCTGCGGCCCGCCGCCGTGCACGACGACCGGCTGCACCCCGACGTTGCGGAGATAAGCGATGTCCTGCGCGAAGGCGTCCTGCAGCTCTTCGGACACCATGGCGTTGCCGCCGTACTTGATCACCACGATCTGATCGCGGAACTTCTTCAGCCACGGCAGCGACTCGATCAGCGTGGTCGCCTTCTGCGCAGCGACCTCGGCGGGGGTGTCCTGGATGTCGGTCATGAGGCGTACGCGCTGTTCTCGTGCACGTAATCGTGGGTGAGATCGTTGGTGAGGATCGTCGCCGTCGCGTCGCCCGACTTCAGATCGATCACCAGGTGCGTGGCGCGCGGGGTGAGGTCGACCTCCTCGCGCGGCCGGTCGGGACCGCCCTCGCTGCACACGCGCACGCCGTTCATCCAGACGTCGACGTCGTACGGGTCGAACTGTGCGCCGGTGGTGCCGATCGCGGCGAGCACCCGCCCCCAGTTGGGGTCGTTGCCGAAGATCGCCGCCTTGAAGAGGTTGTTGCGGGCGACGGAGCGACCGACTTCGACCGCGTCCTTCTCGGATGCCGCGTGCTGCACCTCGATGGTGATGTCGTGGCTGGCGCCCTCGGCGTCGCCCTGCAGCTTCACGGCGAGTTCGAGACAGAGCTCGGTGAGTGCGTCCGCGAAGTCGTCCGGGTCGGGAGCGATCTCGGAGGCGCCGTTGGCGAGCAGCGTGACCTGGTCGTTGGTCGACATGCAGCCGTCGGAGTCGAGGCGGTCGAAGGTCTGCCCCGTCGCCCGGCGCAGCGCCTCGTCGGCCTGAAGCGGCTCGAGGACCGCGTCGGTCGTGATCACCACGAGCATCGTCGCAAGCCCGGGCGCCAGCATCCCTGCGCCCTTCGCCATGCCGCCGATCGTCCAGCCGTTCCGCGAGACGACAGCCGTCTTCGACACGGAATCGGTGGTCATGATCGCCTCCGCGGCGGCCTGGCCCCCGTCGGCACTGAGCGCCGCGATCGCCTGGGCGGTGCCGTCGAGCACCTTGCCGCGGAAGACCTCATCGCCCACGCCGATCAGCCCGGTCGAACAGATCAGCACGTCGCCGGCGCTCACTCCGAGCAGCTCGCCCGCCTTCTCGGCGGTCTGATGCGCGGTCTGGAATCCGAAGCTGCCGGTGAAGCAGTTCGCGCCGCCGGAGTTGAGCACCACGGCCTCGACCACACGGTCGGCGACGACCTGCTGCGACCAGATGATCGGGTTCGCCTTGGCACGGTTGCTGGTGAAGACGGCAGCGCCGACCTTGCGGGGTCCGCGGTTCACGACCACCGCGACGTCCGGCTTTCCGGTCGACTTCAAGCCGGCGGCGACACCCGCCGCCTCGAATCCTGCGGGGGCGGTGACACTCATGGTGCGACTCCGTTGACTGAGAGGGCGCGGCCTTCGGGAAGGCCGAGCGCGAGATTCATGGACTGGACGGCCGCTCCCGCGGTGCCCTTGACGAGGTTGTCGACCGCGGTGACGACCGTCACCCGGTTCGCCGCGCGATCGATCGCGAGACCGATCAGCGCGGTGTTGGCGCCGAGCACGTCGGCGGTGCGCGGGAAGCGCCCCTCGGGGAGCAGTTGCACGAAGGTCTCGTCGCCGTAGGCGCTCTCCCATGCCGCGCGGATCTGCGCGTCGCTCACGCCGTCGACGATCGGGGCCGTCGAGGTCGCGAGGATCCCGCGCGACATCGGCACCAGCACCGGAGTGAACGAGATACGGACGTCCTGGCCCCCCGCCGCGCCCAGCGCCTGCTGGATCTCCGGGATGTGGCGGTGGGTGCCGCCGACCGCGTAGGGGTTCGCGCTGCCCAGGATCTCGCTGGCGAGCAGGTTGGTCTTGAGGCTCTTGCCCGCACCCGACGGTCCGACCGCGAGCACCGAGACGATGTCGGACGGGTCGATCACCCCCGCAGCGATACCGGGGGCGAGGCTGAGGCTCACCGTGGAGGCGTTGCACCCGGGTGCCGCGATGCGTGTCGCTCCGCGCAGGTGCTCGCGCTGCTTGCCGCCGGCGACCAGGAGCTCGGGGACCCCGTACGTCCACGCGTCGTGGAACTCACCGCCGTAGAAGGCGTCCCAGGCGGCGCGGGAGGTGAGTCGGTGGTCGGCTCCCGCGTCGATCACGAGCGGGGTGTCTCCCAGCGCGTCGGTGTACTGCCCCGACTGCCCGTGCGGGAGTGCCAGCACCACGATGTCGTGCCCGGCGAGCGTCTCGGGAGTGGTGTCCTGCAGAGTGAGATGCGCGAGCGAGCGCAGGTGCGGCTGGTGGTCGACGAGGGGCTGCCCGGCATTCGAATGCGCCGTGACGGTGCGGATCTCGATGTCGGGATGATCGGCGAGGAGGCGCAGGATCTCGCCGCCCGCATAGCCGGATGCGCCGGAGACGGCGACGGAATACGTCATGCTTCTACCTTAACGGTCGGGCCCCCGAGGAATCCGGGGCCATGGGCGGGGCCGGAGGCGGCGACCTCGGCACTCGACCGCCACGCGCACGCGGGCAGGAGTACGGGGTCGCCTACAGTCGGCGGCCGCCGCGGCGTCGGCGCACGACGACGACGCTCGGAAGCGTGATCGAAGCGGAGACGGCCGAAGGCATGTCGCGACAGTAGCGCGGGCGGCGCAGCATCCGCAAATCCGTGCCGTCACACGACCGGATGCCGGTCCATCGGTGCGGCGAAGAAGGCGAGTTCGTGCGCGCTCGATACCTCGAACGCCCGGAGCATGCGCGCTCTGGTCTCGGCATCCGCCGTCGACGCGGCTCCGGAGACGTGAGCTATCGCCTGCGCGGTGGCCTCCTCGAAGGCGGGATCCGCGTACGTCGCCAACCAGGAGGCGTACGGATGCTGCGGGTCTCGCGCGGCGGCGCCGAATTCTCCCGCGTGGAGGCGTCGTCCGAGGTCCGTGTACAGCCAGAAGCACGGGAGGATCGCGGCGACGAGTTCGGCATAGTCGCCGCCGAACGCGACCGAGCGCAGGTGATCGAGGTACGCGGTGGTCGCCGATGACGGAGCGGCGGAGGAGGTCTGAGCGCCCACCCCCTGCTCGGGCGTCAGCCACGACGCGTGGAGCTCGAGCTCGCCGACGATGGATCCGTGCGCCGAGTGCGCCCAGAACGCCTGCTCATCGGAGGTCGGCGCGAGCCGTGCGGCCTCGGCGAGCACCCGGGCGTATTCGCGCAGATACAGCGCGTCCTGAGCGAGGTAGAACAGGAACGGCTCTCGCTCGAGCGTGCCGTCGGCGAGCCTGCGGATGAAAGGCAGGTCGTCGATCGCATCGCGGATGCCGGAGATGTGCTGCCACCAGTCCGCCGCGACCCGTGCCGGAGTCGGGCGTGTGTCTACGCCGCCCCGGCTCCACAGCCCCGCGAAGTGGCTGACCGGACCGTGCCCGGTGCCGACGCGCAGGGCGTCGCCGTCCCGGAGCGACTCCCGCAGCCACGCGCGAGCGGAGGCCACGGCCTGCCGCGGATCCTCGCCGAGCGCGAGACGGGTCGCGAGCGCGGAAGAAAGGGAGCAGCCGGTGCCGTGGGTGCCGGCCGTGGCGATCCGGGCGCCCGCGAACTCTTCGCGGAGTCCTCGACGCGCGTCGATCAACGCGTCGGGCGCCTCCTCCCCCTCGAGATGTCCGCCCTTGACGAGCACCGCGGCGCCGATCTCGGCGGAGAGCTCCTCCGCGGCGGCCAGCGCATCGGCCCATCCGACGACGTCTCGTCCGGCGAGCACTGCGAGCTCGGCGAGGTTCGGAGTCACGACGTCAGCGCGGACCAGCAGCCCCCCGCAGCTCGCGTTCGGCCTCCGCTTCGAGCAGTCTGTCCCCGGATGTCGCGACCATGACCGGGTCGAGCACGACGATCGGCGGACGCACGACGTCGAGCCAGGCGGCCACGGTTCGGATCACCTCGGCGTTCGCCAGCATCCCGATCTTCACCGCGTCGACCGCGATGTCATCCGAGATGGCCGTCAGCTGTGCGTGCAGGAACTCCGCCGGCGGCACGTGCACTCCGCGCACCCCGTGCGTGTTCTGCGCGGTGAGCGCGGTGACCGCCGCCATCCCGTAGCCGCCGTTCGCCGCGATCGACTTGAGGTCGGCTTGGATGCCCGCGCCTCCTGAGGGGTCACTGCCGGCGATGCTGAGGACGCGCGGCACCGCACCGGCATGCCAGCGTCGACGGAACTCCCTCGCCACCGCGCGCGGGTCTTCGGCGGCGCACAGAGCGGAGACGACGGCCAGCCCGGCGGCGCCCGCATCGCGCAGCGCGTCGGTGTCGTCGATACCCACCCCGCCGATCGCGACGCACGGGAGCGGGCTCTCCGCGGCGAAGACACGGAAGCCCTCGATTCCCAGAGCCGGCGGATGGTCGGGCTTGGTGCTGGTGGGGCGGATCACGCCGACGCCGAGGTAGTCGACGGTTCCCGCCGGGAGTGCAAGGGCCGCGGCCAGGTGCGCGGAACTGTTCGCGGTGAGGCCGATGATCGCCTCCGGTCCGAGAGCCTCCCGGGCACGGAGGACGGAGGCGTCGCCCTGCCCCAGATGCACGCCGTCGACGCGGGCGCCTCGCGCCCTGGCGGCCAGTGCGGCATCCAGCCGGTCGTTCACGACGAGCAGCGCTCGGCCCTCGATCACGCGCGACAGTTCGACGAGCTGGTCGGCGGTCTCGGCATCCGATGCGGACTTGTCGCGGAGCTGCACGACGCGCACTCCCCCGTCGACCGCCTGCCGAACGGTCTCGACGACGCCTCGCTCGCCGCAGAGTGCGGGATCCGTGACGAGGTAGAGCGAGTAGTCGGGGTTCACCGGACGCTGCTCTCGACGCGGCCCGCGGTGACGAGATCGGCCGGCGACACCGAAGCCAACGCATCCAGCAGTGCGACCGCGAAGCTGCCGGGGCCGGCCGCCTTCTCCGCGGCGTGCTCGGCCGCGACCGTGTACACGAGACTGGCGGAGGCGACGGCGGTGAGCGCGTCGGCACCGGTGGCCCGGGCGGCACCGAGGAAGGCCGCCATCACCGCGCCCAGCGCACAGCCTCCTCCGGTGACGCGGGTGAGCAGTTCGTGTCCGTTCGAGAGTCGCAGCACGCGATGCCCGTCCGTGATCAGGTCGATCGGGCCCGAGACGGCGACGACGCTGCCGAACTGCTGCGCGAGTGAGACGGCTGCGTCTGCCGCGGCATCCGTGCTGTCGGTGGCATCCACACCGCGCCCGCCGGTGCTGAGCCCGGCGAGGGCCAGGATCTCGGAGGCGTTGCCGCGGATCGCGGTGGGACGCCGCTCGACCAGTCCCCGCGCGAGCGGCGTGCGGACCGGCAGGGCACCGACGGCCACCGGGTCGAGCACCCAGGGAGTGCCGGATGCTGCGGCTCCAGCGACCGCCTCGAGGCTCGCCGCCCGCTGCTCCGGCGTGGGCGTGCCGAGGTTGATCAGCAGCCCCGAGGCGATCCCGGCGAACATCTCGGACTCGCCGACGATGTCGACCATGGCCGGCGCCGCACCGACCGCGAGCAGCACGTTGGCCGTGAAGCCGGTGACCACCGCGTTCGTGATGCAGTGCGTGAGAGGTGGGGCGTCGCGCAGCGCCTTCAGCAGTGCGCCGGCCGAGACGGGCAGGTCGGAGACGGATTCTGGACGCAGACGATCGCTCATGGGCGACATCCCTTCGCTAGTACGAACTAGATCAGGTTCGACGGGTCTGTTCTCAGCCGCGGATGCGGCACCCCGTGTCACTGCCTCGAAGTCTAGCGAGCGAGTTCGGCCAGCAGCGCCCGCTCCTCGGCCCGGGTGAGACCGGCTCGCCTCGCCCGGTCGACTCCGCGCGCTCTCTCATCGGCGACGACGTCTGCGATGGTCTCGGTCAATGGCCGGAGTGTGCCGCCGCTCACTCGGAACGCGGCGTTCGAGCGCGTCATGAATCCGGGCATGTCCGGCGGGAGCCACAGGGGCAGCGACCGCTCCCCCGCCCAGTGCTCGACGCCCTGTGCCACGAGCCAGTCCTCCTCGGCGATCGCTGTGTCGCCGGAGTGCCCCGACGCCACGCGTATGGAGGCCAGCACCTCGGCGAACGGATGCACGTCCCCGACGGCGTTCACGGCCCCCGACTGTCCGCTGATCGCGGCGGTGACGAGGTGGGCGGCGAGGTCGTCGACGTCGATCACCTGCGTCGAACGCCCCTCGACGGGAGGAAGCAGCACCACTTCGTCACCGGCCCGCAGGAAGGCCGCCGCCCAGTAGCCGAACCGATCACTCGGGTCGCCCGCGCCGACGATGAGCCCGGGGCGCACGATCAGAGCCCGGTCCCCCAGAGCCGCCACAGCATCCTCTGCGGCGACCTTCTGCGCACCGTACTCGTACTCGTCGCCCGGTCGGGCGGCGGGATGCCGGGGCGTCGACTCCTCCGCGCCGACCGTCTCGTCGTCGGAGTACACCGACACCGACGACACGTAGGTCCACTGCGCCGCGCGATCGCCGAGTGCCGAGACCGCGGCATCGACGTGCTCGGCGCGGGACGAGATGTCGACGACGTGATCCCAGTCGCGGGCAGTCACCGCGGCATACGCCTCCGGATCATCGCGATCGGCGCGCACGAGCTCGGCGCCGTCGGGTGCCGGGCGTTCACCCCGGGCGAGGCAGGTCACCGCTGCCCCGGCATCCAGCCACCGGTGGGCCACCCGTCCGGACAGCCAGCCTGTTCCGCCGAGGATCAGCACGTTCGTCATGGCACCATGTCATCAGCATCCGGTGTCGGGCGGAAGTCCCTCTGCTCAGAGCAGCGCGATCAATCTCCGGAGGGTCGAGGAAGGTCGAGATCGAACGCGAGCATCACCGCCGTGGCCAACTGGGCTTCCTGCCGTTCCGAGAGGTAGCCGATCGTTCGCCCCAGAGCGGAGATGGGAACCGTGAGGACGTTGTCGATCGAGATCGCACACGCGTGATCGAGACCGTTCGCTGGGCCGACGGGGACTTCGCTGCTGAGGCCCTTCACCGTCGAGGTGATCGGTGCGACTGTCACCTTCGTCATCGCTGATCGGGTGGCGTCTCGAGTGAGGATCAGCACCGGACGCGTCTTGTCGAGCCGCGCCAGGCAGATCTCGCGCACGGTCAGCGCTCGATCTCGATGTGGCCGGTCGTCCAGTCCACCAGCGAGTCGAGATCATCGTGCGCACCGCGCGTGCGCAGGATCTCCGCGTCGTGTTCCGCTGCCCTGCGGCGCAGCTCCCGAGAGATGGCCACCGAGACGAGCGCCGTTCGGCTGGGAGCAGCGCCGGCGGACACCAGGGCGTCGAGCTCCGCCACCATCTCGTCCGAAAGCCGGAGGGCGATCTGTGTGCTCATGCATCCAGAGTACATCCGTGCATCCCATTTCGGGATGCACACACTTACCCCTGCCTGAGCTCGTCCAACCCGGCGAGGGTGGGGACCGTCCAGGACGGGTCGGGCTGCCACTGCCGCCATTCGGCGTCGAACGGCCAGTCGCCCGCCTCGAACGACGCGATCGCGGCATCCGCATGACGCTCGATCTGTGCCGCCTGCTCAGGGCTGAGCCGCCCCTGTTCGATCGCGGCCGCGAGTTCGTCCTCGTCCTTGAGGTGGATGCCTCCGTCGGCGTCGATCTCGACGTCGAGGATGTGATCGGACGAGTACGTGTCGCGGTCGGTGCGCAGGTGCGCGTTCTCGAGGTTCACATACCAGCCGGCGAAGACCCAGTCAGGACCGCTGGTGTCGGTCCAGAAGAGCCAGACCGACCACGGCATCCCCGCGGGTGCGATGCGCAGCACGCCGTTCCCCCACCACTCCTCGACGATGCGCGTGCGCTCTTCGAGCCAGCGGCGCGCGAGCGGGACGGTGCGCACCCGCTGGCCGTCCGGCGCTCCCTGCGCTTCCTGCAGGGTGCCCGCGGCGAGCCACGCCACGAGGCCCCGCTCGTCGTCGCGTACGACCCGCATCGGCGAGATCGTCGACGGCTCCCCCGGCTGCCAGCCGGGCTTGCGGTAGTGCCAGTCGATCTGCGCCGCCAGTGCGAGGAACGGTCCTTCACCGAGTGGTCGTGCGCCGTCGGGGACGGCGGCCGGAGTGCCCTGGGGGAGGATTCTCATCCCGCCACGCTACTCCGGCGCCGCCGCCGATCGGTCGCTCGACACCGCGTTGACTACCTGCGGGTCAGTCGCGGATTGCCGCGCCGAAGCGCTCCGCGGCCACCGCGACTCCGCCGAGCTTCGCCTCGGTGGCCTCGGCTGCCGTGAGGGTGCGGTCGTCCGCGCGGAAGCGCAGTGCGAACGTCAGACTCTTCGACCCCTCCGGCACGCCTTCACCGCGGTAGTCGTCGACGAGCCGCACGGACTCGAGCAGTGCACCGGCGCCCTCGGCCAGGGCGACACGCACGTCTCCGGCCGGAACGTCGGCGGGGAGGGTGAGCGAGACGTCCTGCGTCGCGGCGGTGAACGTCGACAGCGACTCGGCGACGATGCGCCCACCCGCGAGCGAGAGGATCCGGTCGAGGTCGAGCTCGAGGACCGTCGCCCGTCCGGGAAGGTCGGCATCGTCCGCGACGGCGGGATGCAGCTCGCCGACGTATCCGATCTCCTCCTCACCGACGCGCAGAGCGCCGGTACGGCCGGGGTGGAGCGCAGCCCGCTGAGACTGGACCACGTCGATCTCGACGCCGGCAGCGGCCGCGATGATCTGGACGGCGTCCAGCGCCTCGGTGAGCCCGGCGGGTTCGGCAGGTCGCCCGGGCTGGCGCGGCGAGACGTTTCCGGTCAGGAGCACCGCGACGTGGCGATGCTGGGGCGGGATCGCGGCGTTCAACTCCGCGAGCTTCTCGTCGGACGGGCGCTCGCCCAGCGGCGGGACGTCTTCGGTGCCGTACTCGACGCCCGGCTCGGGCAGGAACACGACGCCGGTCTCGAAGATCGCGAGATCGGTGAGCCCGCGCGCGATGTTGCGGTGCGCGGTCTGCAGCAGACCGGGGATCAGCGAGCGTCGCAGGAACGGCGCCTGACCGTCGAGAGCGTTCGCCAGACGGATGCTGGGCACGTGCTCCCCCGATGCGGACCCGTGCAGGTCGTTCTGGGCCTCGGTCGTGAAGGGGAACGCGGGCGTCTCGACGAACCCGGCAGCGGCCAGCGCGTCAGCCACGCGACGGCGGCCCTGCTGGTGCGCGGTGAGTCCGCGACCCGACGGCGGCGTCGGCAGCACCGAGGGGATGCGGTCGAGACCGTGGATGCGGGCGACCTCCTCGGCGAGCGTCCACTTGTCGGTGAGGTCGGGGCGCCAGGTCGGCGGGATGACCGTCCACCCGTTCGCCGAAGGGGACACGTCCGCACCGATCGTGGTCAGGGCGCCCGTGATCTCGGCATCCGTGTAATCGACGCCGATGAGGCCCTCGACGAAGCCGGTGGGGAGCTCGATCTCCTCGACGAAGACCTCGGCGAACAGTGCCCCGCCCTCCTCGGTCAGCGTGCCACCGGCGAGCTCGACCATGAGGTCGGCGGCGCGGCGCGCGGCGACGAACGGGATGAGCGGGTCGACACCGCGCTCGAAGCGTTTGGACGCCTCGCTCGGCAGCTTGTGCCGGCGAGCGGAACGGGCGATGGTCGTCGGATCGAAGAGCGCCGCCTCGATGAGCACGTTCTGCGTGGTGCCACTCATCTCAGTGGTGCCGCCGCCCATGACACCGGCCATTCCGATCGGACCCGACTCGTCGGTGATCAGCAGGTCCTCGACGTGGAGGGTGCGCTCGACGCCGTCGAGCGTGGTCATCTTCTCGCCCGGGTTCGCGCGTCGGACGGTGATGCCGCCGGTGAGCTTGTCCAGGTCGTAGCCGTGCAGCGGCTGGCCGAGTTCGAGCATCACGTAGTTGGTGATGTCGATCAGCACGCCCAACGAGCGCATGCCGGCCAGCGACAGTCGCGCGATCATCCACGGCGGCGTCGGGCGGGCAGGGTCCACGTCCCGCACGACACGGGTGACGAATTCGCTCGCGCCGACGCGGCCGCGCACCGGGGCCCGGTCGTCGACGATCGCGGTGTGACCGCTGCCGGGCTGCAGCTCGGCGAAGTCGCGCTCGGCCGGGTCGCGGAAAGTCGCGCCCGTGGCGTGCGAGTACTCGCGGGCCACGCCGCGGAGCGAGAACGCGTAGCCGCGGTCGGGCGTGACGTTGATCTCCACCGCGACGTCATCGAGCCCGAGCAGCGCGATCGCGTCAGTGCCGACGGGTGCGTCGATGCCGAGGTCCGACAGCACGAGGATGCCGTCGTGCTCGTCACCGAGACCCAGCTCGCGCGCGGAGGCGATCATGCCGTCGGAGACATGGCCGTAGGTCTTGCGCGCGGCGATCGGGAACGGACCCGGGAGCACGGCGCCGGGGAGCGTCACGACGACCTTGTCGCCGGCTGTGAAGTTGTGCGCACCGCAGACGATGCCGCGGACACCGCCGTTCGAAGGGCCCACGTCGACCTGGCACCAGTTGATGGTCTTGCCGTTCGACTGCGGCTCAGCCTCGAGCGAGACGACCTGACCGACCACGACGGGGCCCGTGATCTCGAAGCGGTGCACGTCCTCCTCTTCGAAGCCGACGGTCACCAGCGCTGCGAGGACGTCCTCGGGCGTGGCATCCGCTGCCAGATCGACGTACTCACGCAACCACGAAAGCGGGACGCGCATCACACCACCATCCCGTACTGCTCGCTGAAACGGACATCGCCCTCGGCCATGTCGCGCATGTCCTGCACATCGCTGCGGAACATCAGACCACGCTCGATCCCCATGCCGAACGCGAAGCCGCTGTACACCTCAGGGTCGATACCGGCAGCGCGCAGCACGTTGGGGTTGACCATGCCGCAGCCGCCCCACTCGATCCAGCGCGCGCCGCCCTTGAAGGTCGGGTGCCACAGATCGAGCTCAGCGGACGGTTCGGTGAAGGGGAAGTAGTTCGTGCGGAAGCGCATCTTGGCCTCCGGGCCGAAGAGCTGCTTCGCGAAGTGGTCGAGCGTGCCCTTGAGGTGGGCCATCGTAATGCCCTTGTCGATGACGAGGCCCTCGAACTGCGTGAACACGGGCAGGTGCGTGGCGTCGAACTCGTCGGTCCGGTAGACGCGACCCGGGCACAGCACGTAGATCGGCAGCTCCCGGTCGAGCATCGAGCGCACCTGTACCGGGCTCGTGTGCGTGCGCATCACGAGGTGACGCGAGGTCGGGTCGACGTAGAACGTGTCCTGCTCCTGGCGAGCAGGGTGGTCGACGTCGAAGTTCAGCGCGTCGAAGTTGAACCACTCGTGCTCGAGCTCCGGTCCCTCCGCGATCTCCCAGCCCATGCCGACGAAGATGTCGGACACCTGGTCCTGCAGAAGCGTGAGCGGATGCCGCGCCCCGACGCGGGTGCGTGAAGGAACGGCGGTGATGTCGACGCGCTCGCTCTCCAGCCGAGCGGCGACCTCCGCGGCGGCGAGCTCGGTCTCCTTGGCGGCGAGAGCCTGCGTCACCTGCCCGCGTCCCTGGCCCACGAGCTTGCCGAACGCGGCCTTGTTCTCGGGGGCGACCTGACGCATCGAGGCGTTCAGGACCGCGAGGGGCGAACCGTCGGCGACATGGGCGGCGCGAGCCGCCTTCAGCTCGGCGGTATCGGTCGCTGCGGTGATCGCTGCCAGCGCGGCAGCGACGGCCGCTTCGACCGCTTCCGGGGTGATTTCGGGAGACTCAGACACGAGATGTGAGTCTACCGGGGGGCACGCCGGTGCTCTTACGCGCCGAGTCAAACGCCCTCGCAACGCGCTTCTTCACAGGGCACCGTACGCGGGCACAGGCGTTCGGACAAGGCCTTGATGTTCATCTCAGGTACTACGAGACTCGATGGTTCATGGCGACGACGAACCTCGAACGCCGACGCGCGTCTGATCGAAGGAGAACAGGATGTGGAAGTCAAAACGCCCCAACCATGAGCGGCCGATTCGGCGGAGGATCGCAATCGGAGCAGTCCTCGCCGCGGTTGCGGCATCCGTCCTCACGGCGGCGCCAGCGATGGCTGCCGATCCCGGGTGCACGGTGTCGATTCAGTCCGCGAGCTTCGTCACGAATTCAGACGGCCGGTTCTTGTCGGTTCAGGCGAAGGTCTACTGCAAGAACGTCGCGAACTATTCGTACAACTCGACCCAGGCAGGCATCTCGATCATGAGGGGCGGCACGAATGTCGCTCTGCAGAGCAACGGCGCCAACACCCTGCCTGCCCCGCTCGGTCAGGCACGGAACTGCACGGGAACCAACACCTGTGTGATCTACGTCTCTGCGCGGGATACGTCCGGAACCTCGCAGTACAAGATTCACGCGTGGGGTACAGCCGCAGGTCCTTCTTACGACGACTTCCGGGTCGGCGCGACTGCCGACAGGACAGTGTCTGGATAGTCGCAACAGACGAAAGAGCGTGACCGGAGAGGAATCTTCGGCCACGCTCTTTTCTTGCTTACAGCTACAACCTCTGCTGAGCGATCAGCTCCGTATCCGTGCCGCCGTCGTGCGTACGCGGGTTGACATCGAGGTGCCGCGCGGCGCCCTGCACCTTCGGCGAACGGCTCATCCGCTTCTCCGCCATCCTGGCAACCAGCGAGAGCAAGAGGCACATGCCGATGTAGATCACGGCGACGACCATCGTCATCTGCACGATGGGGCGGCCGATGGTGTTTGCTGCGCCGAGCTGCTTGGCGAGGAGGAGCAACTCCTCGTAAGTGATGATGAATCCGAGCGCGGTGTCCTTGAGCGTGACGACGAGCTGCGAGATGATCACCGGCATCATGGCCCGGATCGCCTGCGGAAGCAGGACCAGCTGCATCACGCCCGCCTTGCGCAGACCGATCGAGTAGCCGGCTTCACTCTGTCCACGAGGAAGCGACTCGACGCCGGCGCGGATGACTTCGGCAAGAACCGAACCGTTGTACGCGACGAGGGCGATGACGACAGCCCAATAGCTCTCGATCTCGACACCCAGCACGGGCAGTCCGTAGTAAAGCAGGAACATCATCACCAGGACGGGGACGGCCCGCATGAACTCCGTCACGACCGTGACCGGCCAGCGCACCCAGGCGTGGTCCGACAGACGACCGATGGCCAGGATGAATCCGAGCGCCAGAGCGCCGACGGCCCGCTGCCGCGAACGCGGCCACCGTGCGCAGTGTGGCCATCGCGATCTGCTCCCAGATGCGCGTGTACGTGAATCCGATCCACTTCTGCGCCGAGAACTGCCCCGTAGCGATGAGCCGCCAGATGAAGAACGCGATCACAGCCGCCACGACGAGGATCGTGATCACGCCGATGATGCGGTTGCGAGCGATCGCCCGAGGACCCGGGACGTCGTAAAGGACACTGCCGCTCATCGCGCCACCCTCCATCGGTTCTCCAGTGATCGCTGTGCCCAGGAGAGCAGCAGCACGAGTGCCACGAACGCGATCATGACCCATACGATCACCAACAGCTGGTTCTCACCGCGTTCGCTGAGCCAGTCGCGCATCGACCCCAGGTTCATGACCGAGAAGCCGGCGGCGACCGTGGTGTTCTTCAGCAGAGCGATGAACACGCTCATCATCGGCGGAATCACCGAGCGGAACGCCTGCGGGAGCACGATCAGCGTCATCACCTGGCCGAAGCCCAGACCGATCGCGCGAGCCGCCTCGGCCTGCCCCACCGGAACGGTGTTGATGCCCGACCGGATCGTCTCCGCGACATACGTCGCGGTGTAGATGCCCAGCGCACAGGTCGCGAGTAGGAGCGAATCGATCCGCATTCCGAGCAGAGGAGGAAGCGCGAAGGAGAACCCGAAGAAGACCAGGGTGAGCGGGGTGTTCCGGATGGTGTTCACGTACAGCGTGCCGACTGCGCGGGCGATCGGCACCGGCGAGACGCGCATCGCTCCCACGATGATTCCCAGCACGAGGGCGAGTGCGGCCCCGCCCAGGAAAAGCTTCAGCGTTCCGAGCAGCGCCTCGACCCACAGGTCGAGGTTGTTCGTGATGACGCCCATTCGGTTCCTCTCGTGCGCTTCAGAAGGAGGGTCTGACCGGGGCACCCGGTGAGGGCGCCCCGGTCAGTGATGATCAGTCGACGGCAGGCTGCTCGGCGACGACGCCGGCCGGCTCGAGGTACTCCTCGTACAGCGCGGTCCACACGTCACCACCGTCGGTGAAGAGGGTGTTGATGTGATCCTGCAGCGCCGTGTCTCCGTCGACGAGCCCGACGCCGTAGCGCTCCTCGCTGAACGGGTCACCCGCGAGCTTCAGGTTGTCCGGGTCCTGCGCCTGGTAACCGGCGAGGATCGCCTCATCGGTCGTGATGGCGTCCACCTGGCCCGACAGGAGCTGCTCGACGCACTCGGAGTACGTCTGACGCTCAGTGACCTCACCGCTGTACTCTTCGCGGATGCGCTGGAGCGGCGTCGAACCCGTGACCGAGCACGTCACCTTGCCGGCGAGGTCGTCCGGTCCCTTGATGGAGTCGTCGTCGGCCGCGACAAGCAGGCCCTGACCCGTGATGAGGTACGGACCTGCAAAGTCGATGACCTCGTCGCGCGCATCGGTCATCGAGTACGTGCCGACGTAGAAGTCGACGCCGCCGTTGATGAGCTCCTGCTCGCGGTTCGCCGACGGGATCGTCTTCCACTCGATGTCGTCGTCGTCGAATCCCAGCGAGGCTGCGATCCAACGGGCGGTGTCGACGTCGAATCCCGTGCGGTCACCGGTCGCGGGGTCCTCGTAGCCCAGTCCGGGCTGGTCGCTCTTCACACCGATGACGACCTTGCCGCGTTCGGTCATGGCGTCGAACGTCGGGCTGCCTTCGAGAGAGACGTCGGTCGCGACCTCCCAGAGCGGGCCTTCCTCGCTCGTGCCAGGATCTGCGCCGTCGCCCGTCGTGTCTCCCGGCGTGCCGCTGTTGCAGGCGGTGAGCGCGAGCAGCGCTACCGCCGCGATTCCGATGCCTGCCAGTGTCCGTGTGCGTCGCATGTGCGTCTCCTTCAGTTGCTGTGTGTGCAGGGTCTATGGTGGCTTCTGGTGCAGAAGCTCAGTGGGTGAGGAGCTTCGAGAGGAAGTCCTTGGCACGGTCGCTCTTCGGATTCGTGAAGAACTCCTCAGGAGTCGCCTCCTCCACGATCCGGCCGTCGGCCATGAAGACGACCCGATCGGCCGCCTTGCGTGCGAAGCCCATCTCGTGGGTCACGACGATCATCGTCATGCCCTCCTGGGCGAGCCCGACCATCACGTCGAGCACCTCGTTGATCATCTCGGGGTCGAGCGCGCTGGTCGGCTCGTCGAAGAGCATGACCTTCGGGCGCATCGCGAGAGCGCGCGCGATCGCCACACGCTGCTGCTGGCCGCCCGAGAGCTGCGCCGGAAGCTTCGATGCCTGCTGCGCCACCCCGACTCGCTCGAGCAGGGCCATCGCCTCCTTGTCGGCATCCGCCTTCTTCAGCCCACGGACCTTGATCGGACCGAGCGTCACGTTCTCGAGGATCGTGAGGTGGGCGAACAGGTTGAACGATTGGAACACCATGCCGACGTCGGCCCGGAGCGTTGCGAGCCCCTTGCCCTCGGCGGGAAGCGCCTTGCCGTCGATGCTGATGTTGCCGCTGGTGATCGTCTCGAGCCGGTTGATCGTGCGGCAGAGCGTCGACTTGCCCGAACCCGACGGGCCGATCACCACGACGACCTCACCCGCGTTGACCGTGAGATCGATGTCGGTCAGAGCCTGGAAGTCGCCGTAGTGCTTCTGGACGTTCTCGACCACGACGAGGGGTGTATCAGAGGTCATCATTTCTCCAAACTAGCCAGGTCGAACCCTGGGGACTACGCACCGGCGCAGGATTTACACGTTCGTGACACGGGATCGCACTCACCTGTGCTGCTTTGCACGGGTGATCCACGGCCCGCCCCCGCAGGGCCGTGGATCGGTTCCTGCCGCTGCGCCATCCCCCGAATACTGCGAGCAGCAGGCCCGTCGATCGTGTGCGATCGCACTCAGATTGGCAGAGCTCGCACGGGCTGTCAGAGTTCTTGAGGGTTTCTTGAGGACTCGTCGCGGGCTCAGCCGCGCAGGCCGCGGTAGAACTCCACCGCACCCGGATGCAGTGCCACGGGTCCCGTGAAGATGGCCTGCCGACGATCGAGCAGGGCCGCGGCCGGCACGTCCTGAGCGATGCGCGACCGCGCGTCGAACAGGCCGGCGAGGATGTCGCGGACGACGGCCGGCGGCGTCGACTCCGCCGTGATCAGGTAGTTCGGAACCGCCATCGTAGGGGTCGGCGCCTCGAGGCCGTACATGCCCGCAGGGACATCAGCTGGTCGATAGGCGTGCGAGTAGCGGTCGTTCACCTCGATGACCCAGTCCTGCTCGATCGGCAGCAGCCGCACCGGCATCCGCTCGGCGAGCGCGGCGATACCGGGTGTCGGGAGTCCGCCCACCCAGAAGAAGCCGTCGATCTCTCCGCTCTCCATCGCCAGGATCGACGCGCTGAGGTCGAACTGCGGATTGCGCACGGATGCGACGTCGACGCCGGCCGCATCCAACACCCGGCCGGCGATGACGTTGACGCCGGAGTTCTCCGCGCCGAGCGAGACCGCTCTGCCGGCGAGGTCGGAGATGTCGTCGATCTCGGACTCGCCGCGCACCACCACATGCACGTACTCGTCGTAGAGCCGGGCGACGGCCTGCACCGGCAACGGTTCCGCGAAGGCTCCGGCGCCGGCCACCGCATCGGCCGCGGCGTCGCCCTGCGCGAAACCGATCAGCGCGTCTCCGGAGCCCACCCGCAGCAGATTGTCGACCGAGCCCGCGGTCTCCTCGGTGACCATGTGGATGCCGAGCGACCCGGAGAGTTCCTCCGCCAGGTGGGTTCCGTAGTCGAAGTACACACCCGTCGACCCGCCTCCCGCGATCACATACTCGTCATCGGTCCACTCGCTCGCACGGGAACTGCACGCCGCCAAGCCGCACATCACCAGCGCGAAGACGAGACCGGCGGCGATCCCCCGCCGTACCGGCTTCATGCGGATGCTCCGTCTCGCAGCATCAACGAGACCGCGAGGCCTCCGCCGCTCGCGGATTCCACCTCGAGCTCGCCGCCGACCGATGCGAGCAGATCAGTGGCGATCGCGAGTCCCAGTCCCGAGCCCGGCACGTCGCGGCTCTCCTCGCTGCGCCAAAACCGGTCGGCCGCCGCCGTCGCCTGCTCATGCGTCAGACCGGGGCCCTGATCCCGCACCGTGATCCGGCAGACCTCTCCCTCTCGCCGCGCCGCGACCTCGATCTCGGCGTCGACGGGCGAGAACTTCACGGCGTTGTCGATGACGGCATCCAGCGCGCTCTCCACGATCGTCCGATCGGTCACGCTCATCACCGACCGGTCCCCGGCGAGCCGGAACGCAACCCCGCGCTGCCCGGCGACATCGCGCCAGGCATCGACGCGCCGGGCGGCGACCGTCGCCAGGTCCACCGCGGAGATCGTGGAATCGCCTCTGCCACCCCGCGCGAGTCCCAGGAGGGTCTCGAGGATCCGCGCCATCCGCCGCCCCTCCTCGCGGGTCTCCTCCACGTCTTCCTTCCACTCGCTGCCGAGGCCCGTGGCGAGGTGCTCGACGCGCAGCAGCAGGGCGTTGAGCGGATTCCGCAGCTCGTGCGACGCATTGAGCGCGAACTCCTGCTGCCGCGTCATCACCCGCTCGATCTCATCGGCCATGCCGTTGAAGACGAGGGTCATGCGCCGAAGCTCCGGCGGTCCGGTGTCCTCCGCGACGCGTGTGTCCATCGCGCCGCGTTCGATCGCGACCATCGCCTCGTCGAGCCGACGCACAGGTGACAGAACCCAGCGCGCGAGGCGGAAGACCAGCAGCACCCCGAGCGCTATCAGCGCCACGGCGACGGCGGAGAGGACGAGCACCTGCTGCAGGATCGCCGCGCGCGGCGCCTCGACATCGGCGGAGACGAGGACCGCCCCGATGACGTCCCCGTCGTCGAACACCGGCTCCACGACGGCCGAATCGGCGATAGTCCAGGGGAAGACCTGTGTCGGCGGCTCGGCGCGGCGTCCCGACAGCGCCAACCGCACCCGCTCGGCATCGTCCTCCGAGAGCACCGCGTTGGCCTCGTCTCCCGCCGCCCACACGCTGCCTGCGAGGTCGAACACCATCACGTGGATGCCGTAGACCTCGCGGAACCTCGCGGCCTCGTCATCGACCACGGCGGCGCTGCCGGACCGCAGGGCCTGCCGGGCGCTCGTGACGAAGTACCCGAGATCGCCCAGCTGCTCGGCGTAGAACGTCTGCTGGATGCTGCGGGCGGCACCCCAGCCCGCAGCTCCGCCCAGGGTGAGCAGGATCGCCACGAGCGGCACGAGGAAGACGATGATCAGGCGGCGGCGCATCGCTCACGACCCCGCGAGCCGATAGCCGACGCCACGCACCGTCTCGATGAGCCGACGTTCCCCGGTCTTGCGGCGGATCGCGCCGACGTGGACCTCGAGCGAGTGACCGAACCCGCGCCAATCGGTATTCCACACCTCGCGGATCAACCGATCCTTCGGCACGGCGACCCCGGGGTACCGCGCGAGCACGGCGACGATGTCGAACTCCTTGCGCGTGAGATCGACGGGCGCGCCCTCGACGAGCACCTGACGGGCGACCAGGTCGATCTGCACCTCTCCCCCGTCGAGCACCACGCGGCTCTCGGACTCCGCCCGCATCGGACGGGTGCGCCGGGTGACCGCCTCGATCCGGGCCAGCAGCTCGTGCACGTCGTAGGGCTTCACGACGAAGTCGTCGGCGCCGGCGCGGAGGCCCTTGATGCGCTCGGTGACCTGGTTGCGCGCGGTGACGATCACGATCGGGACGTCGGAGCGCCCCCGGATGCGACGACAGAGGTCGATCCCGTCGACGTCGGGGAGACCGAGGTCGAGCAGCACCACCTCCGTGTCGGCGCCGAGCAGATCCAGCGCGGCAGCGCCGTCGGCGGCACGCACGGTCGCGTACCCCGAACGGACGAGGAAGGCGTCGAGGGCAGCGGCGACGCGGTCATCGTCCTCCACGATCAGAATCCTCATCGATCCTGCTTCCGGCTCGTTCGCATCAGACCGCCGTGTCAGCCCGATGCCGAGGCGCGCTGCGCGAAGGCGCTCTCGTAGAGGCAGACGCTGGCTGCGGTGGCGAGGTTCAGCGATTCGGCGCGGCCGAAGATCGGCAGCTTGAGCACCTGATCGGCCAAGGCGAGCGCCTCGTCCTCGAGGCCCCGGGCCTCATTGCCGAAGAGCCACCCGGTGGGCTCGGCCAGGACGCCCGCTGCACGGGCCTCCAGCAGGTCGTCACCCTTGACGTCGGCCGCGAGGATACGCAGGCCTGCCGCGTGGGCGCGCTTCACGACGTCGGCGAGGTCGCCCGCGACCGAGACCGGCAGGTGGAAGAGCGAGCCCGTCGTCGCGCGGACGACCTTCGGGTTGTACGGGTCGACGGTGCGTCCGGTCAGCACGACGGCATCCGCACCGGCGGCATCCGCGGCGCGGATGATGGTGCCGAGGTTCCCCGGATCACGCACCTCCTCGCAGATCGCGACCAGCCGCGGCGATGAGGCGAAGATGTCGCGCACCGACGTTGGCGTCTGCTGCACCACCGCGACGAGCCCCTGAGGAGTCACCGTGTCGGCCATCGCATTGAGCACGTACTCGGTGACGAACTCGACGTCGATCTCGGCCTCGCCCGCCTTCGAGCGGATGTCCGGATGCTTCTCCCATCCGTTCGGCGTCGCGAACAGCTCGACGATCGCCTCAGGGCGGTAGGTCAGCGCCTCGCGGACTGCCTGCGGACCTTCGAGAAGGAACAGACCCGTCTCGGTTCGCGCACTGCGTTTGGTCAGCTTCGCCACGGCACGGACTCGGGGGGAGCGGGGGTTCTCCAGCACATCCACAGTCTAGGGCGAGCGCAGCCGCCGGAAACGCGAAACGGGCGTCTTCCCGAAGGAAGACGCCCGTTCAGAGCGAGATGCTTACGCAGCCGACTTCGGTGCGTTGACGTCGGAGGGCAGAGCCTTCTTCGCCGTCTCGATCAGCGACGTGAACGTCGCTGCGTCGTTGATCGCGAGGTCGGCGAGCATACGACGGTCGACCGTGACACCCGCGAGGCCGAGGCCCTGGATGAAGCGGTTGTAGGTCATGCCGTTCTGACGGGCCGCAGCGTTGATGCGCTGGATCCACAGACGACGGAAGTCGCCCTTGCGCTTGCGACGGTCACGGTACGAGTAGACCAGGGAGTGGATGACCTGCTCTTTGGCCTTGCGGTAGAGGCGCGAACGCTGACCGCGGTAACCCTTTGCGCGCTCGAGGATGACCCGGCGCTTCTTGTGGGCGTTTACTGCCCGCTTGACTCTTGCCATTTTCCTGTGTTCCTATTCGTGCGTTCGGGCGCGATCAGCGGCCGAGAAGCTTCTTCGCGACCTTGGTGTCAGCCTTCGAGAGCACCTGGTCCTGGTTCAGACGACGGGTACGCCGGCTCGACTTGTGCTCGAGGTTGTGGCGCATACCGGCCTGCTGCTTCTTCAGCTTGCCGCTGCCGGTGATCTTGAAGCGCTTCTTAGCACCCGAGTGGGTCTTCTGCTTCGGCATCTTCTCTTCCTTCGTATGGCGCCTTCTCAGGCGACGGTGTCAACCCGCGGTGCGGGAGTTCTGGGCGGGAGTTACTCCGCGGCGACCTCGGCCGGAGCATCCGACTCGGTCTTGCCCTCGCGGGCAGCCTGCTTGTTCGCGGCACGCTGTGCATCGCGGACGGCATTCTGCTCCTGCTTGGCCTCGGACTTGCTCTTGAGCGGAGCCACGATCATGACCATGTTCCGACCGTCGATGGTCGGGTTGGACTCGACCGTTCCGAGCTCGGCCACGTCTTCCGCGAACTTGCGGAGAAGACGCACACCCTGCTCGGGGCGCGACTGCTCGCGACCGCGGAACAGGATCATGGCCTTGACCTTGTCGCCGGCCTTGAGGAAGCCCTCGGCGCGCTTCAGCTTGGTCGTGTAGTCGTGCGCCTCGATCTTCAGACGGAAGCGGACTTCCTTCAGGATCGTGTTCGCCTGGTTGCGGCGAGCTTCCTTTTCCTTCTGGGCGGCCTCGTACTTGAACTTGCCGTAGTCCATGATCTTGACCACGGGCGGCTTCGAGTTGGGGGCGACCTCGACGAGGTCGAGATCGGCTTCCTGCGCAAGGCGCAACGCGGCCTCGATGCGGACGACGCCGATCTGCTCACCCGCGGGACCGACGAGGCGAACCTCGGGGACGCGGATGCGCTCATTGGTGCGGGGATCGCTGATAGGTGCTCCTTAGACGATGTGATTCAGCCACCGCGACACTCTCTGCATCACGGGCGAATTCGGAATCGTCCCCCACCCACCGGCATTCAGACGCCGGCTCGGCACCCTGCTGCCCGCTCGACCTCACGATCGGAGCTGACGGAGTGCTGGACCCGGTAGCCTGGAACGGCAAGCGCGGGTGGGAAGTGAATCCTCTTTCGTTCCGGAGCATAATGCTCCGGAGCCCGCTGAAGTCTAACAGAAGGCAAGGCGAAGTGACGAACCAGGCATCGGACGAGACTGCACACGAGCGCGAAGAGCGCTGGGCACGACAGGAAGAAGCGGCGTCCTCCGCCACCCGCGACATCGCCGATGTGCCCGCTGTCGAGGTGATCACCACCGCTGCCGTGCACCTGATGAGCGCCGGCGCCGTGAAGCTCGGGCTCGCCGACGACCCGGATGCTGCGGCGCAGCTCGACCTCGACGAAGCACGCAAGCTCATCAACGCCCTCGCCGGACTCATCACCGCGGGCGCACCCGAGATCAGCGACATGCACGCCCGCTCGCTGCGCGACGGCCTGCGCTCCCTGCAGCTCGCGTTCCGCGAGGCCTCCAGCATCCCCGATCCGATCGGCAAGGGGCCCGGCGAGAAGTGGACCGGGCCGGTCAACTAGTCAGGCGCTGCGGCGGAGCTTCACGGTGAGGGAGTCCGCGAGCACGGCGATGCGGTCGTCGGAGGCCCAGCGCTGGGCCAAGCGCTGGAGGACGGCGTCCAGAACCTCGCGTTCGAGGCCGTCGACGAGCTCCAGGATCACGATGAGTTCGGGACCGCGGAGGCGCGCATCCGGATCACCCGCCGCGACGGCGACGTCGATCACCGCGAGCTCGTGGGCCACGCTCTCTTCGAGGGCGCCGAAGACCTCGGGCGACAGGAAACTCGGCTCCCAGGCGTGCCCCTGCGCGATCGCCCACACGGCGGGCCGACGGACGACGAACTCCGTCTCCGACGTCGGGTCGAGCACGATGAGGTCGGTGTCATCGGCGGATGCGGCCAGGGCCGCGCGAACCGCCTCGACCGGGATCGGGCGCGCCGTCGCATCCCACCGCTGCATCGCTTCGACCGAGGAGAAGACCGGCTGCACGCGGCGGCCGTCGGGAGCGGCGACCGTGACGATGGAGAGCTCTTGCGTCTTGTCGACGGCGAGACCGCTGGGTCCCAGGTCCGGTTCCTGAGCCTGACGAAGGGCCCCCTTCTCTGCGACGAGCGGGATCAGGACACGGGCAGACCGGAACGCATCGACCACCTCGACCTGCGAGCCCTCGCCGGCACGGAAGCGCAGCAGTGCGCCGAGCAGCGCGGGGTCGGCCGATCCGTCGTCGCCGGTGTGTGGATTGGCCTCGAAGCTGCGCCCCTCCCAGGGAACGCCGGCCGAGTCTCCGGGGTTCGCGGACGAGCGACCGTGGTCGTCGTGACCGTGGTCGCCGTGCCCGCAGGAGTCGTCAGTCCCCTGCGACATCCAGCGCCTCAGCCAGCGTGAACGCTCCGGCGTAGAGCGCCTTGCCGACGATCGCGCCCTCGACGCCCAGCGGCACCAGCTCGCGGAGCGCGGCGATGTCGTCGAGGTTCGAGATGCCACCCGAAGCCACGACCGGCTTCGGGGTGCGGGAGGCGACCTCGCGCAGCAGCTCGAGGTTCGGGCCGCGGAGGGTGCCGTCCTTGGTCACGTCGGTGACGACATAGCGGCTGCATCCGGCATCCTCCAGGCGGTCGAGGACCTCCCAGAGGTCCCCGCCCTCCTTGGTCCAGCCGCGCGCCGCGAGCGTGGTGCCGCGCACGTCCAGGCCGACCGCGATCGCCTCGCCGTAGCGACCGATCACGTCGGCTGCCCATTCGGGGTTCTCCAGCGCGGCGGTACCGAGGTTGATGCGGGCGGCGCCGCTCTCCAGCGCCGCCTCGAGCGTCGCGTCGTCTCGGATGCCGCCCGAGAGCTCCACGTTGACGTGCTTGAACTGCTTGATGACCTTGCGGAGGATCGGAGCATTGCTGCCGCGTCCGAACGCCGCGTCGAGGTCGACGAGGTGGATCCACTTCGCGCCCTGCGCGACCCACTCCCCTGCAGCGTCCAGCGGGTCGCCGTAGTTCGTCTCGGTTCCCGCCTCGCCCTGAGTCAGGCGGACCGCCTTGCCTCCGGCGACATCGACCGCGGGAAGAAGCGTGAGCGAGGGAGACTGCGCGAAGTCGTTCATGGGTTCCTAAGGTGAGGATTCAGATCCGTGGTCCGGGGTACACCCGTCGCGGACGCACGAGAACCGAGGGTACCGCGCACCGGGGCGGCCTCCAAATGCAGAAGAAATGCAGATGAAATGCCGGTGAAGCACACGGGTAGGCTGAGGCATCATGTCCGGACCGCACGAAGAAGCCACGCCGGGCTCGGCGACGCCCGCCCACCGCGACCAGCCGGAGCTCGTCGAGTCCGTTCCGCTCTTTCCCGGGGCGGTTCCCCCCGTACCTCCGCTCCCGGCGACGGAGTCCTCGCCTCCGGACGCCTCTCCCCTGTCGCAGCCTCCCTACCGACGGACACGGGCCGCCGCACGTGAGCAGCGCGAGCAGGAAGTCGTGACCTCCCCAGCGGAGGCGCCTTCGACGGCTCCCACCCCCATCGCCCCTCCGACGGCTGTGCCTGCGCCGGCAGCGCCCACGATCACCGTTCCGCCGCACGTCGCTGCACCGCCCAGCCCCGCCGCGCCTGTGTCCTCCGCGCCCGCATCCGCCGCGCCAGCGTCCGCCGCACCCGCGTCGTCCGCAACCTCCGACACGGCGCCCCAGCGCATCGTCTCGACGCCTCCCCCCGCTGCGGCTCCGCCCGCTGCGGCTCCGCTCGCTGCGCCTCCGCTCGCTGCGCCTCCTGCGGCACCGCCGAGCGCGCCACCGCAGAACGCGGCAGACCGGAACGCCGCCGTCTTCCCCGCGACTCCGTCCGCACCGGCCCCCTCCGCCCCATCCGGCCCCGCTCAGTCCGTATCGGCCATCTTCGCGGCCGGCGCTCCTCCCGTGATCGAGCCGGCATCGCGTCGCGAACAGCGGGTGCTCCGCGACCGCAGCTCCTTCCTGCAGACCGAGCGCCCGGAGGAGCCCGCACGTGAGGGCGCCCGTGGCGCGCTCAACCGACTCGGGCTCCGCATCCGTCCATCGGCCGAGGAGCAGTCCGCCCGCGACGATGAGCTCGCGGTGAGCCAGCACTGGCCGGGCCCGCGAACGATCGCGGTCGTCAACGGCAAGGGCGGGGCGGGCAAGACGCCCACGACGATCCTGCTCTCCGCCGTCTTCGCGCGCTACGGCGGGGCCGGCGTGCTCGCCTGGGACAACAACCAGACGCGAGGCACCCTGGGCTGGCGCACCGACACCGGCGCACACGACCGCACCCTGTTGGAGATGCTCCCCGAGGTCGGTCGCCTTCTCGGCACGGGTGCCCAGTCGGCTGACCTGGCCCACTTCATGCATCACCAGCCGCGCGAGAAGTACGACGTGCTGCGCTCGAAGCCGATCAAGCTCGCGCACGAGAATCGGCTGAGCCCGGCGGACGTCGACGCGATCCATGCGGTGGCGGCCAAGTTCTACCGGCTCATCATCATCGACTCCGGCAACGACGAGTCCGACCCGATGTGGTTGCGGATGATCGATCACGCCGACCAACTCGTCGTGGCCACCACGACCCGCGCCGATCACGCGGAAGCGGGTGCTCTGTTGATCGAGGCCCTCGAGGATCGCGATGAGCGGTCGGCTCGACTCGCCCAGGAGGCGGTCGTCGTCGTCTCCCAGGCGGACCCGAAGGCCACGCCCTCCGAGGTCGAGCACGTCGTGAGCGGCTACCGCGCCCTGGCTCGCGACGTCGTCAGCGTGCCGTTCGATCACGAGATGGTCGACGGGCACCTGCGCTACGGCGCTCTCGCGAAGCGCACTCAGCGCGCGTGGCTGTCGGCCGCGGCATCCGTCGCCCGGGGCTTCTGAAGCCCGGCGACTCCGCGCGTCGAAGGGCGATGCGTCAGCGCAGGCTGCCGACCCAGTTGCGCAGCAGCTGGATGCCGGCCTCCCCCGACTTCTCCGGGTGGAACTGCGTTGCCGAGAGCGGACCGTTCTCGACAGCGGCCAGGAACGGCTCGCCGTAGGTCGTCCATGTGAGCACCGGCTGCGGGAACGGCGGGATGACGTCGAGTTCCCACTTCTGCGCGGCGTAGGAGTGCACGAAGTAGAACCGCTCCTCCTCGATCCCGCGGAACAGAACGCTGTCCGCCCCGGACTCGACGGTGTTCCATCCCATGTGGGGCAGCACCGGGGCGTTGAGCTCGGTCACCGCACCCGGCCACTCCCCAAGACCCTCGGTGTCGTGGCCGCGCTCCACTCCGTGGGAGAACAGCACCTGCATCCCGACGCAGATGCCGAGTACGGGGCGACCGCCGGCGAGCCGGCGATCGATGATCTCGTCGCCACCGTGCGCGTGCAGCGCGTCGCGCACCGCTTGGAACGCTCCCACTCCGGGTACCAGCAGCCCGTCGGCCTCCTGGGCTTCCTTGCGGTCGCGCGTGAGCACAGCATCCGCGCCGGCGGCGACGAGCGCCTTGACGGCGGAGTGGACGTTTCCGGACTCGTAGTCGAAGACGGCGACCTTGGGCGCTCGGCTCACAGTGCGCCCTTGGTGGAGGGGATGCCGTCGACGAGCGGATCGAGAGCCTTCGCCTGCCGGAATGCCCGGGCGAACGCCTTGAACTCCGCCTCGGCGATGTGGTGAGGGTCGCGTCCGCCGAGAACGCGCACGTGCACGGTCAGAGCGGCGTTGAACGCGATCGCCTCGAAGGCGTGACGCACGAGCGAGCCCGTGAAGTGCCCGCCGATGAGGTGGTGCTCGAACCCCGCGGGCTCGCCCTCGTGCACGAGGTACGGGCGACCGGAGATGTCGACGACCGCCTGCGCGAGGGCTTCATCGAGCGGCACGAGCGCGTCGCCATAGCGGGAGATGCCGGACTTGTCGCCGAGAGCCTGCAGGATCGCCTGCCCCAGCACGATCGACACGTCTTCGACCGTGTGGTGCGCGTCGATGTCGGTGTCGCCCGACGCCCGGACCGTCAGGTCGGTGAGGGAGTGCTTGGCGAACGCGGTGAGCATGTGGTCGAAGAACGGCACCGAGGTGTCGATGCGGGCGACGCCGGTACCGTCGAGGTTCAGTTCGAGTTCGACGGAGGACTCCGAGGTGCTGCGCACCCGGCTCGCCGTACGCGGGGTCTGTGCGAGGGTGCTCATGAAGCCGATCCTATCGAGGCGAGGGCGTCGAGGAATGCGGTGGTCTCCGCCTCGGTGCCGGCAGTGACGCGGAGGTGGCCGGGGATGCCGACGTCGCGGATCAGCACGCCCTGATCGTAGAGGCGCTGCCAGGTGTCGCGAGGGTCGGACACCCCGCCGAAGAGCACGAAATTCGACCAGGACTCGTGCGGCGCGTACCCGAGGGCCTCGAGTGTCGCGGAGAGTCGATCGCGCTGCTCGACGATCTCCTCCACCATGCCGAGCATCACGTCGGAATTGCGCAGGGCCGCGACGGCGGCCGCCTGCGTGAGTGCGCTCAGGTGGTAGGGCAGGCGGACGAGGCGGAGCGCGTCGATGAAGGCAGGATCTGCCGCCAGATACCCGACACGCGCTCCCGCGAAGGCGAAGGCCTTGCTCATGGTGCGCGAGACCGCCAGGCGGGGGCGTCCGTCGAGGAGGGTCAGTGCGGATGCCGCCTCTCGCGGTGCGAACTCCTGATACGCCTCGTCCACGACGACGATGCCGCGCGCCGCGTCGTACACCGCCTCGACGACGTCGAGCCCGAGCGGTGTACCGGTCGGGTTGTTCGGCGAGCACAGCAGGATCACATCGGGGTCGACGGCACGCACCTGGGCAGCCGCCTCCTCCGGGGTGATCGTGTAGTCGGGCTGCCGGGTGCCGGCGACCCAGCGAGCTCCGGTCCCCTGGGCGATCAGCGGGTACATCGAATAGGTCGGCGCGAAGCTGAACGCCGTGCGTCCTGGTCCGCCGAACGCCTGCAGGATGTGCTGGAGCACCTCGTTGGAACCGTTCCCGGCCCAGATCTGGTCCGCTGAAAGGCCGTGGCCGAGATACTCGGCGAACCCCTCGCGCAGGGTGGTGAACTCGCGGTCGGGGTAGCGATTCACGTCGCGGAGAGCGACGGCGATGTCATCGAGGATGTCGCTCGCCACGGCATCCGGCACCGGATGCGTGTTCTCATTCACGTTGAGCGCGATCGGCAGCGGCGCCTGCGGCGCGCCATACGGAGTGAGACCGCGCAGATCGTCGCGGAGCGGAAGGTCGTCGAGTGAAGAGGTCACCGTTCAATGCTAGGCCGCGAGCCGCCCGCGTGACGTCAGTCGGCGAACTGCGCGGGGATGGCGAGTTCTTGACCGATCTGCAGTTCTCCGCCGCGGAGCATGTTGAGGCGGCTGATCTCGCCGATGACCTCACGAGGATCGGCGGCGGGAGCGATGGAGGTGGCGATCGACCACAGCGTGTCACCCGGCAGAACCGTGACCGTCTCGAAGCTGGCGATTGCGACGTCGTCGCCCGAGGCGATGGCGTTGCCGCCACCGATCGCGGCGAACGCGATGCCGACGGCCAGAGGGACAGCCGCGAGGCCCAGCAGCACGGAGCGCCCACGAGCCGTCAGTCGCAGCCGTGAGCGCGTCGCCGGGCGTGCCGGGATGACCACTGCGGTGCTGAAGCTGATGCTGCTCATGTCGGGCTCCTTACCCCTGTCCCGTCGACGTCAGCCGGCGGGGAAGTTGGCGTAGCGTTCGCATTCACGTCTCGGCCGGGAGCCGTGGATGCGAAGCTACGTTCCGAAGATATCTTCGAGTTCGAACATCTGTCAACCGTTCTTCGAAATCGGATCAGAGAATCTGCCGACACGCTCGAACAGATCTTCCAGATCGGCGCGATTCTCGGATACGGTTTCGATAAGAACACCCCACCACGGGCCTCCGACATTCGAAGAGGAACGTCGGATCGCGTACTGAAGGAGCACCATGAGCGAGAACTCAGCCCCGGAGCAGGAGGCCCCTCGGACGCGCCGTCGGAAGAGCCTGAGCCCGAAGCAGATGGCGATCCTGGAGGTAATCCAGACCTCCATCGCGCATCACGGCTACCCGCCGAGCATGCGCGAGATCGGCGACGCCGTGGGGCTGAAGTCTCTCTCCAGCGTCACCCACCAGCTCGGACAGCTCGAGCTCAGCGGCTACCTGCGCCGTGATCCGGGCAAGACCCGCGCGATGGAGGTGCTGATCGATCTTCCCGGCACCAGCGGCGAGAACCCCGCCGACATCGCCACCCCGGTCGGCGACGCCGCACTCGTGCCGCTCGTCGGTCGCATCGCCGCCGGTGTTCCCATCACGGCCGAGCAGCAGGTCGAGGAGATCTTCCCTCTCCCCCGCCAGCTCGTCGGCAAGGGGGACCTCTTCATGCTCAAGGTCCAGGGCGAGTCGATGATCGACGCGGCCATCTGCGACGGCGACTGGGTCGTCATCCGCTCGCAGAACAGCGCCGAGAACGGCGAGATCGTCGCGGCGATGCTCGACGACGAGGCCACCGTCAAGACCTTCCGCCGGCGGGACGGTCACACCTGGCTGCTGCCGCGCAACTCCGCGTTCGAGCCGATCCTCGGCGACGAGGCCACCGTGCTCGGCAAGGTCGTGGCGGTGCTCCGCGCCGTCTGAGCGGCTCCTCCGGCATCCGCCCAGGCTCGAAGGGACGTCGACCCGCGCCTAGGCTCGAACCATGTCGATGCCGTTCGGTTCCTGGCCCTCTCCGTTCTCCGCCGCGTCGGTGGCGGCATCCGCTCCTCGGATCGACGGCTCGCGGTTCGTCGGCTCCGAGATCTGGTGGGGCGAATCGGTTCCCGCCGAGGGCGGCCGGGTGACGGTGCGCAGTTCCGCGGGCACCGAGGTCCTCGCTGCGCCGTGGAGCGCGCGATCCCGCGTCCATGAGTACGGCGGCGGCGCGTGGACGGCGGATGCCGACGGAACCCTCTTCTTCGTCGACGGCGGGGATCAGCGGGTGTACCGCCTGAAACGCGGCGGAGTCCCCGTGCCGCTCACTCCCCCAGGCCCCGCGCACGGCGGACTCCGGGTGCAACAGGGGCGTCTGCTCGCTGTGCGCGAGGATCTCCAGGCCGAGCCGCACCGCCGCGCGATCGTCGAGATCCCTGTCGACGGTTCGGCCTCCGACGATGCTGCGGCCATCCGGGTGTTCGTGCAGGGCAGTGCCTTCTTCGCGCACCCCGCGCTCTCCCCGGACGCGACTCGCATCGCGTGGGTCGAATGGAGCGGCGTGCGGATGCCGTGGGAGAGCGCACTCCTGTCGATCGCGTCGGTCGACGGCCAGACGTTCGCCCCGGTCGCCACGACAGCGGCCCTGCAGCCGGAGTGGGTGAGCGGCGCCGAGATCGTGTTCGCCGACGACCCGTCCGGCCGCTGGCAGCTGCAGCGGCTGTCGCTCGACGGCCTGACACCCCGAGGCGCGCCGGAGGCGCTCACCGCCACCGACGCGGACACCGGCTACGGCCTGTGGGTGCTCGGCAACCGCTGGTACCAGCCGGTCGCCGACGGGAGGATCGTCGCCGTCCGCACGAACGGGCGCGACGAGGTCGTCGTGATCGCGACCGACGGCAGCACCCGTCGACTCGAGGTGCCCTGCGACGGCCACGTCAGCGTCGACGACGTCTCGGGCTCACGCGTGCTGCTCTCGGGCAACAGTGCGACCACGACACCGGGCGTATGGTGCGTGGACCTCGACTCGGGCGAGGTCGTCACCGTCACCGGAGGCACCCCGACGGATGCCGACTGGATGCCGCCCGCCGCGCCGATCGTGGTCGACGGAACGCATGGCGCTGTGCACGCCTTCGCCTACGCGCCGGCCCACCCGGAGGCCACCGCACCCGCCGGAGAACTTCCGCCCTACGTCGTGTTCGTGCACGGCGGCCCCACGGCCCACGTCACGGGCGCCGCCTCTTCGGCGATCGCGTTCTACACGAGCCGCGGCATCGGCGTGCTCGACGTCAACTACGGCGGCTCGACCGGCTACGGGCGCGACTATCGGCAGCGGCTGCACGGGCAGTGGGGCGTGGTCGATGTCGACGACGTCATCGCCGCCGCGCGCGGCCTCGCCGATGCCGGGCTCGCGGACCCCGCGCGCATCGCCATCCGCGGAGGGTCAGCGGGCGGCTGGACCGTCCTGTCGGCACTCGTGCGAGGCGGGACCTTCGCCGCCGGCATCAGCCGCTACGGCGTCGCGGATCTGCGGATGCTGGCGCAGCACTCGCACGACTTCGAGGCGCACTACATCACGGGCCTCGTCGGTCCGCTCCCGGCATCCGAGGCGCTCTACATCGAGCGGTCGCCACTCACTCACGCCGACCGCATCGACGTGCCCGTCCTCCTGATGCAGGGAGGCGAAGACCGGGTCGTGCCGCCCGCACAGTCCGAGGCCATCCGCGACGCCCTGGAGAAGCGCGGCGTCGACCACGAGTACGTCCTCTACCCCGGCGAGGGGCACGGCTTCCGCAGCGCCGAGACGATCGTCGATGCGCTGGAGCGCGAGCTGACGTTCCTCGGCCGCGTGTTCGGCTTCGAACCCCGGCTGTGAGTTCTCGCTACTCGCCCACGCGGTTGCGCAGGCGCATCGCCCGGTCGGCCTCGCGGGTGTCCTGCCGCTCGCGCAGGGTCTGACGCTTGTCGAACTCGCGCTTTCCCTTGGCGAGTGCGATCTCGACCTTGGCCTTGCCGTCGGCGAAGTAGAGCTTGAGCGGGATCAGGGTGTATCCGCCCGCCGAGACGGCGTGCGCGATCTTGTCGATCTCGGCGCGGTGCAGCAGCAGCTTGCGGATGCGCTTGGCCGCGTGGTTCGTCCAGTGGCCCTGCGAGTACTCCGGGATGTGCACGGAGTCGAGGAAGACCTCGTTGCCCTTGACGAACGCGTAGCCGTCGCTGAGGTTGGCCCGCCCTTGACGCAGCGACTTCACCTCGGTGCCCGTGAGCACCATCCCCGCCTCGTACGACTTCTCGATGTTGTAGTCGTGACGTGCGCGACGATTGGTCGCGATGACCTTCTCCCCGCGTTCCCTGGGCATGATCTCCTGCTTTCTGTGGCGGCCTTTCCGTAGCGGCCAGCCCACCAGCCTACATCAGCCGCAGACGCGCGTCAGGTGCGCAGCCAGCGTCGGATCGCGAAGCCGGCCGAGAGCGCGGCCAGGATCACGCCGATCCCGATCAGCACCGGCACGACGAGCGCAGCATCCCCCATCGTCACCCAGGTGGTGATGAAGGGCACGCGACCGCGCAGGTACCCGTTGACGCCGAAGTGCACGCCCGCCACCACGGCAGCGCTGGCCAGCGCCGATCCCAGGAACGCGGCGAAGACGCCCTCCAGCACGAAGGGTGTCTGGATGAACCGGTTCGAGGCGCCGACCAGCCGCATGATGCCGATCTCCTTGCGCCGCGCGTACGCCGACAATCGGATCGTCGTGGCGATCAGCAGGGTGGCCGCGATCAGCATCAGCGCGGCGATGCCGACGGCGATGTAGGTCGCCACCGTCAACGCGGAGAACAGCGGTTCCAGGTATTGGAGCTGGTCCTGCACCTGCTCCACCCCGGCTTGCCCGCTGAAGGCCTCGGACAGCACCTGGGATTGGCCGGGGTCCTTCATGGTCACGAAGAACACCTCGAACGCCTGGTCGGGTGTGAGAACGCTCGCCTGGTCCTCACCGAGCTGCTCCACCAGCTTGGCGTAGGTGTCTTCCTTCGTGTCGAAGGTCATCGAGCTGATGAGGGGCGAGAGCGCGTCGCCCTCGAGCTGCGCACGCACCGCCGCGACCTGCTCCTCGCTGGCCGCGCCGTCGAGGCACGTGTCGGCCTCGGACACCTCCGAGCACATGTAGACCGCCACCTGGGCGCGCTCGGCCCAGTACCCGCGCATGACGCCGATCTGCCCCTGCATTAGGATCGCTGCACCGACGAAGGTCAGCGAGACGAAGGTCACGAGCACGACGGAGATCACCATCGAGATGTTGCGCCGCAGGCCGCCGAGGGCCTCGGTCAGGATCAGGCCGATTCTCATGAGGTCGGGCCCACTTCCTCAGCATCGTCGTCCGAGAGACCGAGTCGATCGGCGACGCCGAGCTCTGCCACGTCGACCTGCGGCAGCACGATCGGGTGCGTGCGGGGGCCGACCGAGGCGGGTACGTCTTCGGCCGGTTCGCGGGGAGCCTCGGGTGCGGGGACCGGGCGAGGGGCTTCCGCGCTCTTCTGCGGTTCGTCCGTCGCGGCCGGCCGCACGGTCGAGGGTTCGGGCGCGGACTCCTGCTTCTCCGGCTGACGCACGGAGACAGGAGCGGATGCCGCGGCGGATGCGGCGGCCTTGCGCTGCGCGCTGAGCTCCTCGGCGAGGGCAGCCCGCACGACGGAGAGGTCGGCGGTCTGCCGCTGCACCTCCTGCACGGCCGTGAGCGCGGCGGCCGCAGCGGCGCCGCGGACCTCCTCCGGCACGAGGCGCGGGATGTTCGAGGTGTCACCGTAACCGCCGTGCACCTCGTCGCGCACCATCTCGCCGTCGCTGAGCTCGATCACGCGGCGCTGCATCGCGTCGACGAAGCCCGCTTCGTGCGTGGCCATCAGCACCGTGGTGCCGCCGGCGTTGATGCGGGCGAGCAGCTGCATGATGTCGACCGAGGTGGCCGGGTCGAGGTTTCCGGTCGGCTCGTCGGCCAGCAGCACCTGCGGGCGGTTCACGAGGGCGCGGGCGATCGCGACGCGCTGCTGCTCACCGCCGGAGAGCTCGTGCGGCATCCGCTTCTGTTTGCCGTCGAGTCCGACGAGCGCCAAGGCCTCCGGGACCGCCTGCTGGATGAAGCCGCGCGAGGAACCGGTGACCTGCAGCGTGAAGGCCACGTTCTGGTAGACGGTCTTCGACGGCAGCAACCGGAAGTCCTGGAACACCGAGCCGATGTGGCGGCGGAAGTACGGCACCTTCCGGTTGGCGAGCGACCGCAGGTCTCGTCCGAGCACGGCGACGCGGCCCGTCGTGGGCACGTCCTCGCGCAGGATCAGGCGCAGGCAGGACGACTTGCCGGACCCGGAGGCACCGACGAGGAAGACGAACTCCCCGCGCTGCACTTCGAAGTCGACTCCGGACAGGGCGGGCTTCGACGTCCCGCGGTAGCGTTTCGTGACGTTCTCGAACCGAATCATGGCGCTACGAGCCTAAGCGCGCCCTCTCCCCTGGCTGCCAGCGACACCCCCGCGCGTCGAATGGTGCGATGGGTATCACTCCCCACCACATCCACCTGAGCGGCGTCCCCGTCCACTGCTATACATGGAGTGGCGTTCTCGCGCGGTACCGCGCGCGCCAAGGACTTCAAGGGGGCACCATGACGACACCTGCTGGTTGGTACGACGACGGATCCGGACGACAGCGCTGGTGGGACGGACAGCAGTGGACCGAGCACTTCGCGCCGGAAGTCGCTGCGCCCGCGGTCGCCGCGCCCGCCGAGTCGGAGCCTGTGGCCGAGGCTGAGCCTGTCGTGGAGGCTGAGCCTGTCGTGGAAGCCGAGCCTGTTTCTGAAGCCGAGCCCGCGGTCGACCACGAGGCTCCGGCACAGTACGAGGCGCCCGCTCAGTACGAGGCTCCGGCACAGTACGAGGCGCCCACTCAGCACGATGCCCCGCTCATCGACCAGGTTCCGGCCCGCGACGAGACCCCCTCCGACGTCACCCCCGCCACCGAGGCGCCCGAGGCCGCTCCCGACTGGGCTGCGCCCGCGCAGACAGCCTCGTACGACGCTTCGCAGACCACGCCGTTCACCGCTCCCGGCGCCGCAGCACCCGCTGCAGCTCCTGGCCCCGCGGGCTACCCGGGCGCGGCTCCCGCCGTCCCGCCGGTTCCGCCTCTTCCGCAGGGTGCTGGTTCCGGATACCCCGGCGCCGGCGGTCAGACCGCCCCGGCTGCTCCCGGCGCGTACCCAGCCGCTCCCGGCGCGTACGCGTCAGCCCCCGGCTATAACGCACCCGGCGGATACCCGGCCGGTGGGTATCCCGCGGCGGCACCGTATGCAGCGGCCGCTCCGGCGGGGCCGCAGAAGATCTCCGTCCTCGGACTCGTCGGTCTCGGACTCGCGGCCCTCGGCGTGATCCTCTCCTTCATCCCGGTCACCCTGCCGTTCGCATGGATCCTGTTGGGTGCCGGCTTCGTCGTCTCCCTGATCTCGGTGTTCCTCAAGGGCAAGAAGTGGCCGGGCATCACCGGCATGGGCGTCTCCGTGCTCGGTGCGATCATCGCGTTCATCATGGGGTTCGTCTTCCTCTTCTCCCTGGCGAGCCAGATCGACATCCCCGACCCGATCGTCACGTCGGAGAGCGATGGCGGCACCGACGAGGGAACGGAAGAAGGCACCGCTCCGGAAGACGTCGCCGAAGGCAGCATGGGCGAGCCCGTCACGGTGAAGCAGCTCTCCGGTTCCGGCGAGGTCACGATCAACTCCGCGTCGTGGAGCGCGACGAACGACTCCGGATTCGACCCCAGCAACGGCGGTTACCTGCTCGTCGACCTGACGTGGACGACGCTCGACGGCATGACCTACGTCAACCCTCTCTACTTCTCGATCGAGACAGCAGAGGGAACGACGGGCGACTACGACATCTTCGGCGACGCGACGCTCGAGGCCAGCGAGCTCCCCGCCGGGGAGACCACGCAGGGCACCATCTCGTTCGACGTGGCTCAGAGCGGCACGTACCAGGTCATCATCACGAACGAGCTCATGCAGGAGGTCGCACGCGTGACCGTCGAAGCCTCCGCAGGCTGATCACCGCGACGTGAACGAAGGCCCGGATGCTGTCAGCATCCGGGCCTTCGTTCGTGACGGGTGATCTCTGCGATCAGTCCTCGTCCTTGCGCTTGCGCCAGCGGATGCCGGCCGAGATGAATCCGTCGAGATCGCCGTCGAACACGTTCGCCGGGTTGCCCGACTCGTGTCCGGTGCGGAGGTCCTTGACCAGCTGCTGTCCGTAGAGGAAGTACGAGCGCATCTGGTCGCCCCAGCTCGCGGTGATGGTGCCCGCGAGCTCTTTCTTCTTCGCCGCTTCCTGCTCCTTCTGCAGCAGCAGGAGACGGGTCTGCAGCACGCGCATGGCGGCCGCGCGGTTCTGGATCTGCGACTTCTCGTTCTGCATCGACACGACGATGCCGCTCGGGAGGTGCGTCAGGCGCACGGCGGAGTCGGTCGTGTTGACGGACTGCCCACCCGGGGCCGGAGGAGCGGAAGACGTCGACCCGGATGTCGTTCTCGGGGATGTCGACCTCGGTGGCCTCTTCCATCAGCGGGATGACCTCGACGGCCGCGAACGACGTCTGGCGCTTGTCCGCCGACCCGAAAGGGCTGATGCGGGCGAGGCGGTGGGTGCCGGCCTCGACCGAGATCGTGCCGAAGGCGTAGGGGGCGTCGATCTCGAAGGTCGCCGACTTGATGCCGGCGCCCTCCGCGTACGACGTGTCCATCACCTTGACGGGGTACTTGTGGCGCTCGGCCCAGCGCAGGTACATGCGCATGAGCATCTCGGCGAAGTCGGTGGCGTCGTCGCCGCCGGCGCCGGAGCGGATCGTGATGATCGCCGAACGCTCGTCGTATTCGCCGTCGAGGAGCGTCTGCACCTCGAGCTGGTTGATCACGTCGGTGAGTGCCGCGAGCTCGGTGCGGGCCTCCTGCGCGGATTCCTCGTCACCCATCTCGTTGGCGAGCCCGATCAGCACCTCGAGGTCGTCGAGGCGTGAGCCGATGCCGGTGATGCGGGCGAGCTCCGACTGGCGGTGGCTGAGCGCGCTGGTCACCTTCTGGGCGTTCTCGGTGTCGTCCCAGAGATCGGGAGCGCCGGCCGCCTCGCTGAGCCTCGCGATCTCGTCGCGGAGGTAGGAGACATCGACGACCTCGCTGATGTCGCCGAAGGTGTGCCTGAGCGCCTGGATTTCGGCGGAGAGATCTAGTTCGAGCATGACACCTCAGCCTAACGTGCCACCTGCCCGCGCGGGGACGGCTCGTCTGCAGTCACTCTGGGACGGGAGTAGCGTGAAAGCGTGAGCAGTGCGTCGACGGTCCTCCGGCAGTTCGGACCGATGGTGTACCTGCCGACCATTCTCTTCTCGCTCGGCGAGGGCGCCGTCATCCCGCTCATCCCGATCCTGGCCGCGTCGATGGGTGCGGATGTCGCCTTCGCCGCGCTGGTCGCCTCGGCGCTGGTCGTCGGACAGCTGTGCGGCAACCTGCCCGCGGGCTGGGCCGTCGGCCGCATCGGTGAGCGCTACACGATGGTGATCGCCGGCGTGATCGCGATCGGCGCCGCCGTGGGGATGGTGCTCGCACCGTCACTCGGTGTGCTCGCGGCATCCGTCTTCCTGCTGGGCATGTGCGCGGCGGCCTTCGGACTCGCGCGGCACTCCTTCATGACGACCCGCGTGCCGGTCGCGTTCCGGGCGCGGTCGCTGTCGCTGCTGGGCGGGAGCTTCCGGCTGGGCATCTTCATCGGTCCGTTCGTGGCCGCCGGCCTGCTGCAGCTCTTCGGCAGCGAGCAGGCGGCGATCTGGTTCTTCCTCGGATGCCTGATCGTCATGGTGCTGCTGGTGCTGTTGGGCCCCGACCCGGAGAAGACGATCCCGGCGATCACGCACGTGCGCTACGCGGAGGATTCCGGCGAGGCGGTCAGCGGCTCGATCCCGACGATCGAGCGGGCCGGCATCTTCCAGACGATGTGGCGGCAGCGGGCGGTGCTCGGTCGTCTCGGGCTGGCGGCGGCCTCGTTGTCGGCCCTGCGGTCTGCGCGTCAGGTGGTCCTTCCCCTGTGGGGGCTGTCCCTGGGGTTGGATGCTTCGACCATCGCCCTCGTCGTCGGTGTCTCGGGCGCCATCGACTTCGCGCTCTTCTACGCGAGCGGCCAGGTGATGGACCGGTTCGGGCGGTTGTGGGCGGCCATGCCCGCCATGCTCCTGATGGGGGCGGCGTTCCTCGCTCTGTCGTTCACGCACGACCTCGACGCGTCGGTGCTCTGGTTCGGCATGTTCGCCGCGGTGCTGGGAGTGGGGAACGGCCTGTCCAGCGGCATCCTGCTCACCCTCGGAGCGGATGTCGCTCCGAAGCGGGAGCCGGCCGCATTCCTCGGATCGTGGCGAACCCTGACGGATGCCGGTGGCGCCATGGCTCCGCTGCTGGTCTCGGCGATCACGGCCGTCGCGTCGCTGTCGTTCGCGGCCGCGGCGATGGGCGTGATCGGCCTGGTCGGTGCGGCTGGGTTCCTCCGCTGGATTCCGCGGTTCGTGCCGCGGACACGTCCAGAACCGCAGGAGGAGGAATGAGCCGGATGCTGGCCGCCGACGTCCATCGACTCGTCGCCGAGTTCGCGCCCCTGTCGGCGCGGGACCGCGCGGCGCAGGAGGACTTCGCGTCGTTCTTCCCGGATGAATCCGGCGCAGTCTGGCGGGATTCCGGGCCCGATCACGCCACCGCGTCGTGCGTCGTGTTCGACGAGACCCTCACGCAGACCCTGCTCGTCTTCCACGGCAAGGGCCGATTCTGGGTGCAGCCAGGAGGGCATGCGGAGGAGGGCGACGAGTCCGTCGTCGCCGCGGCACTCCGAGAGCTGCGCGAGGAGACCGGGATCGACGCTGCTCCCCCGGTCGGCGCCCTCGCCTATGACCTCGATCACCACGGGCTCTCGACCCGGTTCGGCCGCTGCGCCTCGCACTACGACATCGGGATCGCCGTGATCGTCGACCCCGAGCTCGCCCTGACGGTGAGCGACGAGTCCGAGGACGTGCGGTGGTGGCCGGTCGATGCGCTACCCGCGGAGGTTCCGGAGCAGTTGAAGCCGCGGTTGGCGGGGTTGCTGGAACGGTTGCGGGCGCAGCGCTGAGTCGGCGGCTCGGTTATTCGAGAGCCGTGCGACTGGTCGCGGTCGACTCCAGTTCGACGCCCTCGGGAACGAAGGGCGAGAACAGCGGCGGGCGCCACGAAGCCGTGACTGTCACTCGGGCCGAGACGCCGTCCGGCGTGCTGGCGGCGATGAGTTCCGCGTCGCCGGGCAGAGCCGCGACCAGGGCCGCAGCCTGTTCTCGCACGCCGGCATCCGTCAGCTCGGCGCGCACCTCGTCGCCGTCGACCTGGAGGGTGAAGCCATCGGCTCCGGCGAGCGCGGCCGAGTCGGCGAGGGCATCGAGACGCTTCTGCGCGATGTAGAGATCTGTGGCGCAGACGCAGACGAAGATCAACGCGAGCGCGAGAAGAACGTAGCCGAGGGCGAGGAGCAGCACGCTCCCCTCCTCCGCATCCGTCAGCTCTCCGTCGTCGCCGATCGTCCCCCCGCCGCTCACTCGCTGCCCCACGTCCGGGAGACCTTCTGCGCCGCGGTGGCCTGCACCTCGACAGAGGCTGCCCGATCGAGGCCGAGCACCGGCGGCACCAGCGGCATCCGCACACGGGCGATGACCGTCACGATGAGCGTCGCACCGGCAGACGGGCATTCGACGCCGGCGGGCGTGCACGAGAGGGAGAGGTCGACGGCATCGGGGTCGAGACCGTACTCGTCGATGATGCCGTCGAGCACGGCCTCGCCGCGCGCGGCCGCGGTGTCCACGTCGGACGCCATCGCGATCGCCCGAGCTGTGTGGCGGGCCGCCGCCTCTGCGCCGAGCGTCTGCTCCTGGATCGTGCCCAGTGCGATTACGAGGTAGATCAACGGCACGAGCAGGATGACGCCGACCGTGATGAACTCGAGTGCTGCAGAGCCGTCGTCATTCCTCCCCCAGGCTCTCCACCGGCGCATGCGCCTCCACCTCCAATGCGTGGGGAATCCCGATCAGCCCCACCACCGGGAGTGACGTCCGGATGCGCATGTCGACGGTCTCGTGTCCGAGCGACTCCGACTCACCCACCGAGATGTCTCCCGCGTACGCAGCGCCGATGGCTTGGGTGATCACGGTGCGCGTGCGCTCCGCGCCCTCTTCGAGCGTCGTGTCGGCGAGAGCCGCGTGATAGGCACCTTCCACCGCCGCGTCGTGCACGACGTTTCGGACGTATACGGCGAGCGCGAGCTGCAGCACGGCGAGGGTGAGCACCGTGAGCAGGGTGCCCACGAGCACGAACTCGACCGGACTCGACCCCCTCTCGTCGCCGAGCGCACGGAGCGAGCGCATCTCAGAGACCGGACACCCGCTGGATCGCCTGCTCGAACAGCGCCGTCAGGGCGGGTCCGGCGACAGCCCAGATGAGCACCACGAGACCCGCCGTCATCAAAGTCACGAGCACCCAGCCCGGCACATCGCCGCGCTCGTCCTCGAGGAAGGAGCGAGCGCGCTCGGATGCGCGTCGTGAGAGTCGTCGATCCTGTATGTCTGTGGTCATGGTGTCCCTTTCGTGAGGTGGTCAGCCGATGCCGAGCCGGAGGATGAACAGGCCCGGGTAGATCGCGAACAGCACGGACAGCGGCAGGATGAGGAACACGAGCGGGAGGAGCATCAGGATCTCCTTGCGCCCTGCCTGTTCGATGAGCGTGCGCTTCTCGTCCTCGCGGGCGTCTCCCGCCTGCGCGTGCAGCACGCCGGCCAGCGGGGCGCCGTGCTCGAGCGCGGCGATGACCTGGTCGACGGCACGCGAGAGCGCCGGGAGCTGCAGCCGGCCCGACATCTCGCTGAGAGCATCCGCGAGTGGTGAACCCGTCCCCACGGCGAGCACCACGCGACGTAGTTCCGCCGTCAGCTCGCCCGAGCCGACGGCTGCGACCCGTCGCAGCGCGTCGAGGAACCCCTCCCCAGCCGACAAGCACAGCGCGAGGAACTCCAGCGTCGTCGGGAGTTCGTCGGTGAGCCGCGCCCGCCGCGCCTTGGCTCTCGCGGAGAGCTGCATGTCGTACGCCACGGCCGCAGTCGCACCGGTGAGGACCGGGATCACCGCGACCGGCAGCGACAGCCTTCCGGCGATCGCCAGCGCGATGACCGCCGTCGCGCCCGCCCCGATCCCGCCGAGCAGCCACCCCAACCGGCGTCCGCGAAAGGCGATCGGATCGGTGATGGATCCCGCCTGCGCGAGACGCTGCCTGAGCACTTCGCCTCCGCCGAGCATCCGCTCGAACGCGCTTCGCGCCCGGTCCCACAGGCTGCGACCGCCCGCCGGAAGCATCCCGGCCGCAGGAAGCAGGCCGCGCGGCATCCTCTCATCGGGCACCACGTCACGCACGTATGGTGCGATCCGCACAGTCAGCGATGCGGCCCGCCACCGAGGAAGGGTCGCCAGAAGGCTGAGGAGACCCGCCGCGAACGAGCCACCGATCAAGAGGGAGCTCGCGAGTGCCGAGACCGCGTTCATCCGAACCACCGCCGCGGCTCGGGGAGTCGACCGATCCTGACCATGATGCGGAAGGCGATCACCGACACCGCAGCGCCGATGCAGATCACGGCGATGCCTTCGGGCGTGCCGTACGCCGAGGCTCCCTCTGGTCGCATCACCAGCAACCCGAGCACCACCCACGGGGCGACCGCACCGAGAACCGCCGCTCCGCGGATCCAGGACTGCCGCGCCTCCACCTCACCGCGCAGCGCGGCATCCGCACGCACGGAGGACGACAGCGCCCGAAGGACGCTGATCAGCTCGGTGCCACCCACCTGACGCGCCATGCGCAGGGTTTCGGCGATCCGATCGCCGATCGGATCGGCCAGCGACGCCTTCAACCTGTCGAGGCTGGTTTCGAACCGCCCCGTGGCACGAAGGTCTCGTGCGAACACGGCGAATGCTGGCCGCAGCATGGGCGGCGACGACTCCGCCAGGCTCGCCACCGCATCGGGCAGCGACAGGCCCACTCTGATCGACGCGATGAGCAGGTCGCACACGTCCGGCCAGAGCTGTCGACGCAAGCGCCGCAGGCGCATCCTCCGCCCGCGCAGGAACATCACCGGGGCCGTCGACGCCGCCAGACCGGCCAGCGCAGCCAGCACGGCGATACCCGCCACAAGCCACACGGCGGATGCAGCGACGAGACCGGCCGCGAGCATCACGACCGTCACCGTCCGCGGCGAGACAGAGTTGACCCCGGCCTCTTCGATCAGTCGGGCGAGGCGCCCCGGCCTCGCCGTCGACGCCTCCTGCTCGCGAGGAGGCCACATCCAGGGCGACAGGCACAGCAGGAAGCCGGCGGCGAGCACGGCGCCGATCAGCACCGTCACGACGCGACCCCGACGGGCTGCGATCCTTCGGAGAAAGCAGAGCGTGCCGTCATGCGGCGCATCGGCGCAGCCTGGTAGATCGTGGTCGCCAGGACGCGACCGTCGACCACCTCTCCCGTCGGCGCGATGATCTCCTGCACGTGTCGCTGCCCACTGCTGTCCCGCGTGCAGTGCACGACGAGATCGATCGCCGCGGCGAGCGCCGGCGCGATGAACGCCCGATCGATGTTGCGGCCCGCGAGGAGGGGCAGGATGCTCAGTTTCTCGAGCGCCTCGGTGGCGGAGTTGGCGTGCACGGTCCCGGCACCCGGGACGCCGGTGTTGAGGGCCAGGACCAGATCGAGTGCCTCGGCGTCGCGCACCTCGCCGACGACGAGTCGATCGGGTCGCATCCGCAGGGCCTCCTTCACCAGCCGCCGCAGCGTGATCTCACCCGTCCCCTCGAGCCCCGCCTGGCGTCCCTGCAGCGCGACGATATCGGGCCCCTCGACCGCGAGCTCGAACGTCTCCTCGACCGTGATGACGCGCTGCGAGTCCGCGCAGGCGGCGAGCAGGGCACCCAGCAGCGTGGTCTTCCCGGCATGCGTCGCGCCCGAGACGATCACGCTGCGTCCGTCCTGCATCGCGTCGCTGAGCATCTCGCTGACATGCGCCGGCATCGCTCCCTGCGCCGTCAAAGCGTCGAGCGTGCGGAAGCGGGGCAGGAACTTGCGGATGTTCACGGCCCATGATCCGCGGACGACGTCGGCGATCGCCACATGCAGTCGAGAGCCGTCCGGCAGGGAGGCATCGACGAACGGCTGACTGATGTCGACCCGGCGTCCGGTGGGCTGCAGCATCCGCTCCACCAGATCGCGCACCGTCGCGTCGGTCAACTGCAGCGAGGTGCGCTCCGATGCACCGCCCCGCGCCACGTGCACACGGCCGTCGCCGTTGACCCAGACCTCCTCGATCTCCGCATCGTCGAGGAACGGCTGCAGCACCCCCAAGCCGCTGACCGCCGCGAGCACGTCCCGCACGCAGGCGGCTTCGTCGTCGATGAGCGCCTCGCCGCGAGCGAGAGCGTAGTCATCGTGGCGCCGGACCTCGGCCTGCGTGATGCGTCGCGCCGCATCCGGATCGACCGACGGATCGATGCCCTCCGCCCGCAGACGTGACCGCACGCGTTCGGCGACGAGGACAGACGGATGACTCACCCCGGCATCCTCGCAAGAATCGCGCCACCGCCTCGAAAGTTATCCACAAGGCGGCGGACCCTCGGTACTCGACCCTCACGACCGCTGTCAACCGCATCGATCCTCGTCTCACGATCGCTTAGCCTGCGAGGACGACCCGTCGAGGAGAACCCGTGCCGCGCGCCACACCCCCAGGACCATCCCGCATCGTCTCGGTCGTGATCCCGGTGAAGGACGACGCCGAGCACCTGCGCCGCTGCCTGCGTGCGCTGGCCCGGCAGACACACGCCCCCGATGAGATCATCGTGGTCGACAACGGCTCCACCGACGCATCGGCGAAGGTCGCCGAAGACGCCGGCGCCACGGTCGTGCCCTGCGCGCAGCCCGGGGTCCCGGCCGCGAGCGCGCGCGGATACGACGCGGCATCCGGAGATCTGATCCTGCGCCTGGATGCCGACGGCGTGCCGGACGACACCTGGATCGCCGGGGTCGTCGAGGCCTTCGAGCAGCATCCGCAGGTCTCGGTCTTCACCGGCGGCGCCTACTTCACCGACGGGCCCCGCGCTCTGCGCACCCCACTGGCGACCGCGTATCTCGGCGCGTACGCCCTGCTCTGCGCGCCGACACTCGGCCACCTTCCGCTGTTCGGTTCGAACCTCGCCTTCCGCCGATCCGCCTGGCTCGACATCCGCGCCGACGTCGAGCGCGACGACCCCGAACGGCACGACGACCTCGACCTCGCTTTCCATTTCGGCGAGCGCCACCGCATCCGCCGCCTGCCGCGAACGGAGATGGGGATCTCGATGCGCCCCTTCCGGAGCGGCCACGCCTTCACGCGGCGGATCGCCCGCGGATTCCGCACCGTGATCGCGCACTGGCCCGAGGACTTCCCCCCTGTGCGCTGGGTACGGCTCGCCCTGCGTCGCATCCTCCACCGCCTCGGCGTGCCCACACCCGCGCAGGTCGCCCGATGACCTCCGCCGTCCTCGGGCCCGCCGCGCCGCCGTACCTGCACGTGATGACGTACAACGTGCGGCGTCGGATGAACGCTCTCACCTGGCCGCCGTCCGATCGCTGGAGTGTCCGCCGCCCGCGTCTCGAGGCGCTGCTGCGCCAGGAGCATCCGACCGTCCTCGGCGCCCAGGAGGCGCTCCCCGACCAGGCAGCCGCCATCCGTGACGCTCTCGGCTCGAGCTACCGCTTCATCGGCCACGGCCGTCAGCCCGGCCCTCGCGGTGAGGCATGCCCGGTGTTCTACGACGACGCGCGGCTCGAGTTGCGCGATTGGCGGCAGGTCGCGCTCTCCGACCGCCCGAACGAACCCGGGTCGATCTCGTGGGGAAACGTGATCCCCCGAGTCGCCGTGTTCGCCCGCTTCCGCGACCGGATGACATCGCGGGAGTTCACGGTCGTCAACACCCACCTCGACGTGTTCTCGGCGCGGGCCCGCCTGCGGGCAGCGCACGAGCTGCGCGCCCGGATCGGAGGGCAGGAAACACCGACGATGCTGCTCGGAGACTTCAACGCCGGACCCACCTCCGCCCCCTGGCGTGCACTGCTCGACGACGGCGTCCTGACCGATGCGTGGCCCGCGGCCGAGGCGCACCTCTCCCCCGAATGGGGCACCTACGGTGGATACCGACGGCCGCGACGAGGCAAGCGGATCGACGCGATCCTGGTCTCCCCGGGCGTGCAGGTGCGTCGTGCGGCGATCAACGCGCATCGATTCCACGGCGGGTGGCCCTCGGATCATCTGCCGGTGCAGGCGCTCGTGACCATCCCCCGCGCAAAGGAGACGCCGTGAAGGAGAACTTCCTCCGCCCGCCCCACGGATTCGCGGAGTATGCCGCCGATGCTCTGCGCGTGATCGGCGTGCTCAGCGTGATCGCCGCAGCGATCTGGTCGACTCCGACGGATGCCGGCATCCTCGCTCTCGCGCTGCCCGCACTCATGGTCCCCCGAATCCTGGGCATGCGGGCATGGATGGACATCACGGTCGGGCTGACCGTGCTCGTGGCCGCGGGAAGCAACGTGTTCGACCTCTACCGCTCCGTCGCCGGCTGGGACCTCGTCGTCCACTTCGTGTGCACGGGCGTGATCGCCGCCACGGGCTACCTCATCCTCGCTCGCACCGGCGTGGTGCCGGCGCAGCGCGATACCGCCTTCCGCAAGCGCACCCCGATCGTGATCACCGCGGCGGTCGGCCTGGCCGTCAGCGCACTGTGGGAGATGATCGAGTGGGCCGGCCGCACGTTCGTGACCTCGGAGATCTTCGTCACCTACGAGGACACCATCGGCGACATGGCGATCGGCGGGCTGGGCGCTGTGTTCGCCGGCGTCATCCTGGCGTTCTTCCCCCTCGAGCGGAGCGACGCGCACTGACCGCCGGGGCCACCGCACATCCGTCGGAGATCCGCAAGAGTGCAGACCACACGGCGCCCGGGTGATGGACTGCCCGCAACTGACCACCGCATCAGCGAAAGGAACAGTCATGACCCTTCCTGTCCCCACCCCGCCCAACGAGCCGTTGGCTCCGACCCCGCAGGAGCCGACAGCGCCGAACCCCGAGGAGCCGCTCGCGCCGAATCCGGCCGAGCCGCTCATCCCCGGCTCCCTCTCCTGAGACCGCGTCCCGAGGTCGTCTCCCGCAGCTGCGGGAGACGACCTCTTCGCGTGCCCCCCGATGCCGCTGGTCGTAAGGCGTGGCGACACGACCGGAACTGCGGGCTGATCCCCAGATTCTCGGTTTGTGCGATCGGTAGACTGATCGCACCGCGCGGGAGTGGTGGAATTGGCAGACACGCAGGATTTAGGTTCCTGTGCTCTAGGGCGTGTGGGTTCAAGTCCCACCTTCCGCACGAGAGGTGCTGTCCGGCATCCTCATTGCTCTACCGCCGACCAATAACGACCGACGGGACACCCTGTGCTCGAAACCATGCTGCACGCACCGAACGCCCTCATCCCCTGGCTCGATCCAGCGATGATCATCGACAAGGCCGGTGTCTGGGCGCTCCTCGTGGTCTGCTTCATCGTCTTCGCCGAGACCGGTCTCCTCGTCGGCTTCCTGCTTCCCGGTGACACGCTGCTGGTCATCGCGGGCCTGCTCTCGCACCCGGTCGCCGGTTCGGAGCATGGTGTCTTCGGCATCAACGTCTGGTTCGTCGCCCTGCTAATCGGGCTCTCGGCATTCGTCGGCGGGGAGGTCGGGTACGTCATCGGCCATAAGGGGGGACCTGCGATCTTCGAACGCAAGGAATCAGGACTCTTCAGCAAGAAGAACGTCGAACGGACCAACGCGTTCTTCGAGCGATTCGGCGGCATCACGGTGATCCTCGCGCGCTTCGTGCCGATCGTGCGCACGTTCGCACCGGTCGCCGCCGGCGTCGGTCACATGCCGTGGCGCAAGTACACGCTCTACAACCTGATCGGCGCGGTCCTCTGGGGCTTCGGTCTGACCATGTTCGGCTACCTGATCGGGTTCATCCCCCCGGTTGCCGTGTTCGTCGAGAACTACATCGACCTGATCCTGCTGGCAGCGGTCGGCGGCACGGCCCTGGTCACGATCTACCATTACTTCTCGGAGCGCCACAAGGCGAAGAAAGCCCGGGCTGCCGGCGCAGACGTCACCACGGATCCCACCGAGGCCGACGAGCTCGTCCTCGACACCGAGGTGTTCGACCGCGCCCCCGACCTGGACGGCGACGGCAAGCACTGACCGCCGGCCGGTCCCGCCGGGTCAGCCGGTCTTCTTCGCCGGCTTCTTGGCCTTGGCCGGCTTCTCGCTCGCGCGCTTCTCCTTCGACCGGGCGACGCTCTCGCGCAGGGCCTCCATGAGGTCGATGACCTCGCCACCCTTGGTGTCGGCATCCGCTTCCCCGAAGGCATCCGAGATCTCGAAGCCCTCGCCGGCCTCGATCTTCGCGTCGATGAGCGTGCGCAGCTCCTTCTGGTACTCGTCGACGAAGGCCTCGGGATCGAAGTCGGTGGAGTAGCTGTCGACGAGGGATGCCGACATCTCGAGCTCCTTCTTCGAGATCCGCACGTCCTCGTCGAGCGCGGGGAACTCCGCCTCGCGCACCTCGTCGGCCCAGAGCAATGTCTGCAGCACGAGCACCTTCCCGCGCACGCGGAGCGCCGCGAGCCGGGTCTTCTGGCGCAGCGTGAACCGGACGATCGCGGTCCGATCCGTCTGCTCGAGCGTCTTGCGCAGCAGCACGTACGCCTTCGGGGACTTCGAGTCCGGCTCGAGGTAGTACGGCTTGTCGAGAGTGAGCAGGTCGACCTGGTCGGAGGGGACGAACTCGACGACGTCGATCTCGCGGCTCTTCTCCGAGGGCAGGGCGGCGAGGTCGTCCTTCGTCAGGACGACCGTCTGGCCCTCCTCGACGTAGGCGCGGTCGATGTCGGCGTAGGCGACGGTCTCGCCGCACACCTCGCACGTGCGCTGGTAGCGGATGCGTCCGCCGTCCTTCTCGTGCACCTGATGCAGCGGCACGTCGTGGTCCTCGGTCGCGGAATACACCTTGACCGGCACGTTCACGAGCCCGAACGTCAGCGCGCCCTTCCAGATCGTCCTCATGTGACCAGTGAACACCAGCCACACCCGTCACGGCCAGCCCCTTGACGCGTCCTCCGCTGGACGGCACGCGCCCTTGACTACGCTGGCTCCATGGTCGGAGAAGCGCAGGTCGTGCAGGTCGACGGCCGTCGACTGCGCGTGACCAACCTCGACAAGGTCGTGTACCCCGAGACGGGCACCACCAAGGGCGAGATCATCGCGTACTACTCCGCGATCGCCCCGCTCCTGCTCCCCCTCCTCGACGGCCGCCCGGTCACGCGCAAGCGCTGGGTGGAGGGAGTCGGATCGGCGGATGCTCCGGCTGACGCGTTCTTCACCAAACAGCTCGAACCCGGGGCTCCCGACTGGATCCCGCGCCAGGAGATCCAGCACTCCGACGGTGCGAAGGCGTACCCGCTCGTCGACGACGTGCCGACCCTGGTGTGGCTCGCGCAGGTGGCCGCCATCGAGTTGCACGTGCCGCAGTGGCGCTTCACCTCCGAAGGCCTGCCCGGGCGGCCGGATCGGCTGGTGCTCGACCTCGACCCCGGCCCGGGGGTCGGGCTCGTCCAGTGCGCCGAGGTCGCGCGCATCGCCCGTCGCATCCTGTCCGACATGGGCCTGGACCCCCTGCCCGTGACGAGCGGCAGCAAGGGCATCCACCTCTACGCGTCGCTTCCCGGCGAACAGACCAGCAGCGAGATCTCGGCGGTCGTGAAGGAATTGGCGCGGCTCATCGAGAACGACCACCCCGATCTGGCGACGAGTGTGATGTCGAAGGCCGTGCGCGGCGGCAAGGTGTTCCTCGACTGGAGCCAGAACAACGGCAAGAAGACGACCATCTCGCCGTACTCGCTGCGCGGTCGCGCGCAGCCGTGGGTGGCGGCTCCCCGCACCTGGGAGGAGCTCGACGACCCTGAGCTCGCCCAGCTCGACCTCGACGAGGTTCTCGCCCGCGCGGCAGTTGGCATCGATCCGTTGGCACAGCTCCGGCCGGGGCCCTCGGGCTCTTCGGCCTCGTCAGAATCCGCGTCGGTGTCGGTGGCCTCGGCCTCCCCGCGTCGGAACTCCCGGCATCCGCGGAGCGCCGCCGCACCGGCATCCGGCGCCACGGCCGCGACCCTGGCACCCATGCTGGCGGAGAACGGCGTCCCCGCCCTCGCCCGCACCCTCAGTGATCCTTCCTGGGTGGAGGTCAAGTGGGACGGCATCCGAGCGATGGGAACCTGGGCGGACGGACGGATGCTGCTGCACGCACGCCGCGGCACCGACATCACCGCGCGGTACCCCGAGCTCACCGCCGACGGTGCACCGTTCCTTCCCGTATCGGACGCCGTGGTCGACGGCGAGATCGTCGCCTTCGACGCGCACGGACGACCGAGCTTCTCGCTGCTGCAGAACCGGATGCACCTCACCCGACCCCGCGAGATCGAGCGCGAGGTCGTGCGCACGCCGATCGTCTACATGTTGTTCGATCTGCTGCGACTCGACGGTCACGATCTCACGGCGATGCCGCTGCGCGACCGCCGCACACTGCTCGACGACCTCATCGCCGATCTCGATGCGCCCATCCAGGTTCCGCCCGTGTTCGACGACGTCGACGCCGCCCTCGCGGCGAGCGAGGAGTTCGGGCTCGAGGGGGTCGTCGTGAAGGACCCCGGATCGCGCTATCGCCCGGGCCTCCGCTCCCCGTCGTGGCTCAAGCTCAAGCACACCCGCATGCAGGAAGCCGTGATCGTCGGCATCCGTCCGGGTAAGGGAGATCGGGAGAGCACTCTCGGCTCGCTGCTGCTCGCGGTTCCCGACCCGGCGACCGGTACCGAGGAGGGCCTGCGCTACGTCGGTCGGGTCGGCACCGGCTTCACCGACCGCATCCTCCGCGACCTTCTCGCGCGGCTCGAGCCGCTGCGGGTGAAGTCCGCGCCGCTGAGCGGGGTGCCGGCGCTCGACGCGTCCGACGCTCTCTGGGTACGACCCGAGCTGGTCGGCGAGGTCGAGTTCGCGAACTGGACGCCCGACGGTGTGCTCCGCCACGCGCGCTGGCGGGGATTGCGTCCGGACAAGACCCCGGACGAGATCGTCGTCGAGCCCTGACGCCCGCGGGCGTCGCGCTCAGGCGTGATGCGGTTCGCAGTCCGACTGCTCGGACGGTTCGAGCTGGAACGTCGAGTGCTCGACGTCGAAGTGGTCGGCCAGGCACGCCTGCATCTCGGAGAGCAGCTTCGCGGCGCCCCCGTCGGCGAGCAGCTGGGGGTGAACGCTGACGTGCGCCGTGAACACCGGGGCTCCGCGGGTCAGCTGCCAGACGTGCACGTCGTGCACGCCGGTCACCCCGTCGTATCCGAGCAGGTGCGTGCGGATCTCGCTGACCGCCGTCCCCTTCGGGGCCGACTCGGCGAGCACCGAGAAGACCTCGCGCAGCAGGGCGATCGCCCGCGGGATGATCATCGCCGCAATGAACAGGGAGGCGATGGCGTCGGCGGGCATCCACCCGGTCGCGAGGATGATGATCGCGGCCACGATCACGGCGGCGGATCCGATCAGGTCACCCATCACCTCGAGATACGCGCCCCGCACGTTGATGCTGGTGCGCTGCGCGCGGCTCAGCAGCCACATCGAGATCGCGTTGGCGATCAGACCGACGACGGCCACCACGAGCATGAGGCCACCCGCGACCTCGACATCTCCGGGGTTGATGAGCCGACCGATTCCCTCGACGGCGACCCAGCCGGCCAGCAGGATCAGGATGACCGCGTTGATCAGCGCCCCGAAGACCTCGGCCCGCTGATACCCGAAGGTGCGGCGGTCGTCGGCGGGGCGGGCGGCGACGGATGCCGCGATGAGTGCGATCACGAGCGCCGAGGCGTCGGTGAACATGTGCGCCGCGTCGGCGAGGAGCGCGAGCGACCCGGTGAAGATCGCCCCGACGACCTGCACGATCATCACCGTCGCGGTCAGCGAGAGCGAGATCGTCAGAAGTCGACTGCTGCTCGCAGAGCGGATGCCGCCGGGGGCCGGCGCGTGATCATGCATGCCTTCCACGCTAGACCGGCCGGTGACCCGGAGAGCGCGTTTCCGCCTAGTCGGGAAGGGTAACGAGAACCAGTCTCACGAGTAAGGAGGAGGGAGTGACCATGACGTCGAAGACATCAGCGCCGCGGAGGTTCGCGACTGGTGGAAGACGGACTGCCTCGGGTCCTCAGTCTTGGTGGCCGTGCCCGGCCTCCTCAGTGGCCCTTCGGCGGTCCTCGTAGAAGCTCTTGGTTGGGGCAGTCGTCGCGTCCGGCTCGGGGACGAGATGGAGACCGCTCGGGCCGTTCGCGACGAATGCGAGCGCCTCGATCCAGTTGCGGTTGAGGGACGGTTGCCGACTACCGACGAACTTGAAAACCAGCGAGCTTCCCGAGTTCACCCATACTGTCGTTCGCCCTCCGCCGATGCTCATGTCTTCCTTCCACGAGAAGGCGAACGGCTCCCCTCGACGGAGCTTCGAGGTCATGACCAGTTGCAGGTGGGTGAGGGCGCGATCCTCAATCTCGACCTTCGAACCGCTTTCGTAGATGAACTTACCCATGGGTCGCCCTCAGCTCGCCACCGGACCCGTGCCAAAGAGGCGCAACCGAGGGTCGCAGTGTGGCTACTCTCACAGTGGCCCTTCCAGGGCTGGAAAGATAGCCCGGGCCAAGTACGCGACGAATCGTGAAGCGATGGCCACGAGCTACGCAGGAGCCGTATAGAGACGGGGCTACTTTTCGATTTGGAGCCCCTCCGGAGCCGATGTCGGGACGGTGACGGAAACCAGTCCCACGCGGTCGCCGTCAGCGCCGCCAGAAGTCCGCGGGATCCGCGCCCTCGCGGAATCCGAAGTGCTCCGCCATCGCCATCGCCTCCGGGAAGTTCCCCGCCAGGCTTTCGGATGCATGGGCGTCGCTGCCGAAAGAGATCGCCCGCCCGCCTTCCTCGGCCCACCACTGCGGGATCCACGGTCGCAGCTGACGGGTGTTCATCTCGAGCGCGCGCCCCGATCCTGCGATCGATCGCATCGCAGACCGGAAGCCCTCCTCGAAGTCGGCAGGATCGAACGGGCCGGCGGTCGCCGTCGGCCAGGAGCGGACTGCGTAGTCGATGTGCGTGAACACCACGAAGGAGTCCGAGCCCGCGACCATGCGCGGTATCTCCTCCAGGTACGCCCACATCACCTCGGCGGCGGGGCGGTGGCGGTAGAGGGTCGTCGGCTCCGTCCGGTCGCCGCCTTCCCACGGAAGCATGTGCAGAGAGCCGTTGACCCGGTCGATGCCTCGCGAGAGCACCGACGCCGCCGCAGCATCCCAGAGGTGCGGCTGTCCGAACTCGACTCCCGTGAGGATGCGCAGGGCGGGATACTCGCGCCGCACCCTGTCGATCGCCTCGAGGTATCCGTCCACGTCGAATGCCGGCAGTTGCACGAGCCCGCTCGAGGTCACGTACTTCTGCGCGTGCTCCCCGATGTCGCCGTCATCGACTCGCCAGCTCGGTTCCAGGTCAAGATGCTCGGTGAAGGCGATGACCGGAAGCCCGATCTGGACAGCCCGCGCGCAGATCCGGTCCATCGCTCCGAGCGCCCCGGGGAGGGAGCCGGCGTCCCATGACCACTCGCTGTGCACATGGGTGTCTGCGGTCAGTCGGGTCACCTCGCCGACGATACCCCGCTCGGCTGATGCCGCGCGTAGGTGAGCACGACGCAGCCGTTGTCGAAGGGGCGGGCCTCTTCGAGATCGAACAGCGTGGGAGAGAACGGATGCCGGGCCATCGGGATCCCCTCGCCCGCGATCACCGGGTACTTCTTGACGATGAGTCGATCGATCTCGTCGAGGAGGGCGCCGGCGAGACCCGCGCCTCCGGCGAGGTAGATGCCGAGGCCGTCCTCGGCCTTGAGTTCTCGCACTCGCGCGACCGGGTCGGTGCGCACGACCTCGACGTTCGGCTCACCGGGATCGTCCAGCGTGGAGCTGAACACGAGAGTGCGCAGGTGGGCGTAGGGATCGGTGATCCCGAACTGCAGCGCCGGTTCGTAGGTGCGGCGGCCCATGACGACCGTGTCGAAGCGTGTCAGCGGGGCATCCGCACCTCCGCGGTCGGCGCGCACGTGGTACGGCTGCACGTCGGCGAGCTCGGTGCCGAGCGTCTCGGCGAAGGCCGGCGTCACCGGGTAGAAGTCGACTTCGTCGGCGGGCCCGGCGATGAAACCGTCGAGGGTCACCGCGATGTAGTAGGTCAGTTCGCGCATGCCCCGAGACTAATCACTACATGTGAAGTACGTCAAGCGTAGTGATTATAATTCGGCTATCAGAGGTCGGCGAGCAGCGGGATGAGCTCCGCGAACGCGCGGGCCCGATGCGACTGCGACTGCTTCTCCTCGGCAGTGAACTCCCCCACACTGCGCTCTGACCCTGCTTCCTGCCCGTCGGGCACGAAGATCGGGTCGTAGCCGAAGCCTCCGCTGCCGGATGCCGCGTGAGCGAGCCTCCCCGGCCAGCGCCCCTCGACGACGTATTCGACGCCGCCCGCGGTCACGAGGGCGATCGTCGAGGTGAAATGCGCGGCGCGGTGCGGATCGGCGACGTCGCGCAGCTGATCCAGCAGCAGCTTGAGGTTCGCCGCCGCATCCTTCTTCTGGCCGGCCCAATAGGCCGAGAAGACGCCGGGTGACCCGCCGAGCACATCGACGCAGATTCCCGAATCGTCCGCAAGAGCGGCGAGCCCGGTGTGCGCCGCGGCCGCCCGCGCCTTGATGAGCGCATTCTCCGCGAACGTCACGCCGTCCTCGACCGGCTCATGCCCGTCGTAGCCGACGATCTCGAGGTCGGGCCGCGTCTGCGCGACGATCTGCTGGAACTCCGCGACCTTGTGCGGGTTGTGCGTCGCGAGCACGACCTTCATCGTCACGCGCCTGCCGTGGCAGCCAGTGCGGCGAGCTGGTGACCCTTCAGGTCGGCGCAGCCGGCGACCCCGAGGTCGAGCAGTGCGTCCAACTCGCGCTTGTCGAACGGGGCGCCTTCGGCCGTTCCCTGCACCTCGACGAACAGGCCGCGGCCGGTGACGACGATGTTCATGTCGGTCTCGGCCCTGACGTCTTCGACATATGCCAGATCGAGCATGGGCTCTCCGTCGATGATCCCGACCGAGATGGCGGCGACCGAGTCGAGCAGCGGCGTGGAGTTCTTGCCGATGAACTTCTTGTTCCGGCCCCACTCGATCGCGTCTGCGAGCGCCACGTACGCTCCCGTGATCGCTGCTGTCCGCGTGCCGCCGTCGGCCTGCAGCACGTCGCAGTCGATGACGATCGTGTTCTCGCCGAGCGCCTTGGTGTCGACGACGGCGCGCAGTGCGCGGCCGATCAGGCGGGAGATCTCATGCGTGCGACCGCCGATGCGGCCCTTGACGCTCTCCCGGTCGTTGCGGCTGTTGGTCGCGCGCGGGAGCATGGAGTACTCCGCCGTGACCCAGCCCTTGCCCTTGCCGGTGAGCCAGCGCGGGACGCCGTTGGTGAAGGATGCCGTGCACAGCACCTTCGTGCCGCCGAAGCTGATCAGCGCGGAGCCTTCCGCGTGGGCACTCCAGCCGCGCTCGATGGTGATCTCGCGGAGCTGGTCGGTGGAGCGGCCGTCGGCGCGGACGATGTCGGTCATGTGCTTCTTTCGATGGGGGTGGTCGAATCGACTCAGCGCGATTCGGAGACGGAAGCAGGAAGCTCGATGACGCCGGTGTGCACGAGCTGCACGTCGCGGACCTCACGACCCATGAGCCGGTTGGCGAGCGCGGTGAAGTCGTCGGCGGAGGCCCCGGTCGCCTCGTAGACGTAGGTGGCATTCGCGTCTGACGGGGCCAGCAGGTCGCCGCGCACGAGCTGTCGGTAGACGTCGCCGGCGGTCTCGTCATCGCTGGAGACGAGCGTGACGCCCTCCCCCATGACGTAGCTGATCGCGCCGCGCAGGAACGGGTAGTGGGTGCATCCGAGCACGAGCGTGTCGACACCGGCATCCCGCAGCGGAGCGAGGTACTCCTCGGCCACGGCGAGCACCTCGGGGGTACCGGTGACGCCGGCTTCGACGAACTCGACGAACCGGGGCGCCGCGGCCGTGAACACCTGCAGGCGCTCGTTCACCTCGAGCATGTCCTGATACGCACGCGATCCGATCGTCCCGACGGTGCCGATCACTCCGACGCGGCCGTTGCGCGTCGACGACACCGCGCGGCGCACGGCGGGACCGATCACCTCGACCACGGGGACGTCGTATCGTTCCCTGGCGTCGCGGAGCATGGCGGCGGATGCTGTGTTGCAGGCGATCACGAGCATCTTCACGCCCTGGTCGACCAGGGCATCGAGGACCTCGAGCGAATACCGGCGGACGTCGGCGATGGGCTTGGGTCCGTACGGGGAATGCGCCGTGTCGCCGATGTACACGAACGATTCGCGGGGCAGCTGGGCTCGGATGGCCCTGGCCACCGTGAGCCCGCCGACACCGGAGTCGAAGATTCCGATCGGCGCGTCGTTCATGACTCCCCAGCCTACCGGCGCGCGCCATCGGGCGGGCTCAGGTGACGGGTCGATGTCGTCACTATGCTGACGGGATGACCACGTCGACGGCGCTGCTGACCGATCGTTACGAGCTCACGATGCTCGCGGCCTCCCTGCGAGATGGAACGGCCTTCCGGCCGAGCGTCTTCGAGCTCTTCTCCCGGCGACTGTCCGGCGGCCGCCGGTTCGGCGTGGTGGCGGGTACCGGACGCCTGCTCGGACTCCTCCGCGACTTCCACTTCGGCGACGACGAGCTGCGGTTCCTGCGCGACGAGCAGGTCGTCGACGCCACCTCGCTGAAGTACCTGGAGGACTACCGGTTCACCGGCTCGATCAGCGGCTACCGCGAGGGCGAGCTGTACTTCCCCGGCTCCCCGATCCTGACCGTCGAGGGCACCTTCGCCGATGCAGTGGTGCTCGAGACGCTGGCCCTGAGCGTGCTCAACCACGATTCCGCCGTCGCGACCGCGGCCTCGCGCATGAGCATCGCCGCCGGGGAGCGCCCCCTGGCCGAGATGGGTTCGCGCCGAGCCGCCGAGCGATCCGCCGTCGCCGCCGCCCGCGCCGCCTACATCGCCGGTTTCGGAGCGACGAGCAACCTCGAGGCCGGTCGCAGCTGGGGCATTCCCACGATGGGCACCGCCGCCCACTCCTGGACGCTGCTGCACGACTCGGAGGAAGACGCGTTCCGCGCCCAGGTCGAGAGCATGGGCACCTCCACCACGCTCCTCGTCGACACCTACGACATCCGGGCCGGGGTCGAGACGGCGATCCGCGTCGCCGGAACCGGGCTCGGCGGCGTGCGCCTCGACTCCGGCGACCTGCCGATCGTGGCGGGCGAAGTCCGCGCCCAGCTCGACGAGCTCGGCGCCACCGAGACGCGCATCACGGTGACGAGCGACCTCGACGAGTACGCGATCGCAGCCCTCGCGGCATCGCCCGTCGACGCATACGGCGTGGGCACATCCGTGGTGACCGGCTCCGGCTATCCGACCGCCAGCATGGTCTACAAGCTCGTCGCACGACAGGACGCGACCGGCGCCTGGATCGGGGTAGCGAAGGCCTCGGCCGACAAGGCGTCGTATGGGGGCCGCAAGGCCGCCTTCCGCACTCTTGCCGACGGCGTCGCGTCCGCCGAGACGGTCGTCGTCTCCGACGGCTTCGAGCAGCTGGACACCGCGTCCGAGCATCCCGACGGCCGCCCGCTGCAGGTGACGTTCGTCGAAGCCGGCGACATCGACACCGCGCACGAGGGTCCGGCCGGAACGGCATCCGCTCGCGCGCACCATCTCCGGGTGCGCGAGGAGCTGCCGGTGCGGGCACTCGCGCTCAGCAAGTCCGACCCCGCGATCCCCACGGTCTACGTCGAGGCGACCTGACCCGGTCCTGGTCAGCCGATCATCGACTCGTAGATCTCCTTGCACGTGGGGCAGATAGGGAACTTCTCCGGGTCGCGACCCGGGGTCCACTTCTTGCCGCACAGTGCGCGCACCGGCTTGCCGGTGATCGCAGACTCGAGGATCTTGTCCTTCTTCACGTAATGCGAGAAACGCTCGTGGTCACCCGGTTCGAGATTCTCCTCGCGGAGGAGCTCTTCCAGTTCGCGATCAAGCGTTGTCACGCCGCCCTGATCGGGGCTGTCCAGCGGAGTACTCATCCCGTGAGTCTAGCCGCGTCGGTGCCCTCGCGGGCGGTCGTCAGGCCGTCTCGACGAACTCCATCAGACGCTCTCCGCTGCGCTCGAAGATGCGGCCGCCGATGACGGCGCCGAGCACGAGAACGACGATGCCGGTGCCGATACCCGCCCAGAAAGCAGCGGGCGCGTAGGCGGATCCTTCGATCATCGTCGCCGCGAACAGCCAGATCGTCGGCGCGCTCAGCACGATCGCCCCGAGGAAGGCGGCTGCGGGCCCGTACGTGCCGCGCGACGCCGAACGTTGCGGCTGCTGGAAAGGGCTGTCGCCGGGCCGGGACACTGCGTACGGTGCGACCACCGACACGATGCTCGAGATGCCCAGCGCCGAGAACAGCAGGCTGGCGGCGAGGCCGGTGAGCGGCATCAGCAGGGCCCAGTCCCCGATCACGAACATCGTCAGGGGCACGGCGATCGCCAGCACGGGGACCGCCACCAGCGTCACCGGAACGAGTCGTCCCAGCCTGTCGGGGAGACCACGGATGCCGCTCGCGACGTGCGTCCACAGCGCGGTCGAGTCGTACGCGACATCGTTGTGCGGCAGCCAGCCGAAGAACAGCGCCATCACGGGCACGGGGATCAGCGCCGCGATCTCGAGCGGAACGCCGGCAACGATCAGCGGCAGCACGGTGAGCACGCCGGCGACCGGCACCACGATGATGTTCATGATGTACCGGCGGTCGCGCAGCCAGTAGACGAGACTCCGCGCGGCGATGGCACCGAATGCGTTCGACGGCAGCAGTCCGAACCAGCCGAGACCGGTGCGCTCGCGCGCGGCGACCGGTCGTTCGGTGGTGGTCAGCAGACGGCGCACCAGCCAGGACCACAGCGCCCACAGGAGCGCGACGGTGAGGACGGCGATGACCCCGCTCGTCCAGGTGGAAGCGGTGTCCTCGCCGGCCACGAGGAAGAGGAAGCCGGGTGCCGCCGCGAGCGGCGTGAAGCCGACGGTCGTGGTCAGCGCGGCCAGCGACTCCGGAACCTGGCCGTCCCAGCGCAGCGAGGCGAAGAAGACCGCGACCGGGAAGGCGATCACGATGAGTGCCAGGGCGAAGAGCGCCGTGAGCTCCCTGGAGCGGCGCTCCGGGAGCAGCAGCGCATTGATCGCCATTCCGATGCGCGCGGTGAGCACGGTCGTCGTCACGCCGACGATCGTCATGACGACGGCGAGCGCCCAGGGTGCGCCGAGCCGGATGGCGACCACGCAGACGCTGATGTACACGGCGAGCAGGGCCAGGCTCGGCACGCTGACGAAGGCGGCGAGCGTGAGCACCCACGGCATCCGGCGCTCGTCGACCCCGAACACCGCGAACCGTCGGGGATCGAGCTGGTCGACGGCCCCGACGAGGATCGGCCCCACCAGGAAGCCGAGCAGAAGGGCGCCGCCGCCGAGCACGATGACCGCCCGCGCGACGGCGATGGGGGCCTCGCCGAGGGTGAACACCGCGAGACAGACCACGACCGTGAGGGCGATGACCGCGACGAAGGTGACGAGCGTGCGCACTCGACGTTCTCCGCGCAGCGATCCGACCAGGAGGGCGAACCTCAGTCGGAGAACGTGTGCAGCCACTCGAGCCCCTCCACCTCACCGCTGGAACCTGCGAGCTCGACGAAGCGCGCCTCGAGCGTCTGCCCCGCGCGCACCTCCTCGATGGTGCCTTCGGCCAGCACCTCACCGCCGACGATGATCGCGACGCGGGAACAGACCCGCTCGACGAGATCCATTCCATGGCTGGAGAGGATGACGGTTCCGCCGTGCGAGACGTAGGCCCGGAGGATGTCGAGGATGACGGCGGAAGAGACCGGATCGACGGACTCGAACGGCTCGTCGAGCACGAGGACGCGCGGCGAGTGGATCATCGCCCCCGCGAGCATGATCTTCTTCGTCATTCCCGCCGAGTAGTCGGAGACGACACGGCTGAGCGCATCGCCGAGATCGAAGGCACGAGCGAGGTCGGCTGCCCGCTTCTCGATGACATCGGCGGCGAGGCCGCGCAGCAGGCCGTAGTAGTAGAGGAGCTGACGCCCGGTGAGCCTGTCGAACGTGCGCAGACGATCCGGAAGCACACCCATCACCCGCTTGGCCGCGAGGGGCTTCTCGGCCTGATCGACGCCGCAGATCACGACCGTGCCCTCATCGGGCCGCAACAGCCCGGCCACGATCGAGAGCGTCGTCGTCTTACCCGCACCGTTCGGGCCGACGATCCCGTAGAACGAGCCGGCAGGGACGGTCAGGTCGATCCCGTCGACCGCCCGGTTGTCGCCGAACTGCTTGACCAAGCCGCGGATGCGGATGGCCTCGGTGGCCGAGACGGCACCGAGATCGCCGACGGCATCGGATGCTGAGTCACCGGCCTCGGTCACCGCGACGACCGCCTCGTCCGGGGTGTCCGTGGCATCGAGAATCGGCTCCTCGGTGTCGTCCGTCTCGAGCAGGGGCTCCTCGGTCGTCCGTTCCTCGACTGCCGGGTCGTCGGTCACGGGCTGCTCGACCGCCGGCTCCTCGACCGCCGGGTCGTCAATGACGGGCTCGTCGATCACGGGCTCGTCGATCACGGGCTCCTCGACAGCGCTCTCTTCGGCCGTCGGTTGGGGCTCCTCCGCAGAGGGCTCCTCGACGATCGGGGCGGGCGGCTCGACAACGGCGTCCGGCATGGAGAGGGCCTCCGCAGCCTTCGCTTCCGCTGCCGCGTCTTCCGCGGCTTTCGCCGCAGCAGCCTTCGCGGCAGCCGACTTCGCCGCCGCCGCCTTCGCCGCGGCGGTCTTGGCCGAGGTGGATCGTGCCGTCGCGCTGCGGGCTGTCGACTTCGCGGCGGCGGCCTTGGCTGCCGCGGACTTGGCGGCTGCGGTCTTGGCCGCCGCAGTCCTCGCGGCAGGTGTCTTCGCCGATCCGGCGGTCGTCTTCGGGGCGGCCGAGCGCGCCGATGCGGCGCGAGCGGCCGCGGAAGCCGCGGGCTGGGCGCCCCGTGCGGCCGACGTCCGCGCCGCGGTGTTCTTCGCCGCCACCGAGCGCGCCGAGGCAGACGTGCGGGCGGGAGCCGGCGGATCGATCACCATCCGAACGGCGGGCTCGATCACCACTTCTCCGGTCGGCGCCGCTTTCTCCGCCGCTGCCCGAGCGGGGGTCTTCGCGGCCGGCTTCTTCACGGCGGGCTTCTTCGCCGCGGCAGCACCCTTGACCGGCGTCTTCTTGGCAGTGGTGCGCGGCTTCGAGGTCTGCTTCACTGGGGGCGTGCGCTTCACCGATGTCGTGTCGGGAGGGGTCTCGGAATCGTCCACCTGGTCGGTGCGGTCGTCAGGGGAAGGAGTCACCGTCCTACGGTATCAATGGGATGCTGCGAGCCAAGGGCGTGGCGAAACAATCCACGCTCGAATTCCGAAGAATCCGCGCAGGACCGACTGAGTCAGCCAGCCTGAGTGTTCGGTGTGTACTCGGTCACGAAATGACAACGGGAACACTCAGCGCCGGGGTCTCCCAGGCGGAATCGATAGCATGAACGCGGCACGACGAGGTGTCTGGTCGGTTAACCGACCGTGAACACAACTTCCTTTAGGAGCACTCGTGACTCTTCAGACCGTCATTCTCGCAGCAGGCATGGGCTCACGCCTGGGCCGCGCGCTGCCCAAGCCGCTCACCGAGCTCGCTGACGGGCGCACGATCATGCGCCAGCAGCACGACAACATCCGGGCCGCCTTCGGCTCCGACGCACGCATCACCACGGTGGTGGGCTACCGCGCCGAGACGATCATCGAAGCCTTCCCCTCCGTCAACTACGTCCACAACGAGCGCTACGACGAGACCAACACGTCGAAGAGCCTGCTGCGCGCCCTGAGCGCCACCGGGCGCAACGGTGTGCTCTGGATGAACGGCGATGTCGTGTTCGACCCGATGATCCTCGGGCGTGCGCTGGAGTACATCGAGCGCGATCAGTCGTTCGTCACGGTCAACACCTCCAAGGTCAGCGACGAAGAGGTGAAGTACACCGTCACGGCGGAGGGCTTCATCGACCAGCTGTCGAAGACGGTCAAGGGCGGCCTCGGCGAGGCCGTTGGCATCAACTACATCTCGGCAGCGAACAAGAAGGCGTTCATGCGCCAGCTGCAGCGTGTCGAGGATCAGGATTACTTCGAGCGTGGACTCGAGTTGGCCATCGCAGAAGACGGCCTGCTGCTCGAGCCGATGGATGTCTCCGACCTCTACGCGGTCGAGATCGATTTCGCAGAAGACCTCGACCGGGCGAACCTGTTCGTCTGATCGACTCCTCGAATGCCCGGTTCCGAAAGGAGCCGGGCATTCGGCGTTTTCGCGGGCGGGCTTCGTAGGATCAGGGCATGGAACCCAAGGTTCACAAGATCCATTCGATGCCCGATGATGCTCCCTGGGACAAGGGGGTGCCGCCGGCAGGTTCTGCGGAGCATCCGATGATGGTGCGGGGACTCGACCGTGTGCTGTCGATCCAGCGTCCGTTGGTGCTCGCGCACATCCGCAGCATCCGTCTTCGTCATCCGCAGGCTTCTCCGGCCGAGATCATCCGGATCCTCGAGCGACGCTATCTGGCGGCTGTCACCACGGGAGGTGCAGCCGTCGGCGCGACCGCCGTGGTCCCCGGTATCGGCACGGGCGTCACACTGGCACTCTCAGGCGTGGAGACCGTCGGCTTTGTAGAGTCGACCGCCCTGTTCGCGCAGTCCGTCGCCGAGGTGCACGGCATCGCGATCGCCAACCCCGACCGTGCCAGGGCACTGGTGATGACGCTGATGCTCGGCAAAGAGGGCGTCGACCTGGTCGGACAGCTCGCGGGCCAGGTGGCCGGCCGCGGCGGCAGCCGTTCTTCGTACTGGGGCGAACTGGTGACGAAGTCGCTCCCCCGCGCGGCCGTCGGCCCCTTGGTCGACCGGCTCAAGACCATGTTCGTGAAGCAGTTCGCCGCGAAGGGCGGAGCGTCCGTGATCGGCAAGGCCCTCCCCTTCGGCGTCGGAGCCGTGGTCGGCGGTGCGGGCAACCACATCCTCGGCCGGCGGGTGCTCACGACCTCACACAGAGCGTTCGGTGCGGCACCGATCGATCTGCCGGTCGAGTTGGAGCCGGTCGCCGGGGCGGAGAAGCTGGAACTGCGGATGCTGCGCGGCGCGCGGTTCGCGGGAGGCGCCGTCGCCGGCGCCGCCGGGACTGCGGCACGAGGCGTCGGCTGGGCGGGGCGCAAGGTGGGTGGGCTGACCGTCCGCCGCGGGCATCAGAACGCGGTCGAGGCTTCCGACGGCGACGCCGGCGAGCAGCTCGGCGGTCACGACCTCTCCGGCCTCGACAGCTCGTCGCGAGACGACTCACGCTGACGCGGCGACACCTCATCGCAGGGGCCCTTCGTCGGGATGGCACCGGTCACGGGCGCCATCCCGACGATCGCGGATCGCCTCAGCGGACCACGCGGACCGACTGGATGCCCGTGGCGTCGGTGTAGCGCGGAAGCTCGATCGTCGAGCGGGCGCCGACGAACTCCGTGCCGGCCTTGGCCTCCATGTAGCCCTCGAACATGTTGCTCTCGCCCCAGCCGGCCCAGCTGACCTGGATGCTCTTCGACGAGTTGTTGATGATCTTGTCGAACTGCACCTTCGGGTTGACCCCGGGCGCGACCTCGGCCCGCAGGGATCCGTCGTGCACGTAGCAGACGGATCCGGTCTTGCAGGTGTCGACGGCCTGCGCGGGGACGGCCCCGAGTGCGACGGTGCCGGCTGCCAGGGCGAGGGCGGAAAGGGTGGCGGCGATCTTGCGGTTCATCGTTCTACTCCTGTCTCAGCGCCGGGCTCGTCGAGTCCGGTCATGAGTAGTGACGAGACAGCAGTCGAAAAGGTTCACTCGATTCTCTCGGGTGTGATCGCGCGGTCGAGATCGGCCAAAGGATCGGGCGACCCGTTGTGCCGAGCATCCAACGGTCCGAGCCGACCCGCCGCTAGGGTGGAATCCGTGACGGACAAGCCTGACCTCTATACCACCGCCGGCAAGATCGCGGATCTGCGCGCTCGCTACACCGAGGCCGTCATCGACGCCGAGGCCAAGGCCAAGGAGAAGCAGCACGCCAAAGGCAAGATGACCGCGCGCGAGCGCATCGAGCTCCTCGTCGATCCCGGCAGCTTCGTCGAGTTCGACGAGTACGTGCGCCACCGCACCACGGCGTTCGGCATGGACAAGTCCCGCCCCTACGGCGACTCGGTCGTCACGGGTGTCGGCACGATCCACGGCCGCACGGTCGCCGTCTACTCGCAGGACTTCTCGACGTTCGGAGGTTCGCTCGGCGAGGTCGCCGGCGAGAAGATCATCAAGATCATGGAGTTCGCACTCGCGGGCGGCATGCCCTGCATCGGGATCCTCGACTCGGGCGGTGCCCGTATCCAGGAAGGCGTCGTCGCCCTCGGCAAGTACGGCGAGATCTTCCGTCTGAACACGCGGGCATCCGGTGTCATCCCGCAGATCTCGATCATCATGGGTCCGGCTGCCGGTGGAGCCGTGTACTCCCCTGCGTTGACGGACTTCGTCATCATGGTCGACAAGACCAGCCAGATGTTCGTCACCGGGCCCGACGTCATCAAGACGGTCACCGGCGAAGACGTGGGCATGGAGGAGTTGGGCGGCGCGTACACGCACAACACCCGCTCCGGTGTCGCGCACTACCTGGCCGAGGACGAGGACGACGCGATCGACTACGCGCGCACGCTGCTCGGCTTCCTCCCCGACAACAACATGGCCGAGCTCCCGTCGTATGAGACGGCCTTCGAGTTCGAGACGACGGATGCCGATCGCAGCCTGAACACGATCGTCCCGGACTCCGCCAATCAGCCCTACGACATCAAGACCGTCATCGAGCATGTCGTCGACCAGGGCGACTTCCTCGAGGTGCAGCCGCTGTTCGCTCCGAACATCGTGATCGGCTTCGGCCGCGTCGAGGGTCGCACCGTCGGCATCATCGCGAACCAGCCGTCGCAGATGGCCGGCACCCTGAACATCCAGGCCGGTGAGAAGGCGAGCCGGTTCGTGCGGTTCTGCGACGCGTTCTCGATCCCGATCGTCACCCTGGTCGACGTCCCCGGGTACCTGCCCGGCACCGACCAGGAGTGGGAGGGCGTCATCCGCCGCGGTGCGAAGCTCCTCTACGCGTACGCCGAGGCGACCGTGCCGCTGGTGACGGTCATCCTGCGCAAGGCGTACGGCGGCGCGTACATCGTGATGGGCTCGAAGCAGCTCGGCGCCGACGTGAACCTCGCGTGGCCGACCGCCGAGATCGCCGTGATGGGCGGTCAGGGCGCCGTGAACATCCTCTACCGCGGCGAGATCAAGAAGGCCGAGGAGGCCGGTGAGGACGTGGCAGCCGTGCGCACGCGGCTCGCCAACGAGTACACGTACGACGTCGCCTCGCCGTTCCTCGCCGCCGAACGCGGAGAGCTCGACGGCATCATCGAGCCGGCGAACACGCGCGTGTCCATCGCCAAGGCGCTGCGGGCATTGCGCGGAAAGCGGGCAGAGTTGCCGCCGAAGAAGCACGGGAACATCCCGCTGTGACCGGCCAGTCCTCTCCCTCCGGAGCGCCGGACGAGCTGCCGCTGACGCTGGAGATCGCACGCGGAACGGCCAGCGAGGAGGAGCTCGCCGCGCTCATCGCCGTGATCAGCGATGCGTATGCCTCGGAAGCGGCGGAGGCCGTCGCCGACGAGCCGCGCGTGTCGGCGTGGACGCGCACGCAGCGTCCGCTCCGCACGCCCCTGCGGCGCGACATCCCGTGGGGGCGTTTCTCCGGTTGATCTCGGGGCTGATCTCCGAGATCACCTCTCCAGCAGCAGGTCCGCCGTCCGGGGGCTCAGCACCGAGTCGAGGACGACGCACGCCGCACCGACGGCGCCGACATCATCGCCGACGACGGTGCCGACGACCGGGATCGCTCGGACCGCTCGCGTCGCACTGAGCCGATCGAGCCGACCCGGGATCTCCTTCAGGTAGACGTCGGCCAGTCTGGACCAGAAGGGCCCGCCGAACACGACGCGATCCACATCGAGCATGTTCGTCAGCACGGCCGTGAGCACGGCCATGTGCTCTGCCGCTTCTCGCAGTACGCGCGCGGCCGGTTCGTCGCCCTCGGTGGCGCGCTCGCACAGCCGGGTGAAGCGCGCCTCGACGGCCTCGGCATCGCTGACCTCGCGGTCGTCCGGGAAGACTCCGGCCCGCTCCGCCTGTTCGACGATCGCCTGCGGCGTGCAGACGACCTCGACGCAGCCGCGCGAGCCGCAGGTGCACGCAGGACCGTCGGGATCCACCACGATGTGCCCGACCTCGCCGAGATTCCGGGTGCTGCCGTGCACGGCTTCGCCGTCCCTGGCGAGGGCTGCACCGATGCCCGTGCCGAGATAGATGAAGACGAAGGAGTCGTCGGACGGCTCGAGATGGGTCCAGAGCTCTCCGACGGCCGCCGAGGTCGTGTCCTTCTCGAGCGTGACAGCGAATCCCGTCGCTTCGGCGAGCGCTGCACGCAGCGGCACCCGATGCCACCCGAGCAGCTTCGGCGGATCGATGACGGTGCCCTTGTCCGCGTCGAGCGGCCCCGGGGCGGCCACGCCGACCCCCGCGATCCGGCTCCGATCCACGCCGGCGGCTGCGATCAGCGCATCGATGGTCCTGCCCATCGCCTCGACGATGCGGCGCGGATCCTTCGTCGGGGTGCGCACGGTCGTGCGACGGACGACCGTCCCGGAAAGATCGAGGAGCACGAAGGTCATCACGGCGGGGTCCAGGTGAACGCCGATCGAGAAGCGGCTCTCCGAGACGAGGCGCAGCGTCACCCGAGGCTTTCCCGGACCGTTGATCGTCCGCCCCGCCTCGCGGATGAGCCCATCGTCGAGGAGTCTGCGCGTGATGTTGGTCACCGTCTGCGCGGACAGGCCCGTCGCATCGACGAGCTCGATGCGACTGAGCCCTTCTCCCGACCGCCGGATGGCCTCGAGGGTGACGGACTGATTGAAGTCGCCCATCCGCGGGAGATTGGTACCGCGACGCATTCCCATGGTCCTAATACTCCCTCATCGCCCCCGGATCCGTGTCCCCCAAAATACCTACAGACAGGATGCGATGGAGCGGTCAGAATAAGGGAGACGCTTCGCGTTCGGCTGGTCTCTCTGTCCAGGGTAGACAGACGCTGATCGGCCACCAGCGGACGGTTTTCGGGTAACTGTCCGCTAGGCGAGGGGTAGGCGGCTTCGCCGCCACCCCTCGCCCACTCTCACCGTCAGCTTCCGCCGGGCTCCCGCGGGATCTCGTGCCAGAGCTCGACCGAGTCGTCATCGCCCGACGCACGCGAGCCGGCGCGGCCGACGACGGTCACCGCCACCTCCGGATCCTTCGCCGATCGGATGATGAGGCGACCGGTCTCTGCGCTGGTCAGGGTGACGGCCAGCTCATCGCGGATCTCCACCCGGCGCTCCTCGCCCACGCCGTCGAGGCCGCCTTCGTCGAACACGGTGACGATGACTCCGCGACGCCGAGCCGCCTCGATCGCATCCCGCACAGCGTCGTTGAGCAGGTCGGCGCCCCGCAGCTCGTCGCGAAGCCGCCCCTCGGCGAGCCGCGCCTCCAGCCGCTCCTCTTCGTCGAGCACGCCGCGCGAGGCGACGACACGGCTCAATACGGGGCCGGCCACCGCCAGGGCGAACTGGGTGCGCAGCCTCCGCTCGCGCTGGCGAACCAGTTGCGTGGCATGCCAGGCGGAGACGGCCTGCTGGATCTCCGCCAGCCGCTCGGTGTCTCGTACCGCCCGGTCCCAGAACATCACGAGCAGCTGCGCGATGACGACCCACATGATGGACCCGACGAGGCCGAGGTTCAGGGCGACCACGACGCCGAGGTAGGCCGCGGCCGTCGCCGCGAGCAGAGCCAGGGTCAGCCAGCCGATCACCGGTCGACGGCGCACCACGCAGACGACCGCGAGCAGCCCCAGACCGCCGATGTACCAGGTGGCGAACGGCTCCGTGCGGTGGGCCGGATCGAGGGAGAGTGTCACCAGTACGGGGATCAGGGCGCTCGTCACGAGGGCGAGCAGCGCCGTCCACATCGGCATCCGCAGCGAGGCGGAATCGCCCAGTATGGCCACGTTGATCACCACGAGATACAGCCCGATGGCGAGCACCATCATCAGCGGAGCGGTCGGCTGCTCGATCCACCACACCCCGCGCGCGGCGAAGTACATGGCGAAGCCCACGGCGAGGGAGGTCGCGACGCTGCGCACCGTGCGGTTCATCAGCGGGACCACCCCAGCGTGACCGTCGTGCCGCTCTCGTCGGAGTCGATCCTGGCCGTGCCGGCGACACCGGCCATGCGCGCGAAGATGGAGGCGCGGATGCCGAGGCGGTCCGCGCCTATCGTCTGAACGTCGAAACCGGGGCCGGAGTCGGAGATCGTCACGCGGAGCCCCTCGTCGCCGTGCCCCTCGACGACGATGTGCAGCCCCCGCCCGTGCGCATGCGCCACCGCGTTGCCGATCGCCTGCCGTGCGGCGAGCACCAGCGCGCGGGCCGCGCGTCCCGGGATGAGACCGAGCCCGCCGCGCTCCTCGACGATGGCGTCGGCTCCGACCTCGGAGAGCGACCGACGCAGTTCGGCGACGATCTGCGTCGTGCCGACCGGCTCATCGCTGCCTTCCTGGGCCACCGGCGCCTCGGTGTTGGCGAGACGGGTGAGGGCCTCCCGAGCCATCGCCACGGCGAGCTCCCGTGCCCGATCGCCCTCGGCGCGCTCCCCCGCGATCAACGCCGCCAATACGCTGTCGTGCATCAGAGCCGACATCGCCACCCGCTCCTCCTCGGCGGCGGCCGCCGCCGCGGCCGCAGCGTAGGAGGAGACGGCCTGGCCTCTGGCCTCGTCGACTCCGGCGGCCACCGAACGGAACATCCACCCGAGCGACACGATGACGACACCGAGGATGAGCGTGAAGGAAACGTCGAAGGCCGTCGTCACCCAGAACTCCCGCGAGAACTCGCCCTGGACGAGGCGCACGTACCCGTAGACGAACGGCATCCCGAACGCCCAGGCGAACTGGATCCGCACCGGGAAGGCGAGCATCGCCGCGACCACGCCCACGTTCACGAGGAAGAAGATCCACGGCTGCGCATCGGCGCCGTCGGCGGCGGGATCGACCACGATCGGCCAGGCGGCGAGCGCGAGCACGTAGGCGACGGCGAACACGCCGCAGGTGACGCGGACGCCTCGTCCGATCAGACAGGCGAGCAGCATGGCCGCGAGCGGCGCGAACACGACGACGAGGGTCGCGATGTGCGGGACATCTCCCCCGGACATCGTCCCGACGGCCGCGATCAGTGCCTGCGCGCCGAGCGCGGCGGAGCCGATCGCCACCACGATCGCGAGGATCCGCTCCATGCGCTTCCCCGTGAAGCGCTCGAACTCCGTCTCCGCGGCACCGGGAGAGGGGATCTTGCTCCAGGCGTCGCGGATGCTGAGCGGGTCAGCGGGCACTCGCCGCCCCGTCGGTCGCCACGATGCCGTCCTCCATGGCCCTGCGGAGGAGATCGACCTTGGTGGGAGCGGGGCGCCCGACCTCGACGTACTTGACCCGGATCCGGGTGATGTTCTCCTTCGCCGTGGAATAGGCGACGCCCAGCCGCTCGGCCGCTGCCTTCAGCGGCAGCCCTGTGGCGTAGAGCCTGAGCACCTCGCGCTCGCGCGTCGAGAGCTGCGCATCGGCGAACTCACGGTCTCCGTCGACGGCACTCGCCCATTCGACGTTGTTCAGAGCCTCGCCCTGCGCGACGGTGCGGATCGCGTCGAGCACGTCATCGAGCGCGGAGGACTTGCTCACCACTCCGGCCGCTCCCGCAGAGAGCGCCTCGCGCACGGCGGCCGGACGATCGGCGACGCTGTGGATCACGACGCAGGCGCCGTCGCTCACAAGGGACCTGACGTTCTCGGTCACCGTCGTTCCGTCGCCCAGAGTGAGGTCGAGCACGACGACATCAGCGGGTGCGGCGCCGCTCGTGGACCGCCACTCGAGGTAGGAGTTGACGGTGCTGCCGGAGAAGACGACGGACTGCGCGTCGCGCGCGCAGGCGGCCTCGAGACCGAGGCGAACGGACTCGTGATCGTCGATGAGTGCGACCGTGCTCATCCGCCCAGCCTAGTGAGTCCGTCGCGGTGCGAGGTCCCGCCGCCTAGCGGGTGAGCAGTGCGACGACCTCGAAGTGGTGCGAGTGCGGGAAGAGATCGAACCCGCGGAGCGTCGTGACGTTCCAGCCGAGACCGCGGAAGGTCCCGAGGTCTCGGGCGAGCGCGACCGGGTCGCAGGCGACGTAGGCGATCGCTGCGGGAGAAAGAGCGTGCACGCCCTCGACGACCGCTCGCCCGGCACCAGCACGCGGCGGATCCAGGATCACGGCACCCGTGCGACCACTGCTCTTGACACCCGAGAGGAACCGGTCCACACGCGCCGTCACAGCAGAGACGTCGAGCGGGGCGAGGTTCGCGGCCGCGTGCTCGGTGGCCCGCGCGCTCGACTCGACCGTGACGATGTCGGTGCCGCCGAGGTCGGCGAGGGTCGCGGCGAAGAGTCCGACGCCCCCGTACAGGTCGTAGTGCGTCCTGTCGTCGTCCACATGCCCGTCGAGGATGCCGTAGACCGCGGCATCCAGCACGGATGCCGCCCGCGAGTGGACCTGCCAGAACCCCGTGGAGTCGACCTGGAAGCGCCGATCGCCGACGACCTCGTGGATCACCTCGGGGGTCGGACGACGCCGGAACCCGCGCGCGACACGGGCGGGGCGCTCGGTCTCCTCCCGCCGGATGATGCGCACCCGGCCATCGGCCGGCTCGACGAGTTCGATGCGTCCGGGTGCCTCGCCGCGCAGCGCGAGAGCGGCCTCAGCGATGGCCGGACGCGAGAGCGGGTACGAGGTGACGGGGATGACGCGGTGGCTGCGCGCCGCGAACGGCCCCACCTCGCCGGCATCGTCGACGTGCACGGTGACGCGCGTGCGCCACGCGGTGCCGTCTCCGGATTCGACGGCCTCGATCTCGGGGGCGACGAGGCCAGGGCCCGCGAAGCGGTCGAGCGCTTCGGTCAGGACCTGACGTTTGAGCACCCGCTGATGCTGGAGGGCGATGTGACCGAGATCCGCTCCTCCCGGACGCTCTGCGGGATCGCGGGACAGGTCGGCCTCGGGCCAGATGTGCGGTCGGCGATGCTCCGAGGCGTCGAGCACCTCGAGGGTCTCGGCTCGCCAGAAGCTGCGCGTCGAGGCATCCGCGCCCTCACCGGGCGGGATCACCCTGGCGCGGACCCGCTCACCGGGGATCGCGTCCGACACGAACACCACGCGCCCTTCGTGGCGGGCGATGAAGGTGCCCCCGTGGGCGATGCCGGTGATGTCGAGCTCGAGCACGTCGGCTGGGGAAGAAGTCATCCTTCGAGGATACGGTGGTGCACATGCGCGTCTGCCTGGCCTCCACCTCTCCCGCCCGTCTGATGCTGCTGCGGCAGGCCGGCATCGAGCCGCTCACGATGTCGCCCGACGTCGACGAGGACGCGGTCGCCGCCCGCATCGCCGCGGAACGGGGCGTCGAGCTGTCCCCCGAGGAGCTCGTGCTCGTGCTCGCCCGCGCGAAAGCCGCCGACGTGGCGCACCGCCTCGCCGGTCAGGGCGATTTCGACGGCCTGGTGATCGGTGGAGACTCCATGTTCGCGCTCGGCGGCCGCGTCTACGGCAAGCCCTACACCCCGGAGGAGGCGACGCGCCGCTGGCACGAGATGCGCGGCGCCACCGGCATCCTGCACTCGGGGCATTCGGTGTTCCGGGTCGCCCCCGGCATCGATCCCGTGGAGGCGACCGCGGTGGCCGCGGCATCCGTCTCGTTCGCCGACGACATCGACGATGCGGAGATCGCCGCGTATGTCGCATCCGAAGAGCCGCTGCTCGTGGCCGGCGCCTTCACCGTCGACAGCCTCGGCGGGGCCTTCATCACCCGGGTCGACGGCGATCCCTCCACCGTCGTGGGCATGTCCCTCTCGACCGTCCGCCGCCTGGCCGCCGAACTCGGTGTCCGGTGGACCGACCTCTGGTCGTAGACTCCCGTCGACGTTTCGCCCGCTTTCTTGTGGACGGTCGTCAAAGAGAACGACGGGCTTCTCGCTAGGCTGGCAACCATGCCTGCTATCGCCAAGGTGCTCATCGCCAACCGCGGCGAGATCGCCGTCCGCATCATCCGAGCCGCTCGGGACTCCGGGATCCTCTCGGTCGCCGTCTACGCCGACCAGGATCGTGATGCTCTGCACGCGCGCCTGGCCGACGAGGCCTTCGCCCTCGGCGGCTCGACGAGCGCCGAGACCTACCTGCAGATCGAGAAAATCCTCTCTGTGGCCCGCCGCGCGGGTGCGGATGCCGTGCACCCCGGCTACGGGTTCCTCGCCGAGAACGCCGAGTTCGCCCGCGCCGTCATCGGCGCGGGGATGACCTGGATCGGCCCCTCGCCGGACGCCATCGAGGCGCTCGGCGACAAAGTCACCGCCCGGCACGTCGCCGAGAAGGTCGGCGCACCGCTGGCACCGGGTACGCCAGGGCCGGTCGAGACGGCCGACGAGGTCATCGCCTTCGCGAAGGAGTTCGGACTCCCGATCGCCATCAAGGCCGCCTATGGCGGCGGCGGCCGCGGCCTCAAGGTCGCCCGCGAGCTCGACGAGGTGGCCGAGATGTTCGAGTCCGCCACCCGCGAGGCGGTCGCGGCATTCGGGCGCGGCGAGTGCTTCGTCGAGAAGTACCTCGACAAGCCGCGTCACGTCGAGACCCAGTGCCTGGCGGATGCCGCGGGCAACGTCGTCGTGATCTCCACGCGCGACTGCTCGCTGCAGCGTCGCCACCAGAAGCTGGTCGAAGAGGCGCCGGCGCCGTTCCTCACCACGGAGCAGAACGACCTCCTCTACTCGGCGTCGAAGGCCATCCTCAAGGAGGTCGGCTACGTGGGGGCTGGAACCTGCGAGTTCCTGATCGGTGCCGACGGCACTGTCTCGTTCCTCGAGGTGAACACACGCCTGCAGGTGGAGCATCCGGTCTCCGAGGAGGTCACCGGCATCGACCTCGTGCGCGAGCAGTTCCGCATCGCCGCCGGTGGCACGATCGACTACGACGACCCCACGCCGCAGGGGCACTCCATCGAGTTCCGCATCAACGGCGAGGACCCGGGGCGCGGGTTCCTCCCTCAGCCCGGACCGATCCATGTGTTCAAGACCTTCGGCGGCCCCGGCATCCGTCTCGACTCCGGCGTGACCGCCGGCGACGCGGTGTCCGGTGCCTTCGACTCGCTGCTGGCGAAGATCATCGTGACCGGCAAGGACCGCGCCGAGGCTCTGGAGCGCTCGCGCCGGGCGCTCGACGAGTTCGAGGTCGCGGGGCTCCCCACGGTGCTCCCGTTCCACCGCAAGGTCGTGCGTGATCCGGCCTTCACTGCGGAGAACGGCGAGTTCGGCATCTTCACGCGGTGGATCGAGACCGAGTTCGTCAACGACATCCCCGCGTGGGACGGCGAGCTCGACTCGTCGTCCGAGAGCGGCTCGCGCCACACCGTGGTCGTCGAGGTGGCGGGAAAGCGCCTCGAGGTGAGTCTCCCCGATCGCGTCGCGGTCGCGGCCGGTACCGCCGGCCGACCTGCCGCTGTGCCGCCGTCGCGCCGCAGTCACGCCACCGTCGCCAACGCCGGAGCATCCGGAGACGCGGTGAAGTCCCCCATGCAGGCGACCGTCGTGAAGATCGCCGTGGAAGAGGGCCAGCAGGTCGTCAAGGGCGACCTGGTCGTCGTCCTCGAGGCGATGAAGATGGAGCAGCCGCTGCAGGCCCACAAGGACGGCGTCGTCGGCAACATCAATGCCAGCGCCGGCGCCACCGTCTCGGCCGGGCACCAGCTGCTCACGATCAGCTGACGGACCGATACGAAAGGGCGCCCCACCGAGGTGGGGCGCCCTTTCGCGTGTCTCAGGAGATGTACCCCAGGTGCATGGCGCGGCTGGCGTCGGTGATGCTGCTGGACAGCGACGGGTACGCCGCGAAGACGCGGGAGACCTGGTCCACCGTCAGGCGCCGCTCCACCGCCACGGCGATCGGGTAGATGAGCTCGGACGCCTTCGGCGCCACGATCACACCGCCGATCACCGTGCCGGACCCCTTGCGGGCGATGATCTTCACGAAGCCGTCCTTGATGCCCATCATCTTCGCGCGCGGGTTGGCCGCGAGGGGCAGCTTGTAGACGAGGCCGTCGGCGATGCCGTCTTCGACGTCCTTCTCCGAGTAGCCGACCGTCGCGATCTCGGGTGCGGTGAAGATGTTCGACGTGATCTTGATCAGCTCCAGCGGGATCACGATGTCGCCCAGCGCGTGGAACACCGCGGTGCGGCCCTGCATGGAGGCGACGGAGGCGAGCGGGAAGAAGTTCGTGCAGTCGCCGACCGCGTAGACGTTCGGCACCGACGTGCGGGCGACCTTGTTCACGCGCACGTGCCCTGACTCGTTGAGCTCGACTCCGGCTTCCTCGAGTCCGATGCCTGCAGTGTTGGGGATCGACCCGACCGCCATCAGACAGTGGCTGCCCTCGACCGTGCGGCCGTCCGACAGGGTAACGGTGACGCCGGTCTTCGAGGCCTCGACCTTCTCGGCGCGCGACTTGGAGAGCACCGTCATGCCGCCGCGCGTGAAGACCTTCTCCAGCACGTGCGCCGCATCCTTGTCTTCGCCGGGCAGCACCTGGTCGCGGCTGGAGATGAGCGTGACCTTCGCGCCCAGGTTCATGTACGCGGAGGCGAACTCGGCCCCGGTGACACCCGAACCCACCACGATGAGGTGCTCCGGGAGCGCCTTCATGTCGTACAGCTGTGTCCAGGTGAGGATGCGCTTGCCGTCGGGCTTCGCGGAGTCGAGCTCGCGCGGCGACGCCCCGACGGCCACGATGATGGTGTCGGCCTCCACGCGGTCGAAGTCGGTTCCGTCCTGGCCGGTGGAGACGATGATCGCGGTGGGCCCCTCGAGGCGGCCGTGGCCGGAGAGGATCCGCACGCCCGCGGCGAGCAGCGTGGCGCGCATGTCCTCGGACTGCTGACCCGCGAGCGCGACCAGCCGCTTGTTCACGGCGGCGAGGTTGATGGCGATCTCCGGCTTCAGGGGCTTGCCGTTGTCGCCCTTGGCGTAGAAGTTCACGCCGAGGTCGCTCGCCTCGGAGATCGCCACCGCGGCATCCGCCGTCGCGATCAGGCTCTTCGAGGGCACGACGTCGGTGAGGACGGCGGCCCCTCCGACGCCCACGCGCTCGATGAGCGTCACCTCGGCTCCGAGCTGTGCGGCAGCCAGGGCCGCCTCGTATCCGCCGGGTCCGCCGCCGAGGACGGCGACGCGCTGAGTGCGCTCGAAAGGGGTGGAGGTCATGGAATCCATTCTTCCGCAATCCTGGCCCCCGAGCCTGCACCTTCCTAGAGTGGATCCATGCCTGAAACCCACAGCAACCCCCTCGACGACCCGACCGCGAACCCGTTCGAGGTCGCAGCACAGGCAGCCGCAGACATCGCGCGGCTGACCGGAGTCGAGCACCACGACATCGCCCTCACGCTCGGCAGCGGCTGGGGCAAGGCCGCCGACATCATCGGCGAGACCGTCGCGACCGTTCCCGCCACCGAGGTCACCGGATTCTCGAAGCCCGCCCTGGAGGGCCACGTCGGCACGCTGCGCAGCATCCGGACACCGGGCGGCAAGAACGTGCTCGTGATCGGCGCACGGACGCACTACTACGAGGACCACGGCGTGCGCCGCGTCGTGCACAGCGTCCGCACGGCTGCGGCCACCGGGGCCAAGATCATGGTGCTCACCAACGGCGCCGGCGGCATCCGTGAGACCTGGAAGCCCGGCCAGCCCGTCCTGATCAGCGATCACATCAACCTCACGGCGGACTCACCGCTCGAGGGTGCGACGTTCATCGACCTGACCGACCTGTACGCGAAGCGTCTGCGCGACATCGCCCGGTCGATCGACCCGACGCTCGATGAGGGCATCTACACGCAATTCCGCGGTCCGCACTACGAGACCCCGGCCGAGGTGCAGATGGCCAAGCACATCGGCGGCCACATCGTCGGCATGTCCACCGCTCTCGAGGCCATCGCCGCCCGCGAGGCCGGCATGGAGATCCTCGGGTTCTCGCTCATCACGAACCTCGCCGCCGGCATCCAGCAGACGCCGCTCAGCCACACCGAGGTGATCGAGGCGGGCCGCGAGGCGGAGCCCGTGATCTCGGCACTCCTGGCCAAGGTGGTCGAGGCTCTGTGAACGAGGAGTCCGTGCACGAGGGCCTGCTCGCCACCGCGCGCGCCTGGTTGCGCCAGGATCCCGATCACGAGACCCGCGACGAGCTCGCCGGCCTGATCACGCGCGCCGGCGGCGGAGACGGGGCCGCGATCGCCGACCTCGACGACCGCTTCCGGGCGCGCCTCGCCTTCGGCACCGCCGGGCTGCGCGGCGAGCTCGGCGCCGGAAGCAACCGGATGAACCGGGTGCTTGTCGCCCAGGCTGCGGCGGGCTTCGCGGCCTACCTCCGGGAGAAGTCCCGGGGCGGCGTGCCGACCGTCGTGATCGGCTACGACGGGCGCCGGAACTCGCGCGTGTTCGCGACCGACTCCGCGGAGCTCTTCACCGGAGCGGGCCTCCGCGCGATCCTCCTCCCCCGTCTGCTGCCGACGCCGGTCCTCGCCTTCGCGGTGCGGCACCTGGGTGCGGATGCCGGGGTGATGGTGACCGCCAGCCACAATCCGCCGAACGACAACGGCTACAAGGTGTATCTCGGCGGAGCCGACCAGGGGTCGCAGATCGTCGCACCGGCGGATGCCGAGATCGCCGCGCACATCCAGCGCGTCGCGGATGCCGGAGACGCGGCCGGCCTCCCCCGTTCGACCGTGTACGAGACCGCGGGCGAGGACATCGTCTCGGCGTACGTCGCGGCCACCGCGGACGTCGCCCCCGCGCCTCCCGGAGCCTCCGAGCTGCGCTGGGTCTACACGGCGATGCACGGGGTCGGCTGGGAGACGCTCTCGCGCATCCTGACTGCTGCCGGCTATCCGCAGCCCTCCGTCGTCGATGAGCAGCTGAAGCCCGACGCCACGTTCCGCACCGTCTCGTTCCCGAACCCCGAGGAGCCGGGGGCGATGGATCTCTCCTTCGCCACGGCGCGCCGCGCGAAGGCCGACTTCATCCTCGCCAACGACCCGGATGCCGACCGCCTCGCCCTCGCGATCCCAGACGAGTCCGCCGAGGGCGGCTGGCGCCGTCTGACCGGCAACGAGGTCGGGCTCCTGCTCGGCGCCAGGGCAGCGCGCGCGGCGGCAGGAACTCCCGGAGCATCCCTCGCCTGCTCCCTGGTGTCGTCGCCCGGACTCGGCGCCGTCGCGGCCCACCATGGTCTGGACTTCCACGAGACCCTGACGGGCTTCAAGTGGATCTCGCGCGCCCCCGGCATGGTGTTCGGCTTCGAGGAGGCCCTCGGCTACCTGGTGAACCCCGAGACCGTCCGGGACAAGGACGGCATCTCCGCGGCGATCGCCATCCTCGGCCTCGCTGCCGAGGCGCATGCCCGTGGTGCCACGCTCGCCGACCTGCTGGCCGAGCTCGGCGACACCTACGGCTACTTCGCCAGCGGACAGGTCTCGGTGCGCGTCGACGATCTGGCGGTCATCGGCAACGTCATGCTCGCCCTGCGCACACTGCCGCCGACGCAGATCGGCGGACGCGCGATCGCCTCCGCCGAGGATCTGCTGCGCGCGCAGGAAGGACAACCCTCCGGCGACGTGCTGCGCTACCGCCTCGCCGACGGCTCCCGCGTGATCGTGCGGCCGAGCGGCACCGAACCGAAGCTCAAGGTCTACATCGACGCCCGAGCGGAGTCCGCCGAGGGCGCGCGAACGGCCGTCGCCGAGCTCGAAGCCGGTGTCCGGATGCTGCTGGACGAGCGCTCCTGATCGTGCCGAGCAGAAGAGTGGTCGTCAGCGCGCACAACGGCGTGCACGCCCGTCCTGTGGCCGAGCTGGTGCGCCTCGCGCAGTCGCACGGGGCGCCCATCACGCTGCGCACCGCCGACGGCACCGCCGTCGATCTGAGCAGCGTCCTCGCCGTGATGGATCTCGGGATCGCGTCGGGCGACGCCGTCGTGATCGAGACGAGTCAGTCGGACACCGCGGACCGGGTGCTCGATCAGCTCGCCGAGGTGCTCGACCCGCGCCGCTGACGCCCGAGCTCAGCCGTCGATCACGGCGACGAGCTCATCGAGGAATGCCTCGAACGTGGTGCCGCGGCGGACGATCCGCTGCACGCTCTCCCGTTCGCTGAACACCTCGACGAGCTGTTCGAACACGGTCTGGAACGCCGCGCGGTCGCTCTCGCTGAACGCGGCGAGCGCAACCACCTGTACGCGTCCGTCGCCCCATGCGGCCGACCCCTCGGCGACTCCGATCGCGATGGCCGTGCGGGTCGCGGTCATCTGCAGGGCGTGCGGGACGGCGAGCGCGTCGGTGAAGGCGGTGGAGGACATCCGCTCGCGCACGATGGTGTTCTCGATGTAGTCCTCGCCGATCAGTCCGACTTCGACGAGGAGGCCGCCGAGACGCCGGATGATCGCCTCCTCCCCTTCGTCGGGAAGCGGGTACACGTAGGCGTCGGCGTGGAAGTACCGCGCGAGTTCGCCGCGGAGCCTGGTCAGCCGACGTCCGCGGCGCAGACGGGCAGCCGCCTGCTGGATGCGGTCGACATCGGCATCGGTCAGGAAGGGCTGGATGCGCACGAAGCGGTCCCCCGCGGCACCCGGTTCGATGGTGCTGAGCACGAGGTCGGTGTCGAACGACGCCCAGTCCGGGTCGACGTTCGTGATCACGCTCGTGACCTCGATCGCCGATCCGAGCGATCGGTCGACGCTGGAGCGCAGGAGTTCGTGCAGCTCGTAGTACCCGGGGCAGACGATCGTCGCCGTCAGGATCGACTCCGCCTTCCTGCTGCGTTCGAGGCGACCGCCGACGTGCATGGCGATGTAGGCGATCTCGTCGTCGTGGATCGGCGTGCCCACGCGATCGTGCAATCCGCTCGCGATGGACACCGCGACCTCGAAGATCATCGGATACGTCGTCTTGAGGGATCGGGTGAGCGGGTTCCGGGTGAGCGCGCTCTCCTCGGCTCGCCGCAGCAGGTTCTGCACGTGCAGCGCCAGACGGAGCACGAACGTCTCGTCGACGAGGTCGACCTGGTAGTCCTCGGCCGCTCGGGCGATCTCCGCGCGCACGGCCGCCTCCACCAGAGGGTCGACACCGCTGCGCGCGACCTCGCGCGTGGCGTCTTCGCCGGGGGCGACGATGCGCGTGAGCACCAGCGAGGCCAGGTGTCCGCTGTCGCCCTCCCCCAGCACCACGGCGAAGTGCTCGGACGCCAGGCGCGCGATGACCGCGCCCACCCGGGGGATCTCCTCGCGGGCTCCGGATGCCGGGGACTCGAGCGCATGACCGGCGGCGACCCGCTCTGCCGCGATGGCGATGTGCAGCAGCACGTCGGCGATCGCCAGTTCGTTCACGTAGTAGCCGAGCTCGCCCAGCTCACGCACGAGAGCGGTCTTGAATGGTCCGACCGCATGCGAGGCGACGGCGCTGCCGGAGAGGGCACGGCGGAACGTCTCGGGGTGGAACGAGGCATCGTCCATCTCGTCGTGCGCGAGCCGCGAGAGGAGACGCCGCTGCGCAGCCTCGTTCCCGCGCAGCCGCACGGTCTCGCGGTCCCGCTCCAGGGTGAGGTCGGTGCCGTCGAGCAGTCCGCGCACTCGGACGAGATCCGCTTCGAGCGTCGCCTCGCTGACGTGCAGCTCGTCGGCGGTGTCGTAGACGTCGATCCCGGCCGGCACGTCGAGCAGGGTGCGCACGAGGCCGTGCAGCCGATCCCGCGGTGCGGACTCGCCGGTCTGCCGGAGTCGCTTCGCACCGCGAGCGCCGGGACCTGCGCGATATCCGGCCGGTCCCGATTCGACGACGCCGGCCCCCGCCGTGCGGGCGTTCAGCGCGGCGACATACGAGCGGATGCTGCGCGGCGTGACGCCGAGCAGGTCGGCCAGGCTGCCGGCCGTGGCCCAGCCCTCTTGACGCAGCAGGACGGAGAGGAGCTGGTCCTGACGCTGGCGCGACATGATCCCTCCGACTTCCCCCGTGCGACTGCACTGTCCTGGCGTGATCTCCATGATGTCAGCAAGCGGACGTGCATGGGCGGAAGCCGCTGTTCCGCGGGGGCGGAAAGGAACCTGTTGGCGCGAGAGGGGCTCCGGTTCACAGACTGTTCTCAGGAAGGTGGCATCGATGAGGATCCTCGTAGTCTGCGGCGCCGGCGCGTCGAGCACGTTCGTCGCACAGCGGCTGCGGCACGCGGCGACGAACGCCGGACTGGAATGGGACGCCTCCGCCGGGATGGAGCACTCCGTCTCCGGCAGCGACCACGACCTGATCCTCGTCGGCCCGCACCTCGCCGACCGGCTCGACGCCATCCGCGGGCACGCACATGCGCCCGTCGTCGTCCTCCCGGACGATGTGTTCGCCGACCGCGACGGGTCCTCCACCCTCGCCCTCGTGCGCTCCGTCCTCTCCGACCTCAGGAACACCCCGAAGGGAACCCCATGACCGCCACTCGCACCGTCCGCATCGGCTCATCGCACGGCCTGCACGCCCGCCCCGCGAAGCTCTTCGCACAGGCGGCGAAGGAATCCGGCATCCCGGTCACGATCGCGAAGGACTCCGGCAAGCCGGTGAATGCGGCCAGCATCCTGGGCGTCATCGCCCTCGCCGTCGAGCACGGCGACTACGTCACGCTCACCGCGGAGGGCGACGGTGCGGAGGGCGTACTGGACACGCTCACCGAACTGCTGACGACCGACCACGACCAGGACGCCGCCGGATGAGCGAGCTCCGCGGAGTGGGGATCGGTCTCGGCGTCACCCAGGGGCCGGTCGTCCGGATGGCGGAGCCCGTGCCCGCACCGGAGAACACCCCGAGCTCGCTGGGCGCGGAGGCCGAGCGCCAGCGCTCCCGCGAGGCGGTCGAGACCGTCGCCCGCGAGCTGAACGAGCGCGGCGCGAAGGCCGGAGGGTCGGCGCAGGACGTGCTCGAGGCCCAGGCGATGATCGCCGAGGACCCGACCCTGCAGGACGAGGTGGACTCGCGGATCGATGCCGGAGCCACCGCCGAATGGGCCGTGCACGATGCCTTCGCGGGCTTCCGCGCCACCCTCGAGGCGGTGGGCGGATACCTCGGCGAGCGCGCCGCCGACCTCGACGACATCGCTCAGCGGGTGCTCGCGCGTCTGCGGGGAGCGGATGCTCCGGGTGTTCCGGATCCCGGTCACCCCTTCGTCCTCGTCGCCCGCGACCTCGCCCCCGCCGACACGGCGCTGCTCGACCTCGACCAGGTGCTCGCGCTGATCACCTCGGACGGCGGGCCGACCTCGCACACCGCCATCCTCGCCCGCGAGAAGGGCATCGTCGCGATCGTCGGGGTCGCCGATGCAGCGGCACTCACCACCGGGCAGACGGTGATCGTCGATGCCGCCGCCGGTGTCGTCACGACCGACCCGACGACCGAGGAGAAGGACCGCGCCGCACAGCGCGCGGCCGCCCGCGCCGCCTCGGAGACGGCTCCCCTGACACCCGGCGCCCTCGCCGACGGCACGCTGGTCGCACTGCTGGCGAACCTGGGGAAACCCGCGGACGCAGGCGATGCGGTCGCTCGGGGGGCCGAGGGCGTCGGGCTGTTCCGTACGGAGTTCCTGTTCCTCTCCTCCGCCCAGGCGCCGACGGTGAGCCAGCAGAGCGAGTCGTACCGAGAGCTCCTGGCGGCGTTCCCCGGCAAGAAGGTCGTCGTGCGAATGCTGGATGCCGGCGCCGACAAGCCCCTGGCGTTCCTCAACGACGCGCACGAGGAGAACCCCGCACTCGGACTCCGCGGCATCCGGGCGCTGCGCGCCAGCGAAGACATCCTCCGCGAGCAGCTCACCGCCCTCGCCGAGGCGGATGCCGAGACGGATGCCGACCTCTGGGTCATGGCGCCGATGGTGGCGACCGTCGAGGAGACGGTGTACTTCACCACTCTCGCGCGCGACTACGGGCTGAAGACCGCCGGGGTCATGGTCGAGGTGCCGTCGAGCGCACTGCTCGCCGACCGCGTGCTCGCGCACGCCGATTTCGCCTCGATCGGCACCAACGACCTCACGCAGTACACGATGGCCGCCGATCGGATGCTCGGCTCGGTGGCCGCCCTCCAGGACCCGTGGCATCCGGCGGTCCTCCGCCTGGTGCGCGAGGTCGGCGACGCCGGCGCCCGCCTGGGCAAGCCGGTCGGCATCTGCGGCGAGGCGGCGGCCGATCCGCTGCTCGCCGTCGTCCTCGTCGGCCTCGGCGCGACGAGCCTCTCCATGGCGCCGTCCGCCCTCGCGGACGTGCGCCACGCCCTCTCCGAACGCACCCTCGACGAGGCCCGCAACCTCGCCGGAATCGCACTGGCGGCCGATGACGCCGTCGGTGCTCGCCACGCCGTGGCGGAAGCCACAGCATCCCTCCCCTCGCACAAGAAAGAGACGACATCATGACGACGACGTCACCAGCCGCCCAGAAGACGGGCGGCCTCCGAACAGGCGTGCAGCGCTTCGGCACGTTCCTGTCCGGAATGATCATGCCCAACATCCCTGCACTGATCGCCTGGGGCATCATCACCGCGTTCTTCATCCCGGTGGGCTGGACGCCGAACGAGCAGCTCGCCACCCTCGTCGGTCCGATCATCCACTACCTGCTGCCGATCATCATCGCCTACACCGGCGGCACGATCGTCTACAAGACCCGCGGCGGTGTGGTCGCCGCCGTCGCCGTGATGGGAGCCATCGCGGGGTCTGATTACCTCATCGCGCAGGTGAACGCCACGCTTCCCGCCGACAACCAGCTCAACCAGATCCACATGTTCATCGGCGCGATGATCATGGGACCGCTCGCGGCGTACTCGATGAAGTGGCTGGACTCGCTGTGGGACGGCAAGATCAGGGCGGGCTTCGAGATGCTCGTGAACATGTTCTCCGCGGGTATCTGGAGCTTCGTCATGGTCGTGGTCGGCTTCTACCCGGTCGCATGGCTCGTCAACGGTTTGATGAACGTCCTGTCCACCGCCGTGAACTGGCTCATCGAGACGAACCTGCTTCCCCTGACCAGCATCCTCATCGAGCCTGCGAAGGTGTTCTTCCTCAACAACGCGATCAACCACGGTGTCCTCACACCGCTGGGCACGCAGCAGGCGGCGGAGAGCGGCAAGTCGATCCTGTTCCTGCTCGAGGCGAACCCCGGCCCCGGCCTCGGTCTGCTCCTCGCGTTCACGATCTTCGGCATCGGTGCGGCGCGCGCGTCGGCACCCGGCGCGGCGGTCATCCAGTTCGTCGGCGGCATCCACGAGGTGTACTTCCCGTTCGCGCTGATGAAGCCCGTGCTGATCGTCGCTCTGATCGCCGGCGGCATGACCGGTGTCACCACGAACATGCTCTTCGGGACCGGCCTGATCGCACCGGCCGCACCGGGCAGCATCATCGCCGTGCTCGGGCAGACCTTCCGCACCGATTATCTCGGAGTCGTCCTGTCCGTGATCCTCTCGGCGGCGGTCACCTTCATCATCTCGATGATCATCCTGCGCGCGAGCCGCAAGAAGGATCTGGCGAAGGAGGATGCCTTTGCGGCAGCGGTCGCTCAGACCGAAGCGAACAAGGGCAAGTCGTCCGACGCGCTGAGCGGTCTGGCAGCGAAGGCGGCAGCAGGTGCCGCAGCCGGTGGGGTCGCCACCGACCGCCGCATCTCGAACGTCGTGTTCGCGTGCGACGCCGGCATGGGCTCGTCCGCCATGGGCGCGAGCGTCCTGCGCAACAAGTTCAAGAAGGCGGGCGTCGAGGGCGTCACGGTCACCAACCAGGCGATCGCGAACCTCGACGGCACGGCCGACCTCGTGATCACGCAGCAGCAGCTGACCGATCGTGCGAAGGACAAGTCGCCGAACTCGCTGCACGTGTCCGTCGACAACTTCATGAACGCACCGCAGTATGAAGAGGTCGTCGAGATGGTGCGCGAGCAGCGCGAATCCGACTCGTGACCTTCACTCGCGCGTGACAGATCAGGCGGGGCGGGTGCCACGGCATCCGCCCCGCCTCACCATCCAGAAAGGAAACACCATGAGCGTTCTCACCCTCGACCAGGTCCGCATCCACTCCGGCAGCAGCACTCAGGACGCCGCGCTCCAGGAGGCGACCGACATCCTGGTCGCCGCGGGAGCCGTCACCCCGGCCTACGTCGACGCGATGCGTCAGCGGGAGGAGACCGTCTCGACCTTCATGGGCAACGGCCTCGCCATCCCGCACGGCACGAACGAGACCAAGGATGCGATCCTCGGATCCGCGCTGTCGGTCGTCCGCTACGACGGCGGCGTGGACTGGGCCGGCGAGCAGGCCACGTTCGTGATCGGCATCGCCGGTCGCGGCGACGAGCACCTGGAGATCCTGTCGCAGATCGCGATCCTGTTCTCGGATGACGACGACGTGGCGAAGCTCAACGCCGCTCAGACGCCCGACGAGCTGTTCGCGCTGCTCTCCGCCGTCAACGAGTGATGGGCGGGGAGCGAGCCATGAAGGCCGTCCACTTCGGTGCCGGGAACATCGGGCGCGGCTTCGTCGGCCTGCTGCTGCACGAGGGCGGGTACGAGGTCGTCTTCTCCGACGTCGCCGATGCCCTCGTGGACGCGATCAACGCCGTCGACGAGTACACGGTGCACGAAGCGGGTCCCGGCGGGGTGGATCACGTCGTCACCGGATTCCGCGCGGTCAACAGTCGCACCGACCCAGACGCGCTCACCCGGGAGATCGCGACGGCCGATGTCGTGACGACCGCCGTCGGACCGACCGTGCTGCGCTTCGTCGCTCCGGCGATCGTCGCCGGACTCGCTGCTCGCGCGGACGACGCCGCTCCCCTGCAGGTGATGGCCTGCGAGAACGCCATCGGCGCGACGGATCTGCTCCGCGCCGAGATCGAGACGGCGGCGGGGACGGATGCCGGCGAGCTGCTCTCTCGCGCGGTCTTCGCGAACACGGCCGTCGACCGGATCGTGCCCGCCCAGCCTTCGGGCGGCGGCGTGGACGTCACAGTGGAGCCGTACTTCGAGTGGGCGATCGAGTCCGGGCCCTTCGGCGGGAGTCTTCCGACGATTCCGGGAGCGCACTTCGTCGACGAGCTCGCCCCCTTCATCGAGCGGAAGCTCTTCACGGTGAACACGGGGCACGCGGCCACGGCGTACTTCGGCGCGCGCGCCGGGGTCGAGCGCATCTCGGACGCCCTGGCGGACCCCGACATCGCGGCGCGCGTGTCGGCGGCACTGGAGGAGACCTCGGCCGTGCTGGTCGCAGAGCACGGGCTGGACCCCGCCGAGCTCGCGACCTACCGCGCGACCATCCTCGACCGTTTCCGAAACCCCGCCCTGATCGACACCGTGCAGCGCGTCGGGCGGCAGCCGCTGCGCAAGATCTCGCGGCACGAGCGGTTCATCGGGCCGGCCGCCATGGCCGCCGAACGCGGTCTGTCGTCGGATGCCCTGGTCGCCGCCGTCGCCGCGGCACTGGAGTTCGACGACACCGACGACGAGCAGTCGGTCGAGCTGCAGCGCCTGTTGCGCGCCGAGGACGCCGACTCGTTCACGGCGCTCACGACGGGCCTCGACCCGGAGCATCCGCTCTTCGCCGCCGTGCGCGACGCCGTCGCCGCACGACAGCACAGCCTGCCGGAGAACTGAGGCCGAACCGCACGAGGAACGCCCCCGTCCACCGGTTACGATCGGTGGGCGGGGGCTTTTCGAGCAGAGAATTTCAGCACAGCGACGTGCAGGGAGCAGCATGAACAGATACGCCGTGATCGGCGCTGGTCCATCGGGGCTGGCCACGGCTCGGGCCCTGCAAAAGCGCGGCATCGTGGTGGACGGCTACGACTCCTCGCACGGCGTCGGCGGCCTCTGGGACATCACCAATCCCCGCAGCACGATGTACGAGTCCGCGCATCTGATCTCGTCGCGCACGACCACCGAGTTCACCGAGTTCCCGATGCGGTCGCGGGCCGACTACCCCGGTCATCGCGTTCTGCGCGAGTACTTCCAGGACTACGCCGACCACTTCGGGCTCACCGAGCTCTTCCGCTTCGACACGAGGGTCACGCGCCTCGAACCGCGGGACGGCGGGTGGGACCTCACCAGCGAAGGTCCCGAGGGCGAGCAGACGCTCTGGTACGCCGGGGTGGTGCTCGCGAACGGGACCCTCGCGGAGCCGAACATCCCCTCGTTCTCGGGCGAGTTCTCCGGCGAGCTGCTGCACACCAGCGCATACAAGTCGCCCTCGCAGCTCGCCGGGAAGCGGGTGCTGCTGATCGGTGCCGGCAACTCCGGCTGCGACATCGCCGTGGATGCCGTGCACCACGCGACATCCGTCGACATGAGCGTTCGGCGCGGCTACTACTTCGTCCCCCGCTACCTCTTCGGCAGGCCGAGCGACACCCTCAACCAGGGGCGGCCGCTGCCGGCACGCATCAAGCAGGCGGTCGACAGCAGGGTGCTGCGGGCCTTCACGGGCGACCCGGTGCGATTCGGCTTCCCGAAGCCCGACTACCGCATCTACGAGTCGCATCCGATCGTGAACACCATGGTCCTGAACCATCTCGGTCAGGGCGACCTGCGCATCCGCGCCGACGTGCAGGGCTTCGACGGCCGAACCGTGCACTTCCGCGACGGCAGCGCCGACGAGTACGACCTGGTGCTGCTCGCGACCGGCTACACGCTGGACTACCCGTTCGTCGACCGCGAACATCTGCATTGGCGGGGCGCCGCGCCGCGGCTCTTCCTCAACCTGTTCCCGGCGTCCTTCAACGGACTGTTCGTGATGGGCATGATCGAGGCCTCCGGGATCGGCTGGCAGGGCAGATACGAGCAGGCGGACCTCCTCGCGACCTACCTCGACGCGGTCGAGCGCGATGCGCCGCGCGCCGCCCGATTCCGCGAGAGGGTCGCGGGCTCCCCCTGGCCGGACCTCACCGGCGGATACCACTATCTCGGCCTCGACCGGATGGCGTACTACGTCAACAAGGACGCCTATCGAGGCGCGGTGAGGCACGAGAAGAAGGCCCTGGAGGTCACGGCGTGAACGTCGACGACGTGGTCCTCTCGTTCACACCCGGAACCCTCACAACCCTCAACGTGGTGCTCGGTCTCATCATGTTCGGCATCGCCCTGGACACCGCGCCGAGCGACTTCCGGGTGGTGGCGAAGCATCCGAAGCCCTTCGTGATCGCGATCCTCGCGCAGCTGCTCCTGCTCCCGATCGCGACGTTCCTGCTGACGCTCGTGCTGCCCGTCCCCCCGTCGATGGCGCTGGGGATGCTGCTGGTGGCCTGCTGTCCGCCCGGGAACATCTCGCAGGTGCTCACCCATCGGTCGGGCGGCAACGTCGCGCTCTCGGTGTCGCTCACCGCGGTCGGCAACCTCGTCTACATCGTCGCGATGCCGCTCAGCATCACGTTCTGGGGCTCTCTGCATCCGACCGCCCGCACGCTTCTCCGGGAGGTCGCGCTCGATCCGTGGCGGATGCTGCTGGAGATCGTGCTGATCGTCGGGCTCCCATTCGCGCTGGGCCTGCTGCTGCGGGCGAAGCTGCCGCGGCTCTCCGCCCGGGTGCAGCCGTTCGTGAAGTGGTTCAGCCTCATCGCGCTGCTGGGCTTCATCGTCGCGGCGCTGGTGGGTAACTGGGCGGTGTTCGTACAGGTGCTCGGGGTGATCCTGCTCGTCGTCGCCGTGCACGACGCGGTGGCACTCGCCCTGGGCTACGGCACCGCCGTCGTCGGCGGCCTCGGCACCCGGGAGCGCAAGGCGATGACCTTCGAGGTCGGCATCCGCAACGCCGGGCTCGGTCTCGGCCTGGTCTTCCTGTTCTTCGACGGGCTCGGCGGGATGGCCATCGTCGCCGGGTGGTGGGGCATCTGGGACATCATCGCGGGCCTGGTGCTCGCGGGGCTCTGGGCCCGGCACACCCGTCGGCGCACCAGCTCCGCTTCGGGCGACGCGAGCGGGCGCACCGTCAGCGGCGCCGTCTCATGACCCGGGTCCTGATCACGGGGGGCGCGGGCTTCCTGGGGTCGCACGTCGCCCGCGCCGTGGCCGCGCGTGCGGATGTGGAGCTCGTCGTGTCGGCGGACCTGCGCATCGGGCCGCCGCGCCCGGGGATCACCGACGCGGTACTCGACGTGACGGAGGGGTCCGCCATCGCACCGCTGCTGCGGGAACACCGCATCGACACGGTGGTGCACCTCGCCGCCATCGTGAATCCGGGACGCGACGTCGACCTCGAATACCGCGTCGATGTCACGGGATCCGCGAACGTGATCACCGCGTGCATCGAGGCGGGTGTGCGACGGATCGTCGTCTCCAGTTCCGGTGCCGCCTACGGCTACCACCCCGACAACCCGGAGTGGATCGACGAAGACCAGCCGCTCCGCGGCAACGACGACTTCGCCTACTCGCGCCACAAGCGACTCGTCGAGGAGATGTTGGCCGAGCACAGCCGGACGCACCCCGAACTCGAACAGGTCGTCTTCCGGATCGGCACGATCCTCGGCCCCGAGGTGCGAAACCAGATCACCGCGCTGTGGGATGGCCGGCGCATCCTCCGCATCGCAGGCTCCGACTCCCCCTTCGTCTTCGTCTCGGTCGACGACGTCGCGGCCGCCATGGTGCGCGCGGCGACCGACGGCCCCGCCGGCATCTTCAACGTCGCCGGCGACGGGCGGATGACCGTGCCCGAGATCGCGCGTCGGCTCGGCAAGCGGCAGCTCGTGATCCCGGCCGGAGTGCTGGCCACCGTCCTGCGCATCGGACGGATGCTGCGCCTCACCGAGCACGGCCCGGAGAAGGTGCCGTTCCTGCGCTACCGCCCTGTCCTGGCGAATCTGCGGCTGAAGGAGCAGTTCGGATACACCCCCGGACGGTCCTCGCGCGAGGCGTTCGAGGACTACCTCGCGACGCACCCGTCCGTCGTGCACGGCAGGCGGCGCCGCTCCTGACCCGGAGTAGCGTGGAGGGGTGCAGAGAAGACGAGGGCGCCGTGCGCTGAAGGGGATCCTCTGGGGGCTGGTGATCGTGCTGGTGCTCGGCGCCGGCGGCATCGTCGCCTGGAGCCAGATCGGGGTCATGGCCGCCGAGTCCGAGCCCCTCGCGGACGTGCGGGCGAACCCGGCCATCACGGTGGATGACGCGGAGCAGGGCATCGTCCTCGCTCCCGCGGACGGAGACTCCGACCTCGGCCTCGTGTTCATTCCCGGGGCCAAGGTCGACCCCTGGGCGTACGCCCCGATCCTGCAGGGCCTCGCCGAGCAGGGCGTCACTGTCGTGATCACCCGGCCGTGGCTCAACCTCGCCTTCTTCGATCTGCGCGGACTCGACGCGTTCACCTCGGCCGATCCGGACATCGACACCTGGTCGGTCGGCGGGCACTCGCTCGGCGGTGTGCGCGCCTGTCAGCTCGCAGAAGACGCCGATGCGCTGGTGCTGTTCGGCTCCTACTGCTCGACCGACCTGTCCGCGACCGATCTGCCGGTGCTCAGCCTGTCGGGCAGCGAGGACGGGCTCTCCACGCCGCAGAAGATCGCGGATGCCCGTGACCAGCTGCCGGCCGATGCCGAGCTGATCGAGATCGACGGCGCCTCACACGCATCGTTCGGCGACTACGGGCCCCAGGCCGGTGACGGCACCCCGACGATCTCCGCCGAGCAGATGCACGCCGACGTCACCGAATCCCTCGGCGCTTTCCTCGACGCGCTCGAAGACCGCGCGCGCTGAGCGCGAGGACTCACCCGATGCGCGAGATCAGCGCGTCGAGTCCCATGCCGTAGTCGATCCGCACCACCGGCAGCGCGAGCTTGTCCGTCCCGATCTCGACATAACCCGGTTCGATCGTGCGCGCCATCTCGAAGCCCGCCTGTGCGACGCCCTGCTTGGCGGTGTCGTCGAAGTGACCGAACGGATAGGCGATCACCTCACGGACGCCGAGGATGTCGCCCGAGGTGTCGAGGTCCGCGGCGATCTCATCGGCGGTCCAATTGACCATCCGGCCGTCGCCGTCTGCGCCCGCCCGGTGCATGTCGTGCGTGTGCGAACGACGGAGGACGTAGATGGACGGCGGCGGATCCTGCCGGTACGCGGTGACCATGAACGATGTCGCGAGCACCCTGTGCTTCTCCACGACGGGTACGGCGAGGTCGAACCAGGTCTGATCCGCGTCGTCGTCCGTGATGATCACCGAGCGGGCGGGCAGGAAGAGCCGCCCGTCGATGAAGGCGCTGAGCTCGTCCCAGGTCGGCAGGTAGAAGCCGGTCGTCGCGATGTGGTTCATCTGCGCATCGAAGTCGCCGATGTAGGCGTAGTTTCCGCGCAGCCAGCCCTTCTCGCCTTCGGGGGCTGCGGTGAACTGGTGGTACATGAGGATCGGGACCCTCGTCGCCTCGGCGCCGTTCTCCTCCGGTGTCGTCCAGCCGGCGTGCAGCTCGACCTGCTGGTCCTCGCAGACCACCGGATCAGCGCCGTTCACCCGGGCGGCGGGGTCGAACGACCCCGCCGCGGCCTGAGTCGAGTACCAGCCCGCGAAGACGCGCCCCTCGGCGACCGGGATCGGCAGGCCCTGGTACAGCGCGTTCTGCCATTGGAGTACCGGCTCGACCGGAGCCTCCTCACCGACGAACGTGACCGCGCAGGCGAGCGGGTCGTCGGCGTCGGCGACCAGCTGCTGGGCCGGAGTCAGTGGACGATCGATCATCTCCGAACCCGCACGCGGCACCGGTTCGGCGACGTCGCGGTTGAGCCACAGAAACGCTGCGGCGGCGCCGCCGATGGCCGCGACGGCCGCACTGATGATCAAGACGGCGCCGAGGCGCCGCTTCCCCCCGGAAGCCACAGATCAGGCGTCGAAGCCGTCAGCGATCATCTCCACGAGCTCTTCCCGCTCCTCGACCGGGAGGAATGCGGCTGCCGCGGCGTTGAACTGGAACGTCTCGAGGTCATCGAGGTCGTACTCGAACGCGTCGACCAGCAAAGCCAGCTCTCGCGTGAGCGACGTGGCGCTCATCGTGCGGTTGTCGACGTTGACCGTGACGGCGAAGCCCAGCTGATAGAGCAGATCGAACGGGTGGTCGGCGAGAGTGTTCCCCCACGCGGCGATCGCCCCCGTCTGCAGGTTCGACGACGGCGAGAGCTCGAGCGGGATCTCCCGATCGCGCACCCAGCGGGCGAGCTCCCCGAACTGCACCTGCACCTCGTCGCCCTCCTGCGTGACGACCTGGAGGTCTTCGGCGATGCGGACGCCGTGACCGAGTCGCAGAGCGCGGCCGTCCAGCAGCGCAGAGCGGATCGAGGCGAGTCCTGCCGCTTCGCCCGCGTGCACCGTGACGGGGAAGAAGTGCTCCGCGAGGTAATCGAACGCCGCGCGATGGTTCGACGGCGGGAAGCCGTCCTCGGGACCGGCGATGTCGAAGCCCACCGCACCGCGTCCGCGGAACGAGACCGCCAGTTCGGCGATCTCGCGTGCCCGGTCGGTGTGACGCATCGCCGTGATCAACTGACCGACCCGGATGCTGCGGCCCTCGCGGTCCGCGGCTTCCTCTCCCTCTTCGATGCCCTGCTGCACGGCCTCGACGGTCTGTTCCAGGGTGAGGCCGCGAGCGACATGCTGTTCGGGGGCCCAGCGCACCTCGCCGTAGATCACGCCGTCGGCGGCCAGGTCCTGGACGAACTCGCGGGCGACGCGCGTGAGTCCCTCGGGCGTCTGCATCACCGCGGTCGTGAGGTCGAAGGTCTTCAGGTAATCGACGAGGGAGCCCGAGTCGCTCTGCTTCGCGAACCACCGGCCGAGTGCGGCGGGATCGGATGCCGGAACCTCGACCCCTGCGGCATCCGCGAGCTCGATGATCGTGGCGGGCCGCAGCGAACCGTCGAGGTGGTCGTGCAGCGACACCTTGGGCAGGCTCCGCAGGGAGATCCCCTGGATGGTGACGTCGCCGTTCGCATCGATCGACATGGTGATCCTCTCGGTCGCGGAAGTGCTCAGTTCAGGCTAGTGGTCGGCGGTGATGCGCTCGCGCACGATCGGACCGCGCTCGAACTTGGTCGCTGAGCCTGACGAAGCGTCGTTCCCGATCTCCCAGGAACCCTCGAGCGCCTCGATCGCCCGCGGGAAGCGCGCGTCATCGGCCGCCGAGAGCGTGAACAGCGGCTGCCCCGCCGTGACGCGATCGCCGGGCTTGGCGTGCAGGTCGATTCCGGCCTCGAAGATCACCGGATCCTCGGCGCGGGCACGCCCGGCGCCCAGCCGCCACGCGGCGATGCCGAACGGAAGGGCATCCATGCGGGTCACGACACCGTCGGCGTCGGCGGTCACGACGTGCGTCTCGCGTGCCGTCGGCAGCGCGGCATCCGGATCGCCGTCCTGCGCGCGGATCATCGCCTTCCAGCTGTCCATCGCGCGACCATCGTCGAGGGCGGCCTCCACGTCGGCGTCCGACTTTCCGGCCAGCGCGAGCATCTCCTTCGCGAGGGCGATGGTCAGCTCTCGTACGTCCGCCGGTCCGCCGCCGGCGAGGATCTCGACGGACTCGCGCACCTCGTTGGCGTTGCCGATGGCCAGACCGAGCGGCACGTTCATGTCGGTCAGCAGCGCGGTCGTCGCGACACCCGAATCGGTGCCGAGCGCGACCATGGTGCGGGCGAGCTCGCGGGCTCGATCGATGTCCTGCATGAACGCACCCGATCCGAACTTCACGTCGAGGACGAGCGCGTCGGTGCCTTCGGCGATCTTCTTCGACATGATGCTCGACGCGATCAGCGGGATCGCCTCGACCGTGCCGGTGACGTCGCGGAGCGCGTAGAGCTTCTTGTCTGCCGGCGCGAGCCCGGACCCGGCGGCGCAGATGACCGCGCCGACGTCGCCCTGCATCTGCGCGAACATCTCCTCGTTGCTGAGCGCCGCGCGCCAGCCGGGGATCGACTCGAGCTTGTCGAGCGTTCCGCCGGTGTGACCGAGGCCGCGCCCGCTCAGCTGCGGCACCGCCACGCCGAACGAGGCGACCAGCGGGGCGAGCGGCAGCGTGATCTTGTCGCCGACACCGCCCGTGGAGTGCTTGTCGACGGTCTTCTTGCCGAGGGCGGCGAAGCTCATCCGCTCCCCCGAGGCGATCATCGCGTCGGTGAGCACGCGGATCTCATCGCGCTCCATGCCGCGCTGGAAGATCGCCATCGCGAACGAGGCCATCTGCGCGTCCGAGACGTAGCCGCGGGTATAGGCATCGACCATCCACCGAAGTGCCTTCTCGGGCACGACGCCGCCGTCCCGCTTGGAGCGGATGACGTCCACTGCGTCGAATGGCTCGATGCTCATGCCTTCACCTCTGGTCCCTGAGCCTGCCGAAGGGCGCGCGGCCCGAACGCGTCGGGCAGCACCTCGTCGATCGTGCGGATGCCGGAGACGGTCTCCAGCAGCATTCCGGGCATCGCGTGCTCGAACAGCAGCTGACGGCAGCGGCCGCAGGGCATGATCGTCTGCCCGTCGTTGTTGACGCAGACGAACGCGACCAGCTGTCCGCCGCCCGACATGTGCAGGTCGCCCACCAGCGCGCACTCCGCACACAGGGTCACGCCGTAAGAGGCGTTCTCCACGTTGCAGCCCGCCACGATCCGTCCGTCGCCGACGAGTGCCGCCGCACCCACGCGATAGCGCGAGTAGGGTGCGTACGCCTTCGTCATGGCATCGGTCGCGACCTGACGCAGCTCGTCCCAGTCGATGTCAGTCATGTGTCTATCCCTTGATGTACGGCTTGCCGTCGGCAGCCGGGGCGCGGACCTTGCCGGCGAAGCCGACCACCGCGAGCACCGTGACCACGTACGGCAGCATCTTCATGAATTCGCCCGGGATCGGGGATCCGAGATTGCTCAACAATGTCTCGAGGTTCATCGAGAAGCCGAACAGGAACGCGGCGAGCGTCGCCCGCACCGGATCCCACCCACCGAAGATGACGGCGGCCAGGGCGATGAAGCCGAGCCCATCGGTCATCTCCTTGTCGAACGCGCCGACAGACCCCAGCGTGAAGTAGGCGCCGCCGATGCCGGCGATGGCGCCCGCGAGCAGCAGATTCCAGAATCGCGTCGGATTCACCTTGATGCCCACGGTGTCGGCCGCCTGCGGGTGCTCACCGACCGCGCGCAGACGCAGACCCCACTTCGAGCGGTAGAGCGCCCATGCCACCACGGGGATGGCGATGTACATGAGGTAGACGATCAGCGTCTGATTGAACAGCACCGGGCCGATCACCGGGATCTCGTGCAGCAGCGGGATCTGTACGCGCGGCAGTCGCGGTGGCGAGTTGAACAGCGTCTCGTTCTGCTTCATCACGGCGCCGTGCAGGAAGCTCGTGAGCCCGGTGATGAGCACGTTGAGCACGACGCCGACGATGACCTGATCGACGATGTAGCGGATGGCGAAGAGCGCCAGCACCGATGCCACCAGCGCGCCGCCGACCATCGCGGCGATGAGACCGAGGATGTAGTTTCCCGTCATCGAGGCGACCAGGGCGGACGTGAATGCGGCGAGCAGGAACTGCGCCTCGATCGCGACGTTGACGACACCGGCGCGCTCGCCGATCACGCCGCCGAGGGCTCCGAACACCAGGGGGACCGAGAGCGACACCGCGCCGAACAGCAGACCGGTCACCGGCACCAGGCCGTCTGCGGCAGACCAGGTCAGGAACGCGAAGACGGCGACGAAGGCGAAGACGATCGGCAACCAGAGACCGACCCGCTGATACCGCAGCACGCGGAGCGTGGCGTAGGCCGTGAGCAGGGCGAGGAGGATGGCGCAGACGAGGACGGTCGGCCAGGTCGGCACCCCGACGTCCGGCAGGGCGAAAGACGACGTGCGATCGGCGAGGCGGAAGACGCTGGTGCCGCTGCGGCCCGCCGGGAGAGCGAGCAGCAGGATCAGTACCGTGGCGATCCCGAGGGAGATCGGCAGCTTGAGACTGCGCTGACGCACGGTCTCGCGCAAGATCGTGCCGTCTGCGGCGGTGGTGGCTGCGATGGCGCTCACGCGGCCACCTCCTTCTTCGCGTTCTTCACACGCGGGGTGCGGGTCTTCGAGCCTTCCTTCGGAAGGAAGAAGATCGCGCGGATCAGTGGCGGGGCCGCGATGAACAGCACGATCAGCGCCTGGACGACCAGCACGATGTCGACCGGGATGTCCTGCGACGTCTGCATCGTGAAGCTGCCGGCCTTGAGCGCGCCGAACAGCAGACCGGCCCAGAGGACGCCGAAGGCGCGGCTCCGTCCGAGCAATGCCACGGTGATCGCATCGAACCCGATGCCGGCGTCGATGCCGTTCTCGAAGCCGCTCGTGATCGTGCCGGACATCTGGTTGATGCCGGCAAGACCGGCGAGAGCACCGGCGATTCCCATCGCGTACACGATGGTGCGTCCGACGTTCACGCCGGCGGCGCGGGCCGCGTGCGGGTTCTCCCCCACGGCGCGCATGCGGAAGCCGAGGCTGGAGCGCTCGATGAGCCACCAGACGAAGAGCACGGCGAGGAGAGAGACGAGGAACCCGGCGTTCACCGACAGCGGGGCGGTGAACAGCAGCGGGAACCGCGCGGTCTCCGGCGTCGGCGCCGAGATCGGCTGAGAGCCGCCCGGTCGCTGCAGGAGGCCAGGGGTCGCGAGCAGCCAGGAGATGAAGTAGTACGCGATGAAGTTGAGCATGATCGTCATGATCACCTCGTGCGCGCCGGTCTTGGCCTTCAGGAACCCGACGAGACCGCCCCAGACCATGCCGCCGATCAGGCCGGCGATGATGGTGAGCGGCAGGTGGATGAAGATCGGCGCCTGCACGGTGAAGGCGACGGTCGCCCCCGCGGCGACACCCATGAGCATCTGTCCGCGACCACCGATGTTGAACAGGCCGACGCGGAATGCGAGGGCGACACCGAGGCCGGCAGCGATCAGGGGCGTGGCGAAGTTGAGGGTGTCGGTGATCGGCTTGATCGCCCGCAGGAAGTTCGGCGCGTTGTAGTTGTAGATCGCGCCGCGGAACAGGGCCGCATACGCCCCGGAGATCGCCTCCCAGATCGCCGAGAAGGTGTCAGCCGGCCGCTGGAAGAAGTAGCCCAGTGCCGACTGCACGCTCGGGCTGGTGGTGGCGATCAGCAGGCCGCCGATCAGCATGGCCAGGACGATCGCCAGGAAGGCGCGCACGGCGCCGCCCGCGAGGATGTCTCTGATCAGGGTGTTCTGGCGGGGTGCCGGCTCCACCTCGGTGTTCTTCGTCGTGACCTCGCTCACGAAGCGACCTCCTTCTCCGTCGCGCTCGGCATCTCGCCGGCCATCATGAGTCCGAGCACTTCGCGCGGCGCATTCCCCGGCACGATTCCGACGATGCCACCGCGGTACATCACGGCGATGCGGTCGGCCAGCGCCGAGACCTCGTCGAGCTCGGTGGACACCACGATCACCGGGACCCCGGAGTCCCGTGTGGCGACGACGCGCTCATGGACGAACTCGATCGATCCGACGTCGATGCCGCGGGTCGGCTGCGAGGCGACGAAGAGCTTGAGCTCCCGGCTCAGCTCCCGCGCGAGCACGACCTTCTGCTGGTTTCCGCCGGAGAGCCGGCCCGCCGCGGCATCCGGTCCCTGCGTGCGGATGTCGAACTCGTCGATCTGCGCTCGCGCGAACGTGTCGAGCGCGCCGCGCTGGATCGTGCCGCCGCGGAAGAACGGGGCGCCGTAGGTCGAGCGGTTGAGGATGAGGTTCTCCGCGACGCTGAACTCGCCGACGAGCCCGTCCTCCTTGCGGTCTTCCGGGACGAAGCCGACCCCGGCGTCGATGACGCCCTGGACGGAGCGGCCGAGCAGCTCTTCGCCATCGAGCGTGATGCTGCCGGTGGCCCTGCTCTGGAGACCCATGATGGCCTCGGTGAGCTCGGTCTGCCCGTTGCCCTGCACCCCGGCGATGGCCAGGATCTCGCCGGGCCGGACCTCGAAGCTCACGTCGTTGACGACGACCTGCCCCGCGTCGTCGATGACGCGGAGTCCCTGGACGACGAGGCCGCCGCTGCGCAGGTTCGGAGCGTCCTTCTGCACCGTGAGCTCGACGGCGCGGCCGACCATGAGGGCCGCCATCTCGGTGTTGGACGAGCCGGGGTCGGCTTCGCCGACGACCTTGCCGAGACGGATGACCGTGATCTTGTCCGCCACTTCGCGGACCTCACGGAGCTTGTGGGTGATGAAGACGATCGCGGTTCCCTCGTCACGCAGCTGCCGCATGATGTTCATCAGCTCATCGGTCTCCTGCGGGGTGAGCACGGCGGTGGGCTCGTCGAAGACCAGCACCTTCGCGTCGCGCGACAGGGCCTTGATGATCTCGACCCGCTGCTGCACGCCGACCGGGAGGTCGCCGACGACCGCATCCGGATCCACCTCGAAACCGAAGCGCTCGCTCACCGCGCGCACGTGCGCGCGGGCGGCGGCCAGATCGAGGCGGCCGGCGAATCCGGTCTGCTCGTGGCCGAGCATGACGTTCTCGGCGACGGTGAAGACCGGGATGAGCATGAAATGCTGGTGCACCATGCCGATGCCGGCGGCCATCGCATCTCCGGGACCGGCGAAGTCCTGCACGACGTCGTCCAGGAGGATCTCGCCCTCGTCGGCGGTGTAGAGGCCGTAGAGGACGTTCATCAGCGTCGACTTCCCCGCGCCGTTCTCACCGAGCAGGCAGTGGATCTGCCCCGGCTCGACGGTCAGGCTGATGTGGTCGTTCGCGACGAGGGAGCCGAATCTCTTGGTGATTCCGCGGAGCTCGAGCTTCATGGTGCCAATCTATCGATCAGTGGAGCGGCCGGACAGATGAGACATCTGTCCGGCCGCGTCCTGTACTGCTGTGCTGATTACGGCGCTGCCGGCGATGCCGGCGACTCGACCTTGATCGAGCCATCGATGATGCCGTCCTTGATCGCCTTCAGCTCGTCGGCGAGGGCGGGGTCGACCTTGCTCTCGAAGTCGTGGAACTCCGAGAGGGCGACGCCGTCGTTCTCGAGGACTCCGACGAACGGGGTCGGGTCGAAGTCGCCCGTCGAGGCCTCCATCACGGCGTCGTAGACGGCGACGTCCATGCCCTTCTGGATCGAGGCGAGGAGGAGGTCGGCGACGGTCGGGTCAGTCGTGAACACATCCGCGTCCGTACCCATGAGTGCGATGTTGCCACCGGAGTCGCGGATCGCCTGAGCGGCCGACTGGTAGATCGGGCCACCGACGGGGAGGAGCACATCCGCACCCTGGTCGATGATGCCCTGAGCGACCTGCTTCGCCTTGTCGTTCGCCGCGAACTCGTCGGTGAACTGGCCCTCCTGCGAGTCGATGCTCCAGCCGACGACCTTGACGTCCTCGCCCTTCTCCTCGTTGAAGTACTTCACGCCCAGCTCGAAGCCGTCCATGAAGATCGTCACCGGCGGGATCTTGGCGCCGCCGAAGGTGCCGACGGTGCCGGACTCGGAGTACGACGCGGCCGCGTAGCCGCCGAGGAACGCCGCCTGCGCGGTGTCGAAGACGAGCGGCTTGATGTTCGGAGCATCGGTCTTGCCGTCGCCCATGTCCTTGCCGGCGTCGTCCTTCGCGCCGGTGTTGTCGGCGAAGTCGTCGATGATCGCGTACTGGATGTCGGGGTTGGCGGTCGCGGCCTCGATGGTCGGGGCGCTGAGCTTGAAGCCGACCGAGACGATGAACGTGCAGCCCTCGGATGCGAGTGCGTCGAGGTTGGACGCGTAATCGCTGGCGGACTTGGACTCGGTCTTGCTGACCTCGACGCCCAGCTCGTCAGCAGCCTTGGTGAGGCCCTCGAACCCGAGCTGGTTGAACGACTTGTCGTCGAAGCCGCCCTCGTCCGAGACCATGCAGGGCTTGAAGCCGTCGACCGCGGAACCGGCGTCGCCGCCGTCGTCTCCCGAATCGGTCGGCGCCTGGCCACAGCCGGCGAGTGCGAAGATGACGCCCGCGGCGAGCGTCGCGCCGAGCAGCTTCTTGGTGGTGGAGATGGTCAACTGATGCCTCCCTCAACGAACCGCGGCCATCGCGGATCGCTCAAAGTTACCTACTGTTTCACCGTTTGTGCATACTCCGGCCGCACGCGCTGTCGAAAGGTTACAAAGCTGGAATCAACCCGGCCGATGAGCATGGAGGTGTGCTCATCAGAGCACGTCGCCCTGCCCGTTCAGCTTGAGGGACTCCACCACGCCCTTCACCCGCTGCGCATGCTGGACCGTGGTGACCAGAAGCGCGTCGGGGGTGTCGACGACCACGATGTCCTGCACGCCGATCAGACTGATCACGCGCGAGGTCTGGCTGACGAGGATCCCACTCGCGGCATCCGACAGCACCCGGGCGTTCGGCCCCAGCACCGCGAGGTCGTTCTTCCGACCGTTCGTGATGAGTTTCGTGAGCGACGCGAAGTCGCCGACGTCGTCCCAGTCGAAGTGCCCGGGGACCACTGCGAGCCGCCCCCGCCGGGCCGCGGGCTCTGCGACCGCGTAGTCGATCGCGATCTTCTTCAACCGCGGCCAGATCCGGTCTACGGCCTGACCGCGGCGCTCGCGGTCATCCCATGCCTCGGCCAACTCGAGGAGCCCGGCGTGCAGTTCCGGCTCGTTCGCCGCGAGCTCCTCCAGGAGCACGCTCGCCTTGGCGATGAACATGCCGGCATTCCAGAGGTAGCCCCGATCGGCGATGTACGCCTCGGCGGTCGCGAGGTCGGGCTTCTCCACGAAGCTCTCCACCAGGGCCGCCTCGCGTGCCCGCTCGACGACGAGCTCCGGGCCCTTCTTGATGTACCCGAATCCGATCGCCGGCTCCGTCGGAGCGATGCCGATCGTGCAGATGTATCCCTCGCGGGCGACCTCGACGGCATCCCGGACGGCGAACTCGAACACCCGAGTCCCGCGGATCACGTGATCCGCGCTGAACGAGCCGATGATCACGTCGGGATCGCGTCGGTGCAGGATGGCGGCGGCGAGACCGATCGCAGCCGCGGACTCCCGAGGCTCGGACTCGAGGAAGACGTTCGCGTCCGGAATGCCCGGCAGTTCCGCCTCCACAGCCGCGCGGTGGGCACGGCCGGTGACGACCGCGATCCGGTCCGGCCCGGCGAGCGGCTCCAGACGGTCCCAGGTGTCGCGCAGCAGCGAGTGCCCTGAGCCGGTGAGGTCGTGCAGGAACTTGGGCGCGTCGGCGCGCGACAGCGGCCAGAGCCTGCTCCCGATGCCGCCGGCGGGGATCACGGCGTAGAAGTCCTTGATCGGCTCGGTCATGCTGCCAGCGTAACGGGGACACCGCGCCGGATGACCTCGCGACGACCGGCATACTGCACAATCGACCGGTCAGCCGCTATCTTCATTCCCATGCGCCATCCCCAGAGACGCCGATTCACCCATGCCCGTCGCGCGATCGCCACCGCACTCGCCGTCGCGATGGCCGCCGTGTTCTTCGTACCTGCAGCCGCGTCGGCCGCCGGCGGCGCCGCCGGCGAGGTCTTCGCGCTCACGAACGCGCAGCGCACCAAGGCAGGGATCCCCGCTCTCAAGTCCGACCCCGGGCTCGACGCCGCTGCAGCGGAATGGGCGCGTCATCTCGCCGCCAGCTGCACGTTCGACCACAGCAGCTCGGCCTGGCGAAACGCGCGCATCGCCTCCTTCGGGTGGGTGGCATCGGGTGAGAACATCGCCGCCGGCCAGCCCGACGCACAGTCCGTCGTCACCGGCTGGATGAACTCGACGGGACATCGGGCCAACATCCTCGACAAGCGCTACACCGGGCTCGGCGTCGGCTATGCCACCGGGAAGTGCTACCGGACCTACTGGGTGCAGATCTTCGGCATCGGCTCGCCGGTGAAGAGCCTTTCCGGCGGTGCGGGCGACCTCACGGGCGATCGCGCGGCGGATGTCCTCGCCCGCACCTCGACGGGCGACCTGAAGATCTACCCCGGGAACGGGAACGGCGGTTTCAAGGCGGCTTCGACCGCGATGTCGGGATGGGGCGCGCGGCCCTTCACGACGCTCGGCGACTTCTCCGGCGACGGCGTCCCCGACATCGCTCGCACCGAGAGCGACGGCCGGCTGATGCTCTACGCCGGCAACGGGAAAGGTGGACTTCGCGCCCCGGTGAAGATCGGCAACGGATGGGCGCAGTTCTCCCAGCTCATCGGCGGCATCGACTTCGACGGGGATCGTCAGACCGATGTGATCGCCCGCACCAAGTCCGGCGACATGCTCCTCTACCGCGGCAACGGGCGCGGCGGGTTCATCGCGGGAAACAAGAAAATCGGCAGCGGGTGGGGCACCCTGAACTCGATCTTCTACGCCGGCGACTTCACCGGTGACTCGCGCGGTGATGTCATCGCCCGCAGACCCGACGGGACACTCTGGGTGTATCCGACCAATGGGAAGGGCGCCTGGGTGACGGCACGGCAGATCGGCCGGGGGTGGTCCGCGATGACGGCGATCGTCGGCGGCGGCGACTTCGACGGCAACGGTACGCAGGATGTGCTCGCCCGCAACAGCGCAGGAAGCCTCGTGCTCTACGGCGGCACGGGCCGTGGCGGCTTCCTTCCGAGCCGGATCGTGGGCAACGCCTGGAACGGAATGGCGCAGATCGGCTGAACGAGGCACATTCCTTCTCTCGACGTCGAGATAGTTAGGCTCCCCTTCGTCGCTCCCCCGCCGTGGACGGGAATAGGATGGACACCGATCGGGCGTGCCTGACACTTGCGCAGCACGCGACCGAGTCACATCGATCCAGGGAGGACGACCGTGTCCACAAGCGCTCGCTTGACACCGTCGATTTCGGAAACCACTTCCAAGACTCCTCGCGGCACCCTCTACCGGGGTCGCGAAGGCATGTGGTCGTGGGTGCTTCATCGCATCACCGGAGTCGCCATCTTCTTCTTCCTGTTGGTGCACGTGCTCGACACGGCGCTGATCAGGGTGTCGCCGGAGGCGTACAACGCCGTCATCGGCACATACAAGAACCCGGTCATGGCGCTCGGCGAGGTCGTGCTCGTGGCGGGCATCGTCTTCCACGCCATGAACGGTCTGCGCATCATCGCGATCGACTTCTGGTCGAAGGGCGCCAAGTACCAGCGCCAGCTGTTCTGGGGCGTCCTGGCTGTCTGGGTCGTCATCATGGCAGGCTTCGTGCCCCGGCACCTGATGCTCGCGTTCGCCGGCTTCGGAGGAGGACACTGATGGCCACGCAGACCGTCGACGCTCCGGTGCGCCGTCAGCGCAGGTTCAACCTCGAGAAGTGGGGATGGATCTTCATGCGGCTGTCGGGCCTCGTGCTCGTCGTGCTGATCTTCGGGCACCTCTTCATCAACCTGATGGTCGGCGAGGGCATCCACGCCCTCGACTTCGCCTTCATCGCCGGTAAGTTCGCCACCCCGTTCTGGCAGTGGTGGGACGTGCTGATGCTGTGGCTCGCGCTGATCCACGGCGGCAACGGCATGCGAACGATCGTCAACGATTACGTGACCACCGAGAAGGCACGCAAGGCGCTCGTCTGGGCCATCGGCCTGGCCGCCGGCCTCCTCATCATCCTCGGCACGCTCGTCGTGTTCACGTTCGACCCGTGCCTGGGCGTCACAGAGGACAGCACCCTCTGGACCGAATGCGCCGCGCTGGTCGGGAACTGAGAAGAAGGCTAAAGAAGAAGTGACTACCGATACCCAGGATTCCGTCGTTCGCGACGGCGTGCACTACCACCAGTTCGACATCGTGATCGTGGGTGCGGGCGGTGCCGGCATGCGCGCGGCGATCGAGGCCGGCTCCGGCGCGAACACCGCGGTGATCTCGAAGCTGTACCCCACGCGTTCGCACACCGGTGCAGCGCAGGGCGGTATGGCGGCGGCCCTCGCGAACGTCGAGGAGGACTCCTGGGAGTGGCACACCTTCGACACCGTCAAGGGCGGCGACTACCTCGTCGACCAGGACGCGGCGGAGATCCTGGCGAAGGAAGCCATCGACGCGGTCATCGACCTCGAGAACATGGGTCTCCCGTTCAACCGCACGCCCGAGGGCAAGATCGACCAGCGGCGCTTCGGCGGCCACACCGCCGAGCACGGCAAGACCCCGGTGCGTCGCGCCTGCTACGCGGCCGACCGCACCGGACACATGATCCTGCAGACGCTGTTCCAGAACTGCGTGAAGCTCGGCATCAACTTCTTCAACGAGTTCTACGTGCTCGACCTGCTGACGGTGAAGGACGCCGACGGCAAGACGCAGGTCTCCGGCGTCGTGGCCTATGACCTGTCGACCGGTGAGCTGCACGTGTTCCAGGCCAAGGCCGTGATCTTCGCGACCGGCGGCTTCGGCAAGATCTTCAAGACGACCTCCAACGCGCACACTCTCACCGGCGACGGCGTCGGCATCGTCTGGCGCAAGGGTCTCCCCCTCGAGGACCTCGAGTTCTTCCAGTTCCACCCGACCGGCCTCGCCGGGCTCGGCATCCTTCTCACCGAAGGTGCGCGAGGCGAGGGCGCGATCCTGCGCAACGCCTCGGGTGAGCGCTTCATGGAGCGTTACGCCCCGACGATCAAGGACCTCGCTCCGCGTGACATCGTCGCCCGCTGCATGGTCCAGGAGGTCGCCGAAGGCCGCGGCGCCGGTCCGCACAAGGACTACGTGCTCCTCGACTGCACGCACCTCGGTGCGGAGGTGCTCGAGACCAAGCTGCCCGACATCACGGAGTTCGCCCGCACGTATCTGGGCGTCGACCCCGTCGTCGAGCCGGTGCCCGTGATGCCGACCGCGCACTACGCGATGGGCGGCATCCCCACGAACAACGACGCCGAGGTCCTCGCCGACAACGACACCGTCGTGCCCGGTCTCTACGCCGCCGGCGAGTGCGCCTGCGTCTCGGTGCACGGCGCCAACCGTCTGGGCACCAACTCGCTGCTCGACATCAACGTCTTCGGCAAGCGCGCCGGCCGCAAGGCCGTCGAGTACGTCAAGACCGCAGAGTTCGTGCCGCTGCCGGAGAACCCGGCCGGCTTCGTCTCAGGAATGCTCGAGGGCCTGCGCAACAACCAGGGCACCGAGCGCATCGCGGTCCTCCGCAAAGCCCTGCAGGACGAGATGGACAAGGGCGCGCAGGTGTTCCGCACCCACGAGTCGCTCGAGCACGTCCTCGGCGTCATCAAGGAGCTGCGCGACCGCTACATGAACGTGCACGTCGACGACAAGGGCCAGCGGTTCAACACCGACCTGCTCGAGGCCGTCGAGCTCGGCTTCCTCCTCGACATCGCCGAGGTCGTCGTCTACGCGGCGCAGAACCGTCAGGAGAGCCGCGGCGGTCACATGCGCGACGACTTCCCGAAGCGTGACGACGAGAAGTACATGAAGCACACCATGGCCTACCTCACCGGCGACCCGCACTCGTCGACCCCGAGCGACCACATCAAGCTCGACTGGAAGCCGGTCGTGTTCACCAAGAACGAGCAGGGCGAGTTCAACTACCCGCCGATGGAGAGGAAGTACTGAGCATGTCCACCGCCATCGCCGAGTCCCCCGCGGACACCGCTGAAGAGACCGCGATCCAGTCGTTCATCGTCACCTTCAACATCCGCCGGTTCGACCCCGAGGTCGACTCCGAGCCGCACTGGGTCGACTACGACGTGGAGCTCTACTCCACGGACCGCGTCCTGGACGCGCTGCACAAGATCAAGTGGGAGGTCGACGGGTCGCTGAGCTTCCGGCGCTCCTGCGCCCACGGCATCTGCGGCTCCGACGCCATGCGCATCAACGGCCGCAACCGCCTCGCCTGCAAGACGCTGATCAAGGACCTCGACATCTCGAAGCCGATCTACGTCGAGGCGATCAAGGGTCTTCCGCTCGAGAAGGACCTGATCGTCGACATGGAGCCGTTCTTCGCCTCCTACCGCGAGGTGCAGCCGTTCCTCGTCGCGAACTCCGTGCCGGAGAAGGGCAAGGAGCGGGTCCAGACCATCGCCGACCGCGAGATCTTCGACGACACCACCAAGTGCATCCTGTGCGCGGCGTGCACCTCGTCGTGCCCCGTGTTCTGGACCGACGGGCAGTACTTCGGCCCCGCGGCGATCGTGAACGCGCACCGCTTCATCTTCGACTCCCGCGACGACAACGCGGCGGTCCGCCTCGACATCCTCAACGACAAGGAAGGCGTCTGGCGCTGCCGCACCACCTTCAACTGCTCCGAGGCGTGCCCGCGTGGCATCGAGGTCACCAAGGCCATCGCCGAGGTCAAGCAGGCGGTTCTCCGCGGCCGTCCCTGACACGCTTCGAGATCACGAGAACGGGCGGACTCCTCCGGGAGTCCGCCCGTTCTGATCGTGTGGATAGGCTGAGAACGTGTCTGATCCTGCTGGCGCTTCCACCGAGCGCGGTCGCCTCGATGCGGCCGTCGAACGCGCGACCGCGCTGACGCATCAGACCCTCGCCCTGTTCCCGGTGCGCGTCTGGCGTCATTTCCTGCAGCACAACGGATTCCTCCTCGCCGCGGGAGTGAGCTACCAGGCGCTCTTCGCCATCTTCGCCGCGATCTACCTCGCCTTCGCCATCGCCGGGCTCTGGCTCGGCGGCAGCACCGCTGCGGTCGCCGGCATCATCGATCTCATCAACAGGTACATCCCCAACCTGATCCGGGATCCGGGCGGCGTGTTCACGCCCGCGCAGGTGCAGGAGATCGCCGCGAACACCACCGGAGTCCTGAGCATCACCGGCCTGATCGCGCTCGGCGCCGTGATCTGGACCGCGATCGGCTGGGTGACCTTCTCGCGCCGGGCCACCAGGGACATCTTCGGTCTGCCGCCCGATCTGCGCAGCTACGTGCTGTTGAAGGCGCGAGACCTGCTCGCCGCACTGATCTTCGGTGTCGCGCTGATCGCCGGTTCGATACTCAGTTCGGCCAGCGCTGCCGTGCTGACATGGATGCTGAGCCTGCTCGGCTGGGATGCCGGATCGGATGGGCTGAACCTCAGCATCCGCATCGGTACCGTCCTGGTCTCCTTCGTGCTGCTCTCCACGGCCCTCGCGGCGATGGTGCGCTTCCTCACCGGCACCTCGCTGCGCGGGAGCACCATCTGGCCGGGCGCGCTTCTGGGCGGCGGCGCGATGACCATCCTGCAGTTCGGTGCGGGTTTCCTGCTGAGCTACACCCCGACCAACCCCCTGCTCGCCACGTTCGCGATCTTCGTGGGTCTCCTGCTGTGGTTCCGCGTCAACGGCGTCGTGATGCTGGTGGCGTCCTCCTGGATCGCCGTCACCGCACAGGACCGTGATCTGCCGCTGCTCGCACAGACCGAGGCGGAGCGTCGTTCGGCAGAGCATCGGACGCTGCTGCTGGCCGCACGCATCCGCGTGCGAGAGGCGGACGCAGCCCGGCGCAACGCGCCGTGGTACCGCGCCTGGCAGGCGGGGCGGACCGTGAAAGAGGCGAGCGCCGAACTCGCAGCGCTCGAAGCCTCGACGCCGGCCGAATCGGAGAATGTCCGAGCCCGCCTCTAGGCTGGGAATCATGCCTCATCTGCGTATCGCCACGGTCAATGTCAACGGGATCCGGGCGGCGGCTCGCAACGGGATGAGCTCATGGCTCGACGCCGCAGACATCGACATCCTCACTCTCCAGGAGGTTCGCGGGCAGGACGAACATATCGAAGCGGCGCTTCCCGGGTGGTCGTTCGTGCACGACGAGGCCACGGCCAAGGGCCGCGCCGGCGTCGCGATCGCCAGCCGCACGCCCGCTCTGACGTCGCGCACCGCCCTCGGTCCCGATGACTTCGACTCGAAGGGCCGCTGGATCGAAGCCGATTTCGTGATCGGCGATCGTCCGCTCACCGTCGTGAGCGCGTATGTGCACTCCGGCGAGGCCGACACCCCCAAGCAGGACGAGAAATGGAAGTTCCTCGACGCGTTCGGCGCACGCCTGGCCGAGCTCGGGGCTGACGACGCCCTGGCGCTCGTGACCGGCGACCTGAACGTCGGCCACCGCGAGCTCGACATCAAGAACTGGCGCGGCAACCGCAAGAAGGCGGGTTTCCTACCTCGCGAGCGCGCCTATTTCGACCGTTTCCTCGGCGAAGCGGATTCTCCGGTCACCGGGGTCGACGGCTCGGTGGGCCCCGGCCTGGGCTGGGTCGACGTGGGCCGTCGGTTCCACGGCGAAGTCGACGGTCCGTACACGTGGTGGTCCATGCGCGGCCAGGCGTTCGACAACGACTCCGGCTGGCGCATCGACTACCACCTGGCCACGCCCGCCCTTGCCGAACGCGTGCAGACGTACCAGGTCGCCCGCGCTGTCGCCTACGACCAGCGATGGAGCGACCACGCGCCGGTCGTGGTCGATTACACCTACTGAGCGTCGACCCGCACGCGTCCGCGAGGCGGTCGCTCAGGCGGTGATGAGCGAGATGATCAGCGCCGCGGCCACGACGACGTAGCCGATCAGGCTCCCCACGTATGCGCTGCCCCGACGCGCGGTCGGGAACATCAGTGGCACGACCATAGCGAGGAAGATCCCTGCGACCAGGGCGAGGAACGTTCCGAAGATGAGTCCATACCCGTGCGGATCGACGGAGCCGAGGCCGAGACGACTGCTCAGCGCGATCCACGCGCAGAACACGAACGGGATCCCCGCCACCACCGTGAGGATGAGCCCGAGGATGCGCACGCCGCGTCCGGGGGCATCACGCGATGTTCGGTTCATCCGTCTCCTCGAGGTGACGGTACCAGCCGCGATACTCCAGCACGGTGCCGAACAGCGGGTTTCGGGCGCGCATGTCGATCGTGCGGCGTCGATGAGTCTCATCCCAGCCGTCCTCCAGGTCGACGGAGATGCCCAGGATGCCGCGCAGTGCGAACCGGCGACCCCACAGGCGCAGCGCCACCCGTTTCGTCCGCATCCGCAGTGCGCCCCGATCCGTCACGCTGCACTCCTCGATGAGTTCCACCCGGCCCCGCGCACCGAGCACGTTGCGGACGAGACCGGGCACCACGCTCTCGGTGAGCCGGTCGGTGATGAACTGCGTCGCGCCGGGGAAGCGGAACTCCCGGATCGTGTCGAGAGTCGCGCGGCCGTCCTCGGTGCGCCCCGGACGGGTTCGGAGGATGAACGGCACATCCCGTGCGTGTCGTGTCACCAGCATCCGAGGTCCGACGACGGGCAGCGCCAGCGCGCCGAGCCGACCGAATCGGCTTCCCGCGACGGCGAAGACACCCTCCGCGGTCTCGGCAGCAGCGGGCGCTCGCAACTGCGCCAGGATCTCCGGGTGCAGACGCTCCGCCTCGGCGCCGAGCGCCGTCAGGAAGACCTCACCTCGCGCACTCACTCCCGCACCTCCTCGCGGACGGGTTTGGCGGTCTCCGGCATCGCGGTGCCGTCGGGGAACTCGCACTGGAAACTCCCCCGGTAACCGAACAGGAAGCCCAGCACGTCGTTGTGCACCTCGAGGTCGATGACGAAGCATCCCTGCTCGTCGTCGAATCGCTCGACCAGCCTCGCGCGTCCGCTGAACAGCATCGGGAATCGGAAGGCGACCGGTCCTTCGTAGAAGCGCTGCTCGCCCGACGTCAACCGCAGTCCGCCGTCCTCCGTGACAGCCAGGTCGAGGTCCACCGCGAGGTGCTGGTGCGTTCCGAGGTAGTCGACGATCCTCCCGCGCGCGGGGCTGTAGATCATCGTCGCGTCGAATCGGCGACGCCGGCCCGGTCGCATCGTCATCGTCCGCACGAACGTCACGGTCTCCCGCCCGAGGCTGTCGATGTAGGCGAAGTTGTCGATCTGGAAAGGGATGTTCCGCCCGCGCTCGGGGAACATGATGTTCCGCATGGTGCCGATCGCGAGGAACGGGAGCGTCCACCACGGCCCGCGCCGGATCTCGGTCATGACGCCGCGGCCCACGCAGCCGTATCCCGCCTCGACGCCCACCCCGAACCGCCGCTGCATCTGCGGATGCAGGCGCGCGAAGTCGGCACCGAGCGCGCGCTCGAACACCCCGGGAGCGGGGCTCACGGACTCACCACCGCGAGGGATGCCGGCGCGTGCTGCATGATGGTGCGTCCGCCGGTGCTGGCCGGACGCGACAGGCACCGCCGGGCACGAGCGCGCGGCCGCCGTCCGGGAAGGAGCGACCGCCACCATCGCGTCTCCTCCGGCGGAACGCCGTCCTCCGCCCAGAGTCGGAGCCGATCGAAGCTCCAGGCCGTGAGCCACCACACGAACGGACGGGTCACGAGCGGATCGAGGACCCGGCCCGCCCAGCCCCACCCCGGCGCGTAGTCGTAGCCGGTGAGGAAGCGCACTCCCTCGGAGGTGGGGATGTAGCGCCAGTACCCTCGTCCTGGCCCCAGCGGCGAGAGCCGGTCAGAGGTGTCGAAGGCGAGAGCGGAGGTGCGCTCCCCCTGCCGCCCGTGCTTGTCACCCAGCGAGACGCCGGTGCCGCGGATGGTGTGGATGCCGAGGTCCAGCTCGTAGGTGAACTCCTGCGCTCCATCCTCCCGCCGCCGCCTCGGGCGGATCGCCGTGAACCGGCCGTCCCAGCGTGCGTGCTGCTCGGGATCCTGGGTGAGCTCCCAGACCGTCTCGATCGGGGCATCGATGAGGATCTCGACATAGAGAGCGCGATCGCGGCGCCCGGGTGTCCGTGCGGTCCGAGGGGCGAGCATCATGCCCTCAGCGTAGACGCCGCTGCGCGCTGACCCCGTCCGGCATCCCCATAGGATTGATACCGTGACGAAACCTCGCCTGTACTCCGGAATGCAGCCCTCCGCCGACTCCCTTCAGATCGGCAACTACATCGGCGCGCTCCTGCAGTGGCGGGATCTTCAGAACTCCTACGACGCGTACTTCTCGGTTGTGGACCTGCATGCCCTCACGCAGCCGAACGATCCAGCAGAGCTTCGCGAGAAGACGCGACGCACCGCCGCGCAGTACATCGCGGCGGGCATCGAGCCGTCGAAGTCGACGCTGTACGTGCAATCGCACGTGCGCGCGCACGCCGAGCTGGCCTGGATCCTCAGCACCATCACGGGCTTCGGCGAAGCGAACCGGATGACGCAGTTCAAGGACAAGTCGGCCCGCTACGGGCAGGACTCCACGAGCGTCGGTCTGTTCACGTATCCGGTGCTCATGGCCGCGGATATCCTGCTGTACCAGACCGACGTGGTGCCGGTGGGCGACGATCAGAAGCAGCACGTCGAGCTCACTCGGGATCTCGCCGAGCGCTTCAACACCCGCTACGGTCAGACCTTCACGGTGCCGATGCCGGTCATCCAGAAGGAGACCGCGCGCATCTACGACCTGCAGAACCCGACGTCGAAGATGTCGAAGTCCTCGGAGAGCGATGCGGGCGTGCTCTGGATGCTCGACGACCCGGCGAAGTCGGCCAAGAAGGTCATGCGGGCCGTGACCGACACCGAGGGATCCGTGCGCTTCGACCGGGAGAACAAGCCCGGCGTCTCGAACCTGCTCACGATCTACGCGGCCCTCTCGGGTCGTCAGGTCGCGTCGATCGAAGACGAGTACGCGGGGCGCGGCTACGGCGACTTCAAGAAGGGCCTCGCCGAGGTGGTGGTGAGCGAGTTCGAGCCCGTGCGCGCACGGGCGCTCGAGCTGCTCGACGACCCCGCCGAGCTCGATCGCATCCTGGCCGAGAACGCCGGGCGAGCAGATGCCGTCGCCGACGCGACCCTGTCGGATGTGTACGACCGCGTGGGGCTGCTCCGCCGCGTCTGAGAGCCTCCGGCCTCTAGGATGGGGGCGTGACCGATCCGCAGCTGCCGCCCCCATCCGGTGCCGTGCCTCCTGTTCCGACTGCGCCGTATGGAGCCGTTCCGCCGCCTCCCCCGGGCTACCAGCCGGCTCCGCCTGCCGCACCGCCGGTGTACGCGGCCCCGGCCGTTGCGCCTCCGGTCTACTCGGCTCCGACTCCTGCACCGCAGGCGGCTCCTCCGGGCGCCTACCAGGTTCCCGTCGGCGGCTACGCGGCTCCTGCGGGCGCATATGCCGTGCCGGAGACGACTCCTCGCGCCTCGGGCTTCCTCGGCCTGCTCGCCCTGATCCTCGCGCTCGTCGCCGCCGTCGTGACGCCGATCGTCGTCGGAGTGGCGGGCTTCGAGATCGGCCGCCGCATCCCGCAGGGCATCACGACCACGAACGATGACGTGCTCAGCGTGCTCTCACCGGCGCGCGACCAGGTGCTGTGGGCAGAGCTCTCCTTCTGGACCGGCACACTGCTCGGCGTGGCCGCCATCGTCATGGGCATCATCGCCATCCGAAAGAAGCAGGGGCGGGGTGCCGGCATCGGCGCTCTGGTGGTCGCGGTGCTCGCACCGGCGATCTTCTTCGTGGTGCTGCTGATCGCCTTCTCCACCGGCAGCGCAGCGGGCTTCGTCGAGTTCGCCAGCTGACGAGCGCTCGCCAGGACTGCGTACACGCCTCAGCGCGGCGCGTGGTGTTTCTGCTGCGCGGCGAGCAACCCCTCGGCGACGAGGAGTTCGACCGCGTCGGCGGCGTCTGAGACCAGGATCGGCAGGTTCGGACGCTCCTCCTTGCCGAACGGCGAGAGCACCCAGTCGGCGGGGTCCTGACGGCCGACCGGACGCCCGATGCCGACGCGCACGCGCGGGAACTCGGGCGTCGTGAGCGCGCGCGCGATGTCACGGACGCCGTTGTGGCCTCCGTGTCCGCCGCCGATCTTCAGCTTGACCGTGTCGAACGGGATGTCGAGCTCGTCGTGCACCACGACGACCTGCTCCGGCGGCACCGAGTAGAACCGCGCCAGAGCTGCCACCGGAGTGCCCGAGACGTTCATGAAGCTGTTCGGCTTCGCGAGCACGAGCTTGTCGGCACCCGGGCGAAGCCAGGTATCGACGACGCGTGCGCCGCCCTTGTGCTCGCGGAAACTCTCACCGCGACGTGTCGCGATCTCGTCGACGACCATCTGACCGATGTTGTGGCGGGTGCTCTCGTAGCGGGGGCCGGGATTGCCCAGGCCCACCACCAGCCAGGTGGATGACATGCCCTCGTCCTCTCATCCGCGTCCCTTGCCGGGACCCGGTCAGGATACGACAGAGGGGACGCGATCGGATCGCGTCCCCTCTGCGGTGAATCAGTCGGAGATCACTCCGCGGCGGCGTCCTCAGCGGCAGCGTCGCCCTCGGCGCCTTCTGCAGCCTCAGTGCCCTCGGCGGCCTCGGTCTCCTCACCGAGGTCCTGCTCGGCGGGAACCGCGATCGCGACGATGAGCACCTCGGGGTCGGCCAGCAGCGTCGAACCCTTGGGGAGCTTCACGTCTGCGGCGGTGATGTGCGCGCCCTCTTCGAGACCCTCGACGGAGACCTCGAGGTTCTGCGGGATGTGCGTGGCCTCTGCCTCGATCGACAGGGTGTTCGCGTCCTGGTTGACGACCGTGCCCGGCGCGGGCTCGCCGGTGACGATGACCGGAACGTCGATCGTGACCTTCTCGCCCTTGCGGACGACGAGCAGATCGATGTGCTCGATCACCTGGTGCACGGGGTCCTTCTGCACGTCCTTGACCAGCGCGAGCTGCTCCTTGCCCTCGATGTCGAGCTCGAGCAGCGCGTTGGCGCGACGGATGATGAGTCCGACCTGGTGGCCGGGCAGTGCGACGTGCACCGGCTCGGTGCCGTGGCCGTAGATGACGGCGGGAATCTTGCCGGCGGCGCGGAGGCGACGGGCGAAGCCCTTGCCGAAGCTCTCGCGGAGCTCGGCGTGGACCTTGGTGTCTTCAGACATGCGGTTCTCCTTCGGGACACGCAGCGAAGGCGCCGCGCGGTGGTCTTGGAATTGTCAGCTCGAACGCAGACGCGTGAGGAAAGCCACCGGCTCGCTTCGCCGCGTCGATAACGGATGTCCGCGCACGCGCAGAAGCATCCCTCGCCGAGGTACAGCTCAATGGTACCGGATGAGCCGATAGGCTGGTGACACCGGTCCTTTTCTGCAGATCACGGAGAACCTCATGCTCGACGGCGCCTTCCTCTCGCACGCACTCCTCTGGCTGATCGGTGCGATGTCCGTGTGCGCGGTCGGCGGTGCTTTCGCCGCCCTGTTCTCGATGGGCCGCTCCGGATACCGCAAGGACTGACACCGGGGAGAGCCCGCTCAGGAGAGTTCGCTCAGTAGAACTCGACCGTGTCGACCACGGCCCGCAGCTCCCGGCCGTCCAGCAGTCGCGTCGCGTTCTCGGCGAAGCGGCGGGCGATGCGCTCTTCCTCCCGGGAATTGAGCGCCGCCGTATGCGGGCTGACCAGCACGTTCGGATGAGACCACAGCGGCGACGCGGCATCCAGAGGCTCCTGCTCGAAGACATCGAGGCCCGCGAACGAGATCGTCCCGTCGTCCAGCGCGCTCAGCAGCGCAGCCTCGTCGACGACGGTCCCACGTCCGACGTTCGTCAAGATCATGCCGGGTTTCGCCGCCTCGAGAACCTCCGCGCCGATCAGGTGCTCGGTCTGCGCGGTTCCCGGCAGCGTCACGACGATCGCGTCGACGTGACGGACGGCTTCGATGAGCTCGTCGAGCGGCACCAGGCGATCGATGCCGTCGACGGGCTCCCCGGACCGCGTCGTGCCCCACACTGTCGCCCCGAGGGCGTGGAACCGCCGGGCGCATTCCGCGCCGATCCCACCGAGCCCGACGATCAGCACCGTCATCTCGTCGAGCTGTCGCATCTCCCAGCGGTCGGGCCAGGTCCGGGTACGCTGATCCGCCAGCAGCCGGGGCAGGCCCTTGGCGCCGGCCATGACGGCGAAGACCGCGAATTCCGCGAGCGTTCCCCCGTGCACACCGGCGCTGGTCGTGAAGACGACCCGATCGAGATCCTCCCGCGAGAGCCCGGCCGCCTTCACGGTGCTGCCGCCGCCCGCGGCCGTCGTCATCACCCAGCGCAGGCCGGGGTTCGCACTCACCGTGCGGGCGAGCGCCGCCGCATCGACGTCGGGGATCCCGAAGAGGACCTCGGCCGAATCCACCATCGCGTCGAAGGCGGCCTGCTGGTAAGGAGTGCGCACGAAGTCCGGATCCCCCGTCCAGTCCGCGGGCCCTCGCATCGGCGGCGTCAGCGCCGGATCGCTGACGACCTCCACACGCGGTTCGAGCGTCTCGATGAGCCGGCAGAGCTCCTCGGGCAGCGGTACAGCCACGACCGCACGCAGCTTGCTCTCCGAACCGACCATGGTGACCCCTCTCGCCGACGACCCTGTCCAGCGTAGGACGTCGGGCGATCGCTCCCGCCGGGCGACCCGACCGTTCGTCGCAATCCGTGACACGAGGCGCGCCCGCCCTCCGCACAGCGATACGCTGAAAGCACCCCATTCTTCACGATTCAGGAGCCTTCTGTGCCCGAAGCATCAGCGAACATCGGAGTCGTCGGACTCGCCGTCATGGGTTCGAATCTCGCCCGCAACCTCGCCAGCCGCGAGGGTAACACCGTGGCGATCTTCAACCGCAGCCACGCGAAGACCCAGACGCTCCTGGATGAGCACCCGGAGGCGGGCTTCGTCGCCGCATCGACGTACCAGGAGTTCGCCGACTCGCTGCAGAAGCCGCGCACCGCGATCATCATGGTCAAGGCCGGCGGTCCCACCGACGCTGTCATCGACTCGCTCGTCGAGGTCTTCGAGCCCGGCGACATCATCGTCGACGGCGGCAACGCCTACTTCCCCGACACGATCCGCCGCGAGAAGGCCGTGCGCGAGACCGGCATCAACTTCGTCGGCGCCGGCATCTCGGGCGGCGAAGAGGGCGCGCTCACCGGCCCCTCGATCATGCCCGGCGGCTCCGACGAGTCGTGGGTCACCCTCGGCCCGATCCTGAAGTCGATCGCCGCAGTGGCCGAGGGCGAACCGTGCGTCACCCACGTCGGCCACGACGGCGCCGGCCACTTCGTCAAGATGGTGCACAACGGCATCGAGTACGCCGACATGCAGCTCATCGCCGAGGCCTACGACCTCATCCGCCGCGGCACGGGCAAGACCCCCGCCGAGATCGCCGACATCTTCGCCGAGTGGAACACGGGCGAGCTCGAGTCGTACCTCATCGAGATCACCGCCGAGGTGCTGCGCCAGGTGGATGCTGAGACCGGCAAGCCGCTCGTCGACGTGATCGTCGATCAGGCCGGCGCCAAGGGCACCGGCGCCTGGACCGTGCAGACCGCGCTCTCCCTCGGCGTGCCCGTCTCGGGCATCGCCGAGGCCACGTTCGCCCGCTCGCTCTCCTCGCACCCCGAGCAGCGTGCCGTCGCCGGCGCGCTCCCGGGTCCGGACGACGAGTTCGAGGTCGAGGACGAGGCCGCCTTCATCGAAGACGTGCGCCTCGCGCTGTACGCGTCGAAGATCGTCGCGTACTCGCAGGGCTTCGACGAGATCCGCGCCGGCGCCGCCGAATACGGCTGGAACATCGACCTCGGCGCGATCTCCAAGATCTGGCGCGGCGGCTGCATCATCCGCGCCCAGTTCCTGAACCGCATCGCCGAGGCCTACGCCGAGACGCCGGACCTCCCCGTGCTGATGACCGCCCCGTACTTCGCCGAGGTCTTCACCCGCGGCCAGGCGTCCTGGCGCCGCGTGGTCGTCACCGCCGCGCAGGCCGGCATCCCCGCACCCGCCTTCTCGTCGTCACTGTCGTACTACGACGGCATCCGCGCCGACCGGCTCCCCGCCGCGCTCGTGCAGGGTCAGCGCGACTTCTTCGGCGCGCACACCTACAAGCGCATCGACAAGGAAGGCACCTTCCACACGCTGTGGTCGGGCGACCGCACCGAGATCGAGGCGGAAGACACGCACTGACCTGCGTTCTGATGCACGAGGGCCGGGCACCGCGATGGTGTCCGGCCCTTTCGCGTCGGTATCGTCGTGCACGTCCCTGCGGACAGGAGGAGCATCATGACCGGCGATCGTGAAGAGATGACGGAGTACTCGCTGAGCGCTCTGCTGACGCCGCCGACCGCTCCCCCGGAGCCTGAGGACTTCGATGACTTCTGGCTGTCGACGTTCGCGGAGTTCGGCGGCGGCAGGGTCGAGTGGGAGGAGGTGCGTTCCCTCGAGTCGACGGAGACCCACCGGGTGACGGAACTTCGGCTCTGGTCCTCCGCGGGTGAATGGGCGGTCGCCTACGCGATGGTGCCCCTGTCGGGGGCGGACGTCCGCCGCGGTCTCGTGGTGGGACACGGCTACGGAGGCCGGAGCGGCCCCGACCTCGACCTCGTCTCCGCAGACACCGCCGCGATCTTCCCGTGCGCCCCGGGAATCCCTACGGGCACGCCCAGCCGCTTCCCCGCCGATCCCTCCGATCACGTGCTCGCGGGCATCGCGCATCGGGACACCTACTCGCATCGCTTCGCCGCCGCCGACCTGTGGCGGGCGGCGAGCGTCCTGCTCGACCTCGCTCCCCCGGCGGCCCGAGCGCTCGACTACTCGGGCACCAGCTTCGGCGGCGGTATCGGTGCCCTGGCACTGCCCTGGGACGCACGGTTCCGTCGCGCGTCCTTCGACGTGCCGAGCTTCGGCGACCATCCGGTGCGGCTCGGTCGACGGAGCACCGGCAGCAGCGAGGCCGTGCGTCGGCATCTGCGCGAGCATCCCGAAGACCGCCCGGTCCTGAGTTATTTCGATGCCGCCATCGCCGCACGCCGCCTGCATCTGCCCGTTCACATCGGAGCCGCTCTGCTCGACCCCGCGGTCGACCCGCGCGGGCAGTTCGCGGTGTACCACGCCCTCACCGGCGCTCGTCGCCTCACCGTGCGGGCGAACGGACATCTCGACGGACCGATCGCGGAGCTCTCGGACCAGCTCGTCGCGCAGGGCGCGATCGACTTCTTCGTGCTCCCCGACGAGCGCCTGGTCAGGATGCCGAAGTCGGCATCCACCGCACAGGGGATCTTCACAGAAGACGCATAGTCAGCTCCATAGAAATTCCATAGGAGATTCCGCAGAATGGATGCATGACCAGCGACCTGCCCGATCTTCGCCGTCCTGACGGTTCTCCCCTGCGCATCCTCGCCGTCGACGACGAGCAGATGCTCACCGATCTCCTGGCGATGGCGCTCCGCATGGAGGGCTGGGAGGTGCGCACCGCCTCCTCCGGGATGGAGGCCCTGCAGGTCGCGAAGGAGTTCGAACCGGATGCTCTGGTGCTCGACATCATGATGCCCGATCTCGACGGTATGGCCGTGCTGAAGCGGCTCCGCGAGGCCGGGAGCCTGGTGCCCGTGCTCTTCCTCACCGCGAAGGATGCCGTCGGCGACCGCGTCGCCGGGCTCACCGCCGGCGGGGACGACTACGTCACCAAGCCGTTCAGCCTCGAGGAGGTCATCGCGCGCCTGCGCGCCATCATCCGTCGCACCGGGCACGCCACCGCCGACGACGGACAGTCAATCCTCCGCGTCGCCGACCTCACCCTCAACGAGGACAGCCACGAGGTCATCCGCGACGACGTCGAGATCGACCTCACCGCGACGGAGTTCGAGCTGCTCCGATACCTCATGCGCAACGAGCGGCGCGTGCTGTCGAAGGCACAGATCCTCGACAGGGTCTGGAGCTACGACTTCGGCGGCAAGTCCTCGGTCGTCGAGCTGTACATCTCGTACCTGCGCAAGAAGATCGATGCCGGCCGCACGCCGCTCCTGCACACGGTCCGCGGAGTCGGCTACATGATCAAGGCGCCGCAGTGACCGATGCGGCGATGGCACGACGGCCGATGAGCCTGCAGACACGGCTGATGACCGCCGTGATCGGGTTCGTCTCGCTGATCCTCGTCATCGTCGCGATCATCACCAGCGCCACCCTCGGCCGCACCATGGAGGACCAGCTCGACCAGAAGCTCAGCCTCAGCGCGCAGCAGCACGCCCGCTGGGCGTCATCGTTCGACGGGCAGCAGACGACCGCACAGAACGTGCTGGCCGGGCAGACGGTGCAGGCGTCCGGTGTGCTGTTCGCCGTGCTGAGTCCGCTCACCGGAGCGAGCGGTGTCATCGTGACCAGCAGCGCCGAGGACGAACTCACCGGCACCCTCGAGGGCCTCACCCGCCAGCAGCTGCAGGAGATCGTCGACACGCTGCAGCAGAGCGTCGACACGATGACCGACACCTCGCCGGTGACCGTCACCCTCACCGGCGTCGGGTCGTACCGGATCATGGCCCTGCCGGTGGGCAACGGCGCCATCGCCGTGACCGGCCTTCCCCGCGACGACATCCAGAACCAGCTCACCCAGCTGCTCACCGTGATCGCGCTCGCGACGATCGGCGGCCTGATCCTGCTGGCCCTGACGACAGCGATCACGATCAGACTCGGCCTGCGCCCGCTCCGCGCCGTCGCGAGGACCGCGACCCGCGTTGCCAACCAGCAGCTTGATCGCGGCGAGGTGACCATCACCGAGCGGGTTCCGGCCTACGAGGCCGATCCGCGCACCGAGACCGGTCTCGTGGGCGCCGCGCTCAACAAACTTCTCGATCACGTGAACACCTCGCTCGCCGCCCGCCAGAAGAACGAGGAGCAGATGCGGAGGTTCGTGGCCGACGCCAGTCACGAGCTTCGGACCCCGCTCGCCTCCATCCGCGGCTACTCGGAGCTGTCCCTCCGCGCGCTCCGTCAGAATCCGCAGGGTGCCGACGGCCCGGACGCCATCGAGAGCACGACCTCGTCGCTGGAGCGTATCCAGGCGCAGTCCCTGCGGATGACACGTCTCGTCGAGGATCTGCTGCTGCTGGCCCGACTCGACGAGGGACGCGAACTCATCTACGGCACCGTCGACCTCACCCAGCTCGCTCTGGAGGGCCTGTCGGATGCTCGACCCACCGGGGTCGATCACCACTGGGTGATCGAGGTCCCCGATGAGCCGGTCACGATCGTCGGCGATGCGGGGCGCATGCATCAGGTCGTCGCGAACCTGCTCGCGAACGCGCGCACGCACACCCCCGCGGGCACCACGATCACCCTCAGCGTCGGCCAGGAGGGCTCCGAGGCCGTCCTGCGCGTGCACGACGACGGCCCGGGGATCGATCCCGCGCTCCGCGACGAGCTCTTCGCCCGCTTCGCGCGCGGCGACAGCTCCCGCGCCCGGCAGACCGGTGGCACGGGCCTCGGGCTCGCGATCGTCAAGGCCATCGTCGACGGCCACGGCGGAACGATCCTCGCGACCAGCGAGCCGGGTGACACGACCTTCACGGTGCGCCTGCCGCTCACTCCTGCCGCAACCGCGGGCACCCCGGCCTGATCCTGCGCTCGGGCGTTTCCCGGGTCAGTAGCCGGCGAACGCGTCGGTCGTGAGGCTGCGGGCCTTCTGCAGCGCGGGCGTGAGATCCGCGATGAGGCGTGGCGGACCCGAGATGTAGGCGTGCCGGGCTGCCAGGTCGCCGACGGACCGCTCGAGCGACTCGGCGTCCAGCCGGGCGCCCTGCGCCCAGGTCCAGTGCGCGGGCAGGTCTGCCGGTTCGTCGCGGGTGAACACGAAGGTGCGCACCCCGGTCGCGGCCAGCTCATCGCGGAACGCGAGCTCCGCCGCCTCGGACGCCACGTACACGAGCACGATGTCGCGCTGCCGTCCGTCGGCCTGCAGCTGGCGCAGCTGGGAGACGAAGGGGGTGACGCCGATCCCGGCGGCGACCATGAGCACCGGCGACTCGCTGCGAGGGAGGATGAAGTCTCCCCAGGTGCCGGTCACGGCCAGCGTCGTGCCGGGCTCGGCCGCGGCGAGTGCCCGCTTGTAGCTCGACGGATGCTTCTGATCGCCGTTCTTGTACGCGATGCGCAGCGTCGGCAGGTCGGTCGGCGCCGACACGATGCTGAACTCCCGCCTGGTGCCTCGCGCATCGGGACGGTGGTGGGGGACGTCGAGTTCGAGATACTGGCCGGGGAGGAAGTTCACCTTCCCGTTGGCGCGGAAGGTCAGCTCCTGCGCCGTCGGCGTGACGAAATCGCGCCGCTCCAGCACCAGCCGCACCGACCCGCGCAGGGCGAAGGCGAACGCCAGCAGGTTCCCGATTATCAGGGCCCGCTCCTGACCCAGCGTGAACAGGCCGGCGACCGAGATGGGCCATCCGGCCAGCACGCCGACCACGATGGCCACCGCGAACTGCTGATGGCGGCGCGGCGGGAGGGTGAGCGGCTCGGAGAGCATGAACGCTCCGAGGAAGAGGAACGGCGACTGGAGCACCGCGAACTGCAGCGCCGTGACGATGTCGAACGGGATATCGAACTCCTGCGCCTGCACGGCCTGTCGGAGGATCGACACCGCGAACGCGACGAGGAGGAACACCAGCACCACGCGCACCTTCTCGGTGCGCCACAGCACGGCCAGCCCGAGGACGGCCACGGGGATCGTGAGCACGGGCGTGCCCACCCACCACGACGAGGAGGTGCCCAGCCATTCGAGTGCGCCGAACGCGCCCAGGATCGACACCACGGCGGCGCCGAACGCGGCGGGGTTCACGATGTGCCGCCCGCGCCACGCGATCAGGTACTTGGAGAGGCTCGCGAGAGCGCCGGCCAGCGCGAGACCGAGCAGGCTCGCCGGCTCCAGTCCCGGTCGCAGCACGAACAGCAGGATCAACGCGGTGACCAGCGACGACTCGATGCGCCAGGGAAGCCGGAGGATGCGCTGGGCTGCGGCGTCCACCGCCGAGATCACCACCGCGAGCACGACGAACGACACCACCAGCTCGAGCGGCGCCGGAGAGACGATCACGCCGAGCAGCGACAGCACGAACGCGATGACGGCGAGGGCGGCGAGGGCGAAGAGCACGAGGCGGTACATCGACAGCGAGCCCAGGACCGCGAGGACCCGCTGGCGTGCGGCGGCGAGAGACGAGATCACGTTTTCCACTCTTCCTTAGTTCTGATCGTCGGGGCGCGCTCCGCGCCCCGACCCTGCGAGGAACAGCTCTGCCGGGCACCCGGGCGATCGCTCGACCCGGCCGTCGGTGGTCATCCGCACCCACTCCACGCCCCAGGCCGCGGCCAGCGCCGGGCCACCGTCGAAGAAGAGCGCCGTCGCGACGGCATCCGCTCGCATCGCCTCTGGCGCGAACGCCCACGTGGCGGCCCAGGTGCGCACGGGCACCCCGGTGCGGGCGTCGAGCACATGGTGCAGGCCGTTCCCCCACGCCCGACGGTTGACGGCCGACGCGCACAGCGCGCCGTCCTGCACGCTGACGACGCCGATCGCCTTGCGGGCGTCGAACGGATGCTCCAGCCCGATGCGGGCGGCCGCACCCCGCACCCGGATGTCGCCACCCGCATCGACCACGACGTCTCCGGACACACCGGACAGCACTGTGGTGACGAGGTCGACCAGCCGCCCCTTGCCGAGCGCGCCGACATCGAGCAGTGCGGGAGCGGATGCCGTCGCTGCGGCATCCGTCCACGACACGCGGTCCTGCCAGTCGGCCGGCGCACTCACCGGCTCCCCGGCGATAAGCGAATAGCCGGGGTCGTACCCGAGGGCACTGAGACTGTCGGCCACCAGCGGGTTCACGGCCCCACCGGTGGCATCCGACAGCTCCCGGTAGGCGTCGAGCATGACGCGGGCGTCCGTCGAGGCGAGCGCGCCGCCCTCGCGACCGAGCCGGGTGACGTCGGAGTCATCGCGGAACCGCGACCACTCGCGGTCGAACCGATCGATCTCGGCGGCGACGGCTGCGCGGTCGGCATCGGTCAACTCCACCGACGTCTCGATCTCCCAGCCGGTGCCGATCGCCTCGAACCGCCAGGTCGCCATGACGAGACCTCCGGCGCCTAGGCCGCGGCCTGCTCCTTGATCGCGTCGACCGCGTCGTTGAATCCGCCGCTCGTGAGCGAGGAGCCGGCCACGCGGCTCACGTCGAGCTCGTCGATGGACTTGCCCTCGACCTCGTCGGCGATGCCGTCGATGAACTCGCCCTGATAGCGCTCGGTCTCGGGGGCCTGCGGGTCGCCGGTGACCTCGACGTCGGTGACGACGCCGTCTGCGAGGGTCAGCGTGACCGAGATCTTCTCGACCGTCTCGGGCGTCTGGTACTGGCCATCGGCGGTGTAGGTGCCGTCCTTGTAGCTGCCGGCGGCGTCACCGCCGGACTCGGAGCCGGTGCTCTCGTCGGAGCCCGTGCCGGCGCCGTTCGTCGGCTCGTCGGTGTCGGCGGGTGCGGAGCAGCCGGCGAGGACGAGGAGTCCCGCGACGCCGATGAGAGCGGCTCCCTTGTGGACAGAGGTCGGTACGGTCGTGCGGATCATGATGGTCCTCCCGGCTCGGTGTCTCGCGACTGTATGCCGCTGAATCGACCGTAGGCATCCCGTCTATGCGCGGGCTGTACCGTGGCGCTGCGTTACGCGTCGCCGCCGAACATGCTCGTGACAGAGCCGTCTTCGAAGACCTCGTGCACGGCGCGGGCCAGCAGCGGCGCGATCGGGAGGATCGTGAGGCGGTCCCAGCGGCGGGACTCGGTGAGCGGGATCGTGTCGGTGACGACGACCTCGTCGATCGACTCGTCCTGCAGGCGCTCGTGCGCCGGGTCGCTGAAGATCGCGTGCGTGGCAGCGACGATGACGCGGTGCGCCCCCGCGGCCTTCAGCGCCTGGGCGGCCTTGACGATCGTGCCGCCCGTGTCGATCATGTCGTCGACGAGGAGGCAGGTGCGACCCTCGACGGTTCCGACGATCTCGTGCACGGAGACCTGATTGGCCACCTTCGGGTCGCGGCGCTTGTGGATGATCGCGAGCGGCGCGCCGAGGCTGTCCGACCAGGTGTCGGCGACGCGCACGCGGCCCATGTCCGGAGAGACGACGGTGAGGATCTCGCGGTCCGCCGGGCTCAGCGTGCGCTGGAAATGCTCGAGGAGGACCGGCTTCGCGAACAGATGGTCGACGGGGCCGTCGAAGAACCCCTGGATCTGCGCGGCGTGCAGGTCGACGCTCATCACGCGGTCGGCGCCGGCCGTCTTGAGCAGATCGGCGACGAGGCGCGCGCTGATCGGCTCGCGCCCACGGCCCTTCTTGTCCTGACGAGAGTAGGGGTAGTAGGGCGCCACGACGGTGATCCGCTTGGCGGACGCGCGCTTGGCGGCGTCGATCATGATGAGCGTCTCCATGAGCCACTCGTTGACCGGCTCGCCGAACGTCTGGAAGAGGAAGAGGTCGCAGCCGCGGATCGAGACCTCGAATCGGGCGTAGATCTCGCCCGAGGCGAAGGTGCGGTGCTCGGTCGGCGCGATCTCGGTGCCGAGCGACTCCGCGACCGCTGCGGTGAGCGCGGGATGCGAACGCCCTCCCGCGATGACCAGGCGCTTCTTGGTCTTCGCGACCAGACCCGGAGCGATGCCGTTGTCGCGATCCAGATCGACGATCTTCTTCTTGCGCGCCATGTCCGCCTATTCCGCCGAATTCTCGCGAGATGCAGCATCCGCCGCACCCGTGCCTGCTCTGTTCTTCTCGACCCACCCCTCGATGTTGCGCTGAGGGGCGACGCTCATGGCCAGGGCGCCGGCGGGGACATCCTTGCGGACGACTGCGCCTGCCGCGGTCTTCGCACCAGCACCCAGCCTAACGGGCGCGACGAGCACGGTGTGCGACCCGGTGTGCACCTCGTCGCCGATCTCGGTGCGGTGCTTGTGCACGTCGTCGTAGTTCGCGGTGATCGTGCTCGCGCCGAGGTTCACGCCGCGGCCGATGGTCGCGTCTCCGACGTAGGACAGGTGCGGGACCTTGCTGCCCTCGCCGATCTCCGCGTTCTTCGTCTCGACGTAGGCGCCGATCTTTCCGTTCGCGCCGAGAACGGTCCCGGGGCGCAGGAACGAGAACGGGCCGACGGTCGCGCCCGCGCCGATCACGGCGAGCGTGGCATCGGTGCGTCGGACGATCGCGTCCTCCCCCACCTCGCAGTCGACGAGAGTGGTGTCGGGGCCGACGATGGCGCCGGGAGCGATGGCGGTGGCCCGCAGGATGTGCGTGTTCGGGAGGATCGTGACGTCGGGCGAGAGGTTCGCGTCGTCGTCGATCCAGGTGGTCGCCGGGTCGATCACTGTGACGCCCTCGCGCTGCCAGCGGCGCACGATCCGGTCGTTCAGCACGCGACCGGCCTCGGCGAGCTGGACGCGGTCGTTGATGCCGAAGGTCGACGCGGTGTCCTCGGCGAGCTCGGCCGCGACCGTCTGGTCGGCGCCGCGGAGCAGCTCGATGACCGTGGTCAGGTACATCTCGCCCTGAGCGTTGTCCTGACCGACCCGCGAGAGGTAGGTGCGCAGCTCGGGGGCGCGGAACACGTAGACGCCGGCGTTGATCTCGGTGACCGCCGCCTCGTCGGTGCTCGCATCCTTCTGCTCGACGATGCGCTGCACCGTTCCCGCGTCGTCGCGGATCACGCGGCCGTAGCCGGTGGGGTCGTCGAGTCGGGCGCTGAGCAGCGTGGCCGCTGCGGCGGCACTCCGGTGGCCGTCGATGAGCCGGCGGAGCGTCTCGACCTCGAGCAGCGGCACGTCGCCCGAGAGCACGAGCACATCGCCGTCGAAGTCGCCGGGCAGCGCGTCGATCGCCACCTGGACGGCGCGGCCGGTACCGGGGACGTCGTCCTGGTCGATGAAGACGGCGTCGGGATAGTCCTTCGAGAGGGCGGTGACCACCTGGTCGCGCTCGTGACGCACCACGACCTCGATGTGCTGCGCCTCCAGCCGCGCCGCGGTCGTGAGCACGTGGCCGACCAGCGGTCGTCCGCCGATCGGATGCAGGACCTTGGGGATGCGCGACTTCATGCGCGTGCCCTGTCCTGCGGCGAGGATGATGATCGCGAGGTTAGCTGTCATGCTCCGCCGCCAGGACTCGAACCTAGACCTAACAGCTCCAAAGGCTGTCGTGCTGCCATTACACCACGGCGGACCGCGCCGTCCGCGAGGACGCCGCGCGTCAAGTCTGCCATGCCTGGGCCGGTGTTCTGCTGACGGGCAGCGGCGTCATCCGCGCGAAACACCTCTTTGGGATGCTGAGGGGGTGAGCATCGTCATCGAACGGGTCCAGAGCCCGAGCCCGGCCCTGGCCGCCTTCCTCGAATCCCACCACGCGGACATGGAGCCGACCGCCCCCGCGGAGAGCCGGCACGCCTTGCCCTTCGACCGGCTTCTCGTGCCCGGCATCCGCCTGTTCGCCTCCCTCGACGACGGACACCCGGTGGCGACCGGTGCGCTTGCGACCGTCGATGACGGCCACGAGGAGCTCAAGTCGATGCGCACGGATCCCGCGATGCGCGGCCGGGGCCTCGGACGCGCGATGCTCGATTTCCTGCTGACGGATGCCGCGAGCCGCGGCATCCGTCGTGTGTCACTGGAGACGGGGAGCATGGAGTTCTTCGCCCCTGCGCGGGCGCTCTATGCGAGCGCGGGGTTCGTGGAGTGCGGACCGTTCGGCGGCTATCGCCCCGATCCGCTCAGCACGTTCATGACACTCGTGCTGCCCCCGGCATCCGGCGTGCCGGCGCGCACGGGATAATGATCGGATGAGCGAAGCGGATGAGGTCGACCGGATCGTCGGTGCGTGGAACACGCAGCGACCCGACCTCGACTTCTCGCCGCTCGAGGTGCTGTCGCGGATGGACCGGCTCACCCGACTGCTCGATCGGGCCCGCCGCGACGTCTTCCGGCGCAGCGATCTCGAGCCCTGGGAGTGGGACGTGCTCTCGGCGCTGCGTCGCGCGGGCGCTCCCTTCCAGCTGTCGCCGAAGCAGCTGCTGCAGCAGACCCTCGTCTCGAGCGGCACCATGACGAACCGGATCGACCGCCTCGTCGCACGGCGCTTCGTGCGCCGGGAGGCTGACCCGGGCGACGGCCGCAGCGTGCTCGTGATCCTCACCGACGACGGGCGCATCCGGGTGGATGCCGCGATCACCCGTCTGGTCGACGTCGAAGCCGACCTGCTGCGCGGGCTGTCCCGTGGCGACCGCGACCGCCTCGCCGGCCTCCTCCGCAAGCTCAGCCTCAGCTTCGACTCGTGACGAGGCTCTGCCGATGAGCTGCTGCTGATGGGACTCTGCTGATGGGCATGCCGTCTCCGCTCCCCCCGCGCGATGGCGTGGGCGCGACGCGCCTCCACGTGCCGCTGACCGGCGAGTGGCCCACCGTGGCCGCGTACATGGTGGAGCGCTTCTTCCACCTCGACCCGGAACGCCTGCTGTTCCGTTTCGACCGCGGCGACATCGTGGCGCGCGACGGCACGGCCCTGACCCGGCACACGCCCCTCGGTGCCGAGGAGTTCATCTGGTACTACCGTGAGCCGGCGGTGGAGCAGGAGATCCCGTTCACCGAGGAGATCCTGCACCAGGACGAGCACCTCGTGGTGGTCGACAAGCCGCACTTCCTGCCGACCACGCCGGGCGGGAAGTTCCTGCAGAATTCGGCACTGGTGCGCCTGCGCCGCCGGCTCGACAATCACGACCTCGCGCCCATCCACCGCTTGGATCGCGCCACCGCCGGACTGCTGATGTTCTCGGCGCGTCCGGCGACGCGCGGCGCCTACCAGCTGCTGTTCGAGAACCGGCAGGTGCAGAAGGTCTACGAGGCGGTGTCCGCCCGGCCCGCCGACTGGGATCCGGCCCGCTTCCCCCTCGTGTACCGCAACCACATCGAGAAGCTGCGCGCCCAGGTGCGCGTGCAGATCGACGACGAGCGCGAGCCCAACTCCGAGACGCTGATCGAGCTCATCCGCGCCGACGACCGCGTCGTGCACACCCTGCTGCGGCCGCACAGCGGCAAGATGCACCAGTTGCGCGTGCATCTCGCCGCCATCGGCCTCGGCATCCTGAACGACCGCTTCTACCCGACGCTGACCGAGGACCTGCCGGACGACTACGACCGACCGCTGCAGCTGCTCGCCCGCGAGCTGCGCTTCGTCGATCCGCTGAGCGGCGAGGATCGGGTCTTCACGACGCGGCGCGTGCTGCAGGAGGCGCCCCTCGGTCCCTGAGCCTGACGAAGGGTCAGCGGCGCATGATCTTGCGCGCGAGCGCCGTGCCGAGCAGCTGCACCAGGTGCACGAACACTACGATCAGGACGATCGCCGCCCACATCACGACCGGCTCGAACTGCCGGAAGCCGTAGATCTGCGCGAACGCACCGAGGCCTCCGCCGCCGGCGAGCCCCGCCATCGCGGTCATGTCGATAAGCGCGACCACGATGAACGTGTACCCGAGGATGAGCGGCCCGAGCGACTCGGGGATCGCGACCGTGAACAGGATGCGCCAGGGACCGGCCCCCATCGACCGCGCCGCCTCGATCACGCCGGGCGACACGGAGACGAGATGCTGCTCGACGATGCGGCCGATCGCGAAGGCGGCGGCGATGCCGATGATGAACGCCCCCGCGGTGGTGCCGATGCCGATGCCGATCACGGCGCGGGCGAGCGGTTGCGCGACGACCAGGAAGATCACGAACGGGATCGGACGGAAGAAGTTGACCGCAAGGTTCGCGATCGTCGAGACGACGACGTTCTGCAGCAGGCCACCGCGACGCGTCACGTACAGGATGATGCCGATCACGAGTCCGAGCACGCCGCCGAGCACGAGCGCGAACGACGACATGTAGAGGGTCTCGAGGGCGGCGGCCCAGAACTCGGGGGCGAGTTCGATCAGACGGTCCATCAGTGGACCTCCTCTCCGGCGATCTCGGTGACTTCGACGCGTTCGCCGATCGCGGCGAGAGTCTGGTCGATCGCCGAACTCTCGCCGCGGATCGCGAGAGTGAGGTGTCCGAACGCGCGTCCGCGGATGTCGTTGATGCCGCCGAACACGAGCTCGAAGTCGAGGCCGGCGTTCGCGAGGTCGAGGAATACCTGCGCCTGGGAGGAGTCGCCGTCGCGGAACGAGAAGGTCACCAGACGGCCCTGATGGCGTTCGCGGAGCACCGCGACCTCGGCGGGCGACGGCACGCCCTTGACGACCGTGCCGACGAAGCGCTGCGACGCCGGATTCTGCGGCGCGGAGAACACGTCGAACACGTCGCCCTGCTCGATGACGCGGCCGCGCTCCATGACGGCGACCTTGGTGGCGATCGTCTGGATCACGTCCATCTCGTGCGTGATGACGACGATCGTCACCCCCTGCTCCCGGTTGACGCGCTTGAGCAGGTCGAGCACCTCGTGCGTGGTCTGCGGGTCCAGCGCGCTGGTCGCCTCATCGGCGAGCAGGATGGCGGGACCAGTGGCGAGGGCGCGGGCGATGCCGACGCGCTGCTTCTGTCCGCCGGAGAGCTGCTCGGGGTAGGCCTTCGCCTTGTCGGAGAGCCCGACGAACGACAGCAGCTCCGTGACCCTGGCTTCGATGTCGGCCTTCTTCCACCCGGCGAGGGTGAGCGGATAGGCGATGTTGGCCTTCACGCTGCGGGAGGAGAAGAGGTTGAACTGCTGGAAGATCATGCCGATCCCGCCGCGCACCTTCCGCAGCTCGCTCTCCTTGAGGGAGGTGATGTCGACGCCGTCCACGAGGATGCTGCCGGAGGTGGCCGGCTCGAGGGCGTTGATCAGCCGCACCAGCGTGGACTTGCCGGCGCCCGAGTATCCGATGATGCCGAAGACGTCGCCCTTCTCGATCTCGAGGGTCACGTCGTCGACGGCGACGATGTCGCCGTCTCCGGGTTTCCGCGACGGATAGGCCTTCGACACGTTGGTCAGGCTCACGATCGGCATGTACTGCTCCGGTCCGGTTCTGGGGGAATGAGAATCGGGTGACGCAGCGGCGTCACCCGATTCCCTCGTGTCAGGCGGGATGGCTCCCGCCCGCGGTCACTTGTTCTCGGCCGCTTCCTTCTGGACCTTCTTCAGCGAGTCGACGAGGTCGGTCGCCGGGACCTCGAGCGAGAGGGCCGTTCCGCCGGAGGACTCGGCGAGTCCTTCCTGGACGGCCTCGTCGGTCTGGAAGATCTCGACGAGCTTCAGGTACGTCTCGTTGTCGGCGTCTTCGGCACGCGTCGCGAAGACGTTCACGTACGGCAGTGCGTTCGGATCCTCGACATCGTCCGTGGCGAGCGCGTCCTCGAACGTCAGGCCGGCGTTCACGACGAAGTCGTTGTTGATGATGGCTGCGGCCACATCGGGCAGCGAGGTCGGCGTGATCGCGGCCTCGAGGGCCGTCACCTTGACCTTGGACTTCTCGGTGTCGATGTCGGCGAGGTCGGAGTACGGGGTGCCACCGCTCTTGAGCTCGATGAGACCGGCCTGCTGCAGCACGTTCAGCGAGCGCGCCTGGTTCGACGCATCGTCGGGAACGGCGACGGTCTCGCCCTTCTTGATGTCGTCGACGTCGTCGTACTTGGTCGAGTAGAGACCCAGCGGGTAGATCGCGGTCGAGCCGATCGGGGTGAGGTCCGCGCCCGAGTTCTCGTTGTACTCCGCGAGGTACACGATGTGCTGGAACTGGTTGAGGTCGATCTCGCCCTCGGTGAGCGCCGGGTTCGGCTGCTCGTAGGAGCCGAAGTCGACGAGCTCCACCGTGATGCCCTCTGCGGCTGCAGCATCGACGAAGGGCGCCCACTGCTCGTCGCCCTTTCCGACGACGCCGATCTTGACGACCTCGTCGGCTTTCGATTCACCGCCGTCGGAGCCGGCGTTCGAGGCTGCGGTGGCGCAGCCGGCGAGCGCGACGAAGAGCGGGACCGCGACGAGCGCGGCGATGACGGACGTGGTGCGACGTGACATGGGAAGGAGTTCCTCTCGTGGGGGGACTCGAATACGTTAGGCAGGCTCTCGCAGGCGCGCAGAATCGGGTGTCACACGACGTCACAGCCGGGCCGGATCGGGCTCAGTCGTAGTCTTCGATGCCCTGCAGACGCACCTGTTCGAGGTCGAGGCGGGCCGAGATGCGGCGTACGATCATGTCGTCGACGGTGCCGGCACCACGAAGCCCGAGCAGCACCTCGCGCTTGCGGTCGAGGAGCGCGAGCTTGAGTCGCGTGTGCTCCTCGTGGCGGATCAGCGGCGAGCGCTGGGCGAGGTCGACGTCGGCCGAGGTGGCGATCATCTGCAGCACGGTGCCGTCGGTGGCGTCACTCCCGGTGGGCACGGGCGCAGCGGCGCCCGAGGTGGAGGTCACTCCCCCGATGCCGAGCGGATCGGGCTCGTCGAGCATGTTGTCGAGAGCTTCGGCCTCGGCATCGACGAGCGCCTGCTCGCGCGCCAGGGTCCGGGCATTCGCGAACTCGAGGTTCTGGTACCCCTCGGCCCGCACCCGGTCCCGCACCTCCTGGCCGACGCCGTGCTCCGCGGCGAGGTCGTCGAGGGCCGCGAGGGCTGCGCCCGAGATCGCGCGCTCCGCGAGCTCGTACTCCTCGTCCTCCGCATGGTCGACCGGGAACCGCGCCCAGCGCACGATCATCGGCAGCAGCGGCGCCTGGACGAGGAGGCTGAGCATGATGACGCCCGCGGTGACGAAGACGATCTCGTCGCGGCCGGACACGGCGGCGCCATCGCTGATGGACGCGGGCACCGACAGGGCGATCGCCAGCGACACGGCTCCGCGCATGCCCGCCACGGTGGACACCGCCCGGGCGCGCGACCTCACGCCGCGCGGGAGCGGCGACGCGGGGCGCCCCTGGAAGGGAGCGTTCAGCAGCTGGAACAGGTAGCGCACCACGAGCAGTGTGGCCCACACGGACAGCGTGATCAGCACGAGGCGACCGATGGCCGGGGCCGAGATCTCGTGCACGACGTACTGCACCTCGAGCCCGATGAGCACGAACAGCGCACCGTTGAGCAGGAAGACGCCGAACGGCCACGCGGCATCCGCCTGCCGCCGCGACGACGCGGTGGTCACACGGGGCGAGATGTAGGCGACGACGAGGCCCGCGACGACGACCGCGAGCACCCCGGAGGCGTGCACGATCTCTGCCGCGAGGAACGCCGAGAACGGGACCAGGAGCAGCGCGACGTTGATCACGATGGTCGAGGTCGTGCGGCTGAGGAGCAGGTAGCCGAGGGCCGCGATCGCGACGCCGGCCGCGATGCCGCCCACGTACGAGACCAGCACGTCCCAGGTGACCGACCACGGAGTGATCTGGCCGCCGAGCGCGACCGACACCGCGATCGCGTAGAGCACCAGGGCGGTGCCGTCGTTGGTGAGGCTCTCGGCCTTCAGCTTCATGAAGGCGCGGCGCGGCAGCAGACGTCCCAGAGCGGCAACGGCCGTGGCATCCGGTGGCGCGACGGCAGCACCCAGGATCAGCGCGATCTCCCACGGCATGCCGAAGAGAACGGCGATACCGGCGACCGCGAACGCCGACGCCACGACGAGCACCGTGCTCATCGGCAGGATGTAGCGGAAGTCGCGGCGGATCGACCGCAGCGACGTGGTCAGGCTCTCCCAGAAGAGGATCACCGGCAGGAACAGCAGCAGCACCGTCTCGGGCGGCAGCTGCACTTCGCGGAGCTGCGGCACGAAGCCGAGCAGCAGCCCGAAGATGACGAGGACGAGGGGCAGTGCGAGGCGCACGCGCGGTGCGATCAGGGTTCCGACAAGAATCGTGAGTCCGAGCAGGACGGTTACTTCGAGGCCTTCCATCGCTATCTCCCAACGCGTGTGGGAGAAGGATATTCCTGATCGCCTCCACACGGTCAGGTTCGTGTCGGCTTCATCGTCGAGACTGGGTCGGAAACCCCGCACGAAGGAGCATCGGATGAGCAGCGCGAGCAGGCAGGACCCGAGCTCTCCGGGCACTCGGCACCGGCCCCGGCGGCGGGCCGGACTGCTCGTGACGCTGATCCTCGGTGTCCCGATCGCGCTCCTCCTCGTCTGGCCGCAGGGTCTCCACGCCGAGCGGCTTCCGCTGGTCGCCCAGGTGATCTCGTTCCGGGCGGGCCTCGCCATCGCGCTCCTGGCCGGCGCGGGGGTCTTCGCGCTCGCCGCGGTCGCCCGACGGCGCTGGTCGATCGCTGCGGGCCTGGCCGTGGTGCTGCTCGCGGCGTCACTCGGCAACGCCGGAGTGCTGCTGGCTCGCGGCAGCGCCGCGACAGCCGCAGCATCCGAGGCCGAAGGAGACATGACCGTGCTGGCCTGGAACACCCAGGGCGGGGCGGCATCCCCCGAGTCGATCGCTCGCCTGGTGATCGAGACGGATGCCGACATCGTGAGCCTCCCCGAGACCGACGAGCAGGCCGTCGGAGAGGTCGCACGGCTCGTCGCGCTCGAGGGCAGGACGATGGTTCCCGACACCACCTGGGGCCTCGACGGAGAATCTGACATCCCCACGTCCGTCCTCATCTCGGACGAGCTCGGGGAGTATCGGCTCGATCCGGAGGCGGGCTCCACACCGGGGCTTCCGAGCGGCGTGTGGATGCCGGTCGATGGTTCCGGTCCGCGTTTCGTCGCGGCCCATCCGCTACCGCCGCTCCCCGGTCTTTCGGGCCGCTGGAACGCGGGACTCGGCTGGGTCACGGATCACTGCAGCGAACCGGAGGTCATCGTGGCCGGCGACCTCAACGCGACGGTCGATCACCTGGCGTCCGCCCTCGACGGTTGCCAGGACGCCGCGTCAGAGTCGCAGTCGGCTGCTGTCGGGACCTGGCCTGCGACAGCGCCTGCCTGGCTCGCCGCACCGATCGACCACGTCCTGGTCGGCTCGGCGTGGGAGGTGCGCGCGGCGTCGGTGGTCACCGGCTACGACACCGCGGGCAGCGATCACCGCCCGATCGTCGCGGTGGTCGCGCGGCGTTGACGTCGAGAAGCGGCCGGGGCGGCCGCCGTCAGCCGAGGTCTTCGGAGAGCTCGAACCAGCGCAGCTCGAGTTCCTCGATCTCGGCCTGCCGTTCGCCGATCGCCTTCATCTCGTCGGCGATGCCGGCGTAGTCGGACTGATCGTGCTCGGCGAGGGCCGTCTTCGCCTTGTCGATCTGCTGCGTGAGCTTCTCGATGCGGCGTTCGAGCGAGGAGATCTCCTTCTGCGCGGTGCGCAGAGCGGCGCCTTCGAGGGCCGCGCCCTTCTTCGCCGTGTTCGTCGCGGTCTGAGATGCGCGCGGCGCAGCATCCTGCAACTGCCGCAGCCGCAGGTACTCGTCGACGCCCCCGGGAAGGTGACGCAGTTTCCCGTCGAGGATCGCGTACTGCTGATCGGTGACGCGCTCGAGGAAGTAGCGGTCGTGGCTGACCACGAGCAGCGTGCCGGACCAGGAGTCGAGCAGGTCTTCGATCGCGGCGAGCATGTCGGTGTCGAGGTCGTTGGTGGGCTCATCGAGGATCAGCACGTTCGGCTGATCGAGGAGCACGAGGAGCAGCTGCAGACGACGCTGCTGACCACCGGAGAGGTCCTTGACCGGGGTGGAGAGCTGGGCCGAGTCGAACCCGAGCCGCTCGAGCAGCTGCCCCGGAGTGAGGTCCTGCGCCTTGGAGCCGGCGCCGAGCGTGTAGGAGGTGCGCAACCGAGAGATGATGATGCGCACGGGCTCGTGGCGCACGTCTTCGAGCTCGTCCAGACGCTGGGTGAGCGTCTTCACGACGACCGTCTTGCCGCGCTTGACCCGGCCCACGGTGGGCTCGACGGTGCCGGCGATGAGGCCGAGGAGCGTCGACTTGCCCGCGCCGTTGACACCGAGGATGCCGGTGCGCTCCCCCGGCGCGATGCGCCACTCGACGTCGCGCAGGACTTCGCGGGTGCTGCCATCCGTCTTCGGATACGTCACACCGACGTCGAGGAGGTCGACGACGTCCTTGCCCAGCCGCGAGACGGCCAGCGACTGCAGCGACACCTTGTCGCGGATCTCCGGCACGTCGGCGATGAGCTCGTTCGCCGCGTCGATGCGGAACTTGGGCTTGGCGGTGCGGGCGGGAGCACCGCGGCGGAGCCACGCAAGCTCCTTGCGGGCGAGGTTCTGGCGCTTCGCCTCGATCGTGGCGTTCATCCGGTCGCGCTCGACGCGCTGCAGGATGTACGCGGCGTAGCCGCCCTCGAAGGGCTCGACGATGCGGTCGTGCACCTCCCAGGTCTCCGTGCAGATCTCATCCAGGAACCACCGGTCGTGGGTCACGACCAGGAGTGCGCCCGAGTTGCCGCTCCACCGCTTCTTCAGGTGTCCCGCGAGCCAGGTGATGGCCTCCACGTCGAGATGGTTGGTGGGCTCGTCGAGGGCGATGACGTCCCAGTCGCCGGCAAGAAGCTTCGCGAGCGAGACCCGACGCCGCTGACCACCGCTGAGCGAGCCGATCTCGGCATCCCACGGCAGATCGCGCAGGAGCCCTTCGATCACGTCGCGGACGCGCGCGTCGCCCGCCCACTCGTACTCCGGGGTGTCGCCGACCACGGCTTCACTGATCGTGACGTCGTCGGCGAGCGTGTCGGCCTGGTCGAGGACGCCGATGCGGATGCCGCCGCGCACGGTGACGCGGCCGGAGTTCGGCTCTCTGGTTCCCGCCAGCATGCCGAGGAGGCTGGACTTGCCGTCGCCGTTGCGGCCGACGATGCCGATGCGGTCGCCCTCCTCGATCCCGACGGTCACGGAATCGAAGACGACCCTGGTCGGATATTCGAGGTGGAGGCTTTCAGCCCCGAGAAGATGTGCCATGTCCTCTCCAGGGTAGTCGCGTCTTCGACCCGTCTCGCCCGACCTAAGATCGACGGGTGCCAAGGAATCGCCGGGTCTTCTCGCTCTCGCTCGACAATCACAAGGCGAAGCTGGTGGAGTCGAAGAGCCGACCCGGTCGCTACGAGCTCAGCGTCGATGGGATTCCGCAGTCCGTGGTCTCGATGACTGAGCCCACCTCACTGGAATACCCCTACATCCAGCACATCGCCCGGGCGATCGATGCCGCAGCCGAGCCCGGTGCGCCGTTGTTCACCGTGCACCTGGGGGCCGGAGCACTCACGCTCGCCCGCTACGTCGAGGCCACCCGTGCCGGGTCGCCTCAACTCGTGGTCGAGTTCGAGCCCGCTCTCTATGCCGCAGTGATCGAGGCGCTGCCTCTTCCCGCAGGCGCCGACGTGCGAGTCGTCTTCGGCGATGCGCGGGCGATCGCAGACGCGGAGTTCCCCGGCGAGGGACGATCCCCTTCTCCCGGACTCGGCGGCGCAGCCACGGGCGCCACCGCCGTCGACACCGATTGGGTGGAGGCGCGCTTCACCGTCGTCGATCTGTGGGATGCCGCCTTCATCCGACACCGTGTGGCCAGCCAGGAGTTCTACCGCCGGGTCGCGGCACGCTCCGCAGGCGACGGTGTCGTCGCAGTCAACCTGCTCGACGGGCACCCGTTCGAGTACTCGCGGCGGCAGGCGGCCACCCTGAGCACGGTGTTCGAGCACGTCGCCGTCGTTCTCGACGCAGACCCGACCGACGAGGAAGGACCGCTCAACAACGTCGTCGTCTTCGCGAGCGATGAACCGCTGGACATCGTGACGACTCCCGATCTTCTCGGCACACCGCGACCGCATATGCTCCACGACGATCGGCTGACGTCATGGATCGCTGAAGCGCGCATCATGACCGACGCCGACGGCACGGACTCCCCCGACCCCGACGACCCGATCTGGGACTAGCGCGGCGCGTCAGGCGATGCACAGCTCGTCAGGCGATCTCGCCGCGCGGGCGGCATCCATATAGCGATTCGACGTCGAAGAAATCTTCGAATGTCGGTGCTCGATGATGTACTGAAGTCATGGAAGCGATGGTCGATGCGACGGACTCTCAGATGGCGATACTCGCCGATCTGGTCGAGTCGCTGGCCGCGGCCGAGGCGACACTGAGCAGCATGCAGGCGGCGCGCGATGGGCTTCTGGCTCTCGCCGGACGGCTGGCCATCGACATCGCCCAGGAGGCGCGGCACCCCGACGGTGGCGACATGACGATCCGTTCGGTCGCTGCCGAGATCGGGGCGATCCAGCGCATGAGCGACCGCACGGTCGAGCGACGCATGTCCGAGGCGTCGTGGCTGGTCGACCGCTTCCCCTCTGTCTGGCACGCACAGGGCGCCGGGCGCATCAGCGCCGCTCATTCGCGTGTGATCGTCGACGCCGGCGCTCATCTCGACGATGAGGCGGATCGCGCGGCCTACGCCGCGGAGGCCATCGAAGCCGCGACCGTCGAGTCGCCCAACCGTCTACGCCGTACCGCCCGACGGATCGCGGAGAAGTACCAGAAGCGCTCGGTGACCGAGCGGCATCGCACGGCGCGCGAGAAGCGGCGAGTGTGGATGAAGGATCGCGATGACGGCATGGCCGAGATCGGCATGCACGGTCCGGCGGCGCTCGTGCACGGCATGTTCGATCGGCTCTCTCAGATGGCGCACGCCGTGAAAGAGGAGAACGGCAAGGCAGCGAAGGAATCCGGCGCCGTCGGCGATGAACGCACGATCGACCAGTTGCGCGCTGACCTGTTGGCCGACCTCGTTCTCACCGTGGAGTCCGGCCGGGCATGACACCGATGACGGGTTGCTCGGGGAGATCCGGGCCCGGGTGGAGGTCACGGTGCCCGCGTCCTCACTGAGAGACGGCGAGGACGCGGTCGGGGACGGATGCGATTCGCCTCCGGCCGAGCTCGACGGCGAGATGCCGATCGACATCGCCACCGCACGCTTCTTCGCCGGCTCCGCGGCCGGTTGGGATCGGGTCTTCACGCACCCGACCAGCGGCGCCATGCTCTCGGTGGATCGCTACCGGCCCAGTGAACAACTCCGACGACATCTCCGAGCCCGAGACCAGCGGTGCCGCTTCCCGACCTGCGGCCTCGTGGCACGAAAATGCGACGTCGACCACAACGTGGCCGCGGCGACCGGCGGGTCCACGAGCCACGAAAACCTCGCGGCGTTCTGCCGACGACACCACATGCTGAAGCACCACTCGCCCTGGCATGTCGAGCAGCGGCCCGGCGGGTTCCTCGAATGGACCAGCCCGACCGGTCGCATCTACATCGACCGACCTCCGACGCAGAACACGGTCACGTTCGCCGAGAGCGCGGTCGTCCCCGGGGGTGTGTGGGTCGCAGCGAGTGCGACGGCCCCCGCGCCGTTCTGACTGTGCCGATCAGCCTCGCTGCTTCACACGTGACCGGCCGCGTCACGCCTGCGGGTGGCGAAGATCAACCCACCGCCCGCGGTGAGCAGCAACAGCGCAGCCGCCAACACACCGACAGCGGCCTCGCCGCCGGTGTCCGACAGCCGATCAGGCCCGGCCGCTGCTGCGCCTCCCGGCGCCGCGGTGACCGTGGTCCCCGCCCACCCGATCAGAGCACCGTCCGACGCGTAGACCGCGATCCGATGGGCACCGAGCGCCGCGTCCGCAGGGATCGTCACCGTCGCCGTGCCGTCCGCCGTCACCACTCGGGTCCCGAGCAGCACGGGCGCGGAGAACAGGTACACATCCACCGACTCCTCCGCCTGCGCCGTCCCGACGGTCACGACGGCGGTCCCGCCCTGCGCGACGGAATCGGGGACCGACACAGTTCCGCGGTTCGCATCGGTGAGATCCTCCTCACTCGGCCCGCCCGCGCCCGGCTCCTCCCCCGGCACGACCGTGAGAGTCGCGGCATCCGTCGTCGCCTCACCCGCCGAGTTGGTGAACACGGCGCGGTACCGGGTGCCCGTCGCCGACTCCGGCGCGGCCGAGATCGTGAGAGAGGTGGCCGTCGCGTCGGGGACGTCGACCCAGTCGCCGGCATCCGGTAACCGGGTCTGCCACCTCATCGACGGCGCGGGACTGCCGGTGGCAGCAGCGGTGAACGTGGCGTCCTCTCCCGCTTCGACCCGGACGTCCGCGGGGTGCGTCGCCACGACCGGCGCAGTCGTCTCCGCCTCCTCGGGCAGCGTCGTGCCGGGAACCGTCTCACCGGGGGCCGCGTAGATGAAACGGAGTCCGCGACTGAACGCGGCTCCGATCACCGACAGGTGCGTCTCATCCTCGAACACGTGCGCGCCGAGCTCCAGTCCGCCGTAATCGCGATCCGAGAGCGTTCGCGCGAAGGCCGTCATGTCACTCGTCATCGGGAAGCCCGACGTCGTCTCTTCCAGCGACCCCACGGAGAGGAAGACGCGAGCATCGAGGTCGTCGTGCGACTCGGAGTACGCCTGCTCCATGTCGAGGATCGCGCGGTCATCCCACCAGATCGACGGGCACGCGATCACGAACCGCTCGAACAGCCCCTCGTTGTGCAGCAGTGCGTAAGTCGCGAAGAGACCCCCGAAGGAGTGACCCATCAGTGCACGATCGTCGGACGTGACGTGATACTCGTCCTCGACGTAGGGCACGAGCTCATCCCGCAGGAACGAGAGGAACTCGGGCGCACCGCCGGAGTCCGCAGCCGCGATGCGGGTGGGCGTCAGGTCGAGAGTCCTCGGCACACCGGATGCGGCGAACCCCTGGCCGGGGTTGTCATAGCCGATGCCGACGACCAGCGTGCCGGGAGCGTTCAGGCGTGCCGTCTCGACCGCCATGCCGAACTCCGCGTTGGCGTCGGTGACGTACAGCACGCGATACGGCTTCCCCGTCTCGCTGTAGTTCGCCGGCAGCGCGACCGAGATCTTGTAGCTCCGATCCGCCTCCGACGTCGTCACCCAGGTGTGGACGTCCCGGATGAAGGGATCGGGCTCGCCCGACGCCTCGGCGGAGACGCCTGCGGGCGCTCCCCCGTTCGGCGCGTTCGTTCCGGCCCACCCGGTCGCGGCCAGGGCCACGCCGGTCGCCAAGGCGAGGACCGCTGAGGCCCCGCGCACTCCTCGTGTGATGAATCGCATGCGACGTGCTCCCGTCCGTTCGGCTGAGTCGCTGCTCACCGTAGGTCGGGTGCTCGCGCCGCCCAATGGTCCGCGGACACATCGCGGTCACCGCAGAGGTGTGCGCGGCGACACGCCGGACGCGAACGAGCCGCCCGGACCAGAAGGTCCGGGCGGCTCGCGTGATCTCGCGGAGTGCTACTTACTCGTAGGACTTCACGATCTCGAGGAGGCTCGGGACGTTGGCGTATGCCTCGGCCGCGTTCTCCTTCGTGACGATGATCGGGTCGAGCAGGTAGGCCGGAACGACCTTCTTGCCGTTGTCGTACTGGTCGGTGTCGTTGACGTCGACCTTCTCGCCCTTCTGGAGCTGGCCGACCATCTTGATGGACTGCTCCACCAGGAGAGTGGTGTCCTTGTTGATCGTGGAGTACTGGATGCCCTCCATGATCGACTTGACCGACTCCACCTCGGAGTCCTGACCCGTGACGACCGGAACCGGCTTGCCGGCATCCTGCACCTGCGTGATGATGGCGCGGGCGAGCGTGTCGTTCGGGGACAGGACGCCGTCAAGCGTCTCGGAACCGTACGACGAGGTGATGAGCGCGTCCATACGACGAGCGGCGTTCTCCGGCTTCCAGCCCTCGGTCGCCGTCTGAGCGATCTCAGTCTGGCCCGAGACGACGTTCAGCGTGCCGTCATCGATCTTCGGCTGGAGAACCTCCATCGCACCGTCGAAGAACACGGGTGCGTTCGCGTCATCCGGGGATCCCGAGAACAGCTCGACGTTGTACGGCGCCTCATGACCCGCACGCTCGGCGAGACCGTCGAGCAGAGCCTGGCCCTGCAGCTGGCCGACCCGGAAGTTGTCGAAGGCGACGTAGTAGTCGACAGCCTCGGTGTTCTCGATCAGACGGTCGTAGGCGATGACCGTCACACCGGCGTCCCGAGCGGCCTCGACCTGCGTGGAGAGCTGCTTGCCGTCCTTCGCGCCGATGATGATGACCTTCGCGCCACCGGTGACCATCGCCTGGATCTGGTTCTGCTGCTCGGCGACCGTGTTGCTAGCCGGTGCGTACTGCACGTCGGCCTTGAACCCGGCCTTCTCGAGACCATCGGTGAACAGCTGGCCCGCGAGGACCCAGTTCTCCGAGGTCTTGTCGGGCAGTGCGACACCGATCGTGGCTCCGGCGTCGAAGCCCTTCGCGGTCTCTTCGCCGTCGCCGCCTGCGGGGGTTCCACCGCGCTCCGAGGAGCAGCCGGTGAGGGCGAATGCGCCCACGACGACAAGCGCTGTCGCCGACAGAAGAATCTTCTTCATGTGATCTCTTTCTCTGGTGTGTGAAGGTCTCGTCACGCGTGCGAACGCGACGGGGCCCCTACTGTCCGCTCGTCTTGTCGACGGGAGGTGCTTGGTAGGTCTTGTTGGGTTCGAAGGTCTGCAGGGCCGGGTCTTCCTTCCGGCCGAAACGACGGGTCATGAACCCGATGATCGACGGGCGGCCCTGCTGCTTGTTCCACACGTCGACGCCGACGGCACCGAGGAGAACAAGACCCTTGACCATCGACACGACATCGGCGCCGGCGCCGAGCAGCGCGAGTCCGTTGTTCAGGAACGCCATCACGAGGCCACCGATGATCGACCCGATCACGGTTCCGATACCGCCGGAGACGGCAGCGCCACCGATGAAGACCGAGGCGATCGCGTCGAGCTCCCAGCCGTTGCCGTCCTGCGGGCCGGACGCCGTCGCGCGGGCCACGTAGATCATGCCGGCGAGTGACGCGAGAACAGACATGTTCATCATCACGAAGAAGTCGACCCAGCGGTCCTTCACACCCGACAGACGAGCTGCCTGGCGGTTGCCGCCGACCGCATAGATGTGGCGGCCGAACACGGTGTTGGTGGTGATGAACGTGTAGAGGATGACCAACAGCAGCAGGATCACGCCGGAGATCGGGAAGCTGGTGCCCTCACGACCGGTGGCGAACATCCAGCCGGCGACGAGGATGACGACCGAGATCAGGACCACCTTCGTGGTGCTGACCCAAGCGGGCGCCATGTCCGAACCCATCTTGCGCTGGGCGCGGCGGGTACGGATCTCGGAGATGACGATGACCGCGACGCCGATCAGCGCGAGAACCATCGTGAGCACGTTGAACGGCACCGGGATGAACGACAGTTCCGGCAGGTAGCCGGCTCCGATCACGCGGAAGCCGTCGGGCACGGGAATCGACTGCGAGTCGCCCACCCACTGATTGGCACCCCGGAACAACAGCATTCCCGCCAGCGTCACGATGAAGGCCGGCACCCCGACGTACGCCACCCAGAATCCCTGCCATGCCCCGACCAGCACTCCCACGCCGAGGCCGAGCAGGACCGCGAGCGGCCAAGGGAGGTTCCAGTCGGCCATCGCCTTCGCGACGATGATGCCGGTGAATGCTGCGACCGAACCGACCGACAGGTCGATGTGCCCCATGATGATGACCATCACCATGCCGATCGCGAGGATCAGGATGTAGGAATACTGATTGACGACGTTGATCAGGTTGCCCGACGACAACGTCAGACCCTGTCCCTTGATGACCCAGGTCAGCACCTGGAAGACGACCAGGATGACGACGAGGCTTCCGAGGATGCCGAACTGGCGCAGCGTCGACTGCCCGCCTCCGAACATCTTCGTGATGTCCTTGAAGTGGAATCCGCTCTTGGCGGGGGTGGATTCGGTGGTCATGCGGATGCTTTCTGGGTCGCGGAGGTCATGCTGCGCATGAGGGCCTCGGGTGTCGCCTGGTCGGACGGGATGCAGTCGGTGACCCGACCTTCGAAGACGGTGTAGATGCGGTCGGTGATGCCGAGGAGTTCTGGCAGCTCGCTGGAGATGACGATGACACCCTTGCCCTGGGCGGCGAGCTCGTTGATGATCGCGTAGATCTCGTACTTCGCACCGACATCGATGCCGCGAGTGGGCTCATCCAGGATCAGCAGATCCGGGTCGGTGAACATCCACTTCGCGAGGACGACCTTCTGCTGATTGCCGCCGGAGAGCTTTCCGACGCCCTCTTCGACAGAGGGGGTCTTGATCCGCAGCGACTTGCGGTACTTGTCGGCGATCGAGAACTCCTCACGGGCGTTCACCACGCCCCGGCGGGAGATCTTCGACAGTTTCGCGGCGACGACCGAGCGCTTGATGGTGTCGAGGAGGTTGAGTCCCAGCACCTTGCGGTCCTCGGAAACGTATGCGAGACCGTGCTTGATCGCGGAGGCAACGTCGGGAAGCGCGATCTCCTGGCCGTCCTTGATCATCGTTCCGGAGAGGAACGTGCCGTAGGAGCGGCCGAAGATGCTCATCGCGAACTCGGTGCGCCCTGCGCCCATGAGCCCCGCGATGCCGACGACCTCGCCGCGGCGGACGTTGAGATTGGACCCCTTGACGACCATGCGCTCGGAGACGGTGGGATGCTGCACCCACCAGTCCTTCACCTCGAAGAACACCTCTCCGATGTCGGGCGTGCGATCCGGGTAGCGGCTCTCGAGCGACCGGCCGACCATGCCGCGGATGATGCGGTCCTCGTTGATCTCACCGCGGGAGATGTCGAGGGTCTCGACCGTGCGGCCGTCGCGGATGATCGTGATCTCGTCGGCGATCTGCTCGATCTCGTTGAGCTTGTGGCTGATCATGATCGAGGCAATGCCCTTGGCCTTGAGACCGAGGATCAGGTCGAGCAGGTGCTGCGAGTCGGACTCGTTGAGCGCCGCAGTGGGCTCGTCGAGGATGAGCAGCTTGACGTCCTTGTTGAGGGCCTTCGCGATCTCGATGAGCTGCTGCTTGCCGACGCCGAGGGTCTTGATCTGCACGTCGGGGTCTTCGCGCAATCCGACGCGTGCGAGCAGCTCGGTCGCCCGCTGCTTCTGCGCCTGCCAGTCGATGCGACCGAAGTGCTTGATCTCGTTGCCGAGGAAGATGTTCTCGGTGATCGAGAGCTCCGGGATCAGCGCGAGCTCCTGATGGATGATCGCGATGCCGGCCTGCTCGCTCGCGACGATGTCCTTGAAGCGCTGCACCTCGCCATAGAGGAGGATCTCGCCGTCGTAGGTGCCGTACGGGTAGACCCCGGAGAGCACCTTCATCAGGGTGGACTTCCCGGCCCCGTTCTCACCGCAGATCGCGTGGATCTCGGCAGCGCGGACGGTGATGGAGACGTCGGCGAGAGCCTTGACACCCGGGAACTCCTTGGTGATGCTGCGCATCTCCAGGATGGGGCCTGACACTGTCGGCAACGTTGCTGTGGTGCTCACGTATCTTTCCTTGCAGACGTGCGGTCACCTTCGATGTGACCGTTCACATTGGATTACATCGTCCTCGCACGACGGGACATCTGTCAAGTCCGGGTGCGGATTTCGTGTCGCTACCGTGATGCAGCGGACTCGCGCGCCCGCAGCAGCGTCTTCAGCGGGCCGAACTCCGGCAGCTCCTCGCCGCGGATCTGCGCGAGGAGAATGCGGACCGCCCGGCGACCCAGCTCGGGGAAGTCCTGGTGGACCGTGCTCAGCGTGGGCGCCACGTGCGCCGCCACCGGGATGTCGTCGAAGCCGATGACGCTGACGTCGTGCGGCACGCGGATGCCGGCATCGCGGAAGCCGTGCATGAGACCGATCGCCATCAGATCGTTCGCGGCGAACACGGCGGTGAAGTCGCGTCGACGCGACAGCTCCTGCCCGGCGAAGTAGCCGAAGTCGGCGGTCCAGTCCCCCCGGATCGGCGGGAACGTGGGCAGATCCGCTTCGCGGAGCCCGTCGAGGTATCCGCGCATCCGAGACTCCGCCTCGATCCAGTCCTGCGGGCCGGCCAGGTGCAGGATGTCGACGTGCCCGAGGGAGATGAGGTGCTCGGTCGCCGCCCTGGCACCCGCGACCTGGTCGGCGGACAGACTGACGCCGTCGGACCCCGAGGCCGTCTGAAGATTGACGAAGGGCATGTCCAGCGACATCCCGCGCAGCACGTGGAAGACCCGCACCTGCGGGGCGAGCACGACGATGCCGTCGACCTGCTCGCGCGCGAGCTGACGGACGGCGGTCCCGATCGCCTCGGGCGTGGTGTCGGCGAGGTTCAGCGTCGACACCGAATAGCCCTCCTCGCGGGCGGCGTCCTCGATGCTGGCGATGGATGACGCCGGACCGAACTCCCCGATCGTGGCCGAGAGCACGCCCAGCATGTTCGACTTGCTGGTCACGAGGGCGCGGGCCGCGAGATTCGGCCGGTAGTCGAGCACGGAGATCGCGTCGAGCACCTTGGCCTTCGTCTCAGGACGGATGCTGGGGTGATCGTTCAGAACACGCGACACGGTCTGGTGCGAGACGCCGGCAAGCCGTGCGACATCGCGGATGCTCGGCAGCCGAGCACGCTCGGAGGCGGTGGACACAGCAGGCCTCCTCGCATGTGCACGGTCACATCGTCCTTCTCATTATGGCTGTCGAAGGCCGTGCGTGCATCCGCGATGTCGAAAAGGCTCCGCTCAGGTCCGCGGAGCGAGCCCGGCGTACAGGAGTTCGCCGCTCTGCGGATCGGTCACCACGAGCACCTGCTCCCCCACCCGCGGGATCTCCAGACGCGACACGAGTGCCGGGATCGCGACAGCCTGCGCGCCGAGCTGCAGCGTCAGCACGACGCGCGGGTTGTCATTGATCGTCTGCCCGGTGTCCTGCAGCCCCAGCACGGTGGCCGGCTGAGTCGGCACCCCGGCCGCCCGCAGCGCCGCCACGTGCTCGGCCTGGTGGATCGACGACGTCGCCTGCTGCATCGCCTCAGTGAACTCGCTCCCCATGAACGCCTTCGTCATCTTGCCGAGGAACCCCCGACCCGCGGCGATGTCGTCGGCCATCTGGAGCCCCTCCTCCTGGCGTTCCTGCTGCGACTTGCGGGTCACCCTGAACAGTCCCATGATCACTCCTTCTCCGAGGTTCGTGATGTCAGGCTATTCAGGCGCCGCGACTACCGATCACAGGTCAGGCGAGGATCCGCGCTCCGGCGACCGGCCCGTGCACGTGCAGCGGGTCGAGGCCCGCCTCGCGCAGCGACGTCTGCACGTCCTGCGCGGTCTCCGGGTCGGGGCACAGCAGCGCGACCGTGGGGCCCGAACCGGACACGATCCCCTGCAGAGCGCCGGCGGCGACGCCCTGCCGGATCACGTCCTCGAGATCGGGGCGCTCGTACACGGCCGCCGTCTGCAGGTCGTTCTCCAGACCCTCGGCGAGCTGCACGGGGTCGCCCGCTCGCAGGGCCTGGAGCACCGGGATCGGCACGTCGAGCGACATCGGCGGATCGTCGGCGAGGGCGCCGTGCTCCTCGCGCAGGAGGTCCAGCCGCTGGTACACGACCGGCGTCGACAGTCCCTGGTCGCTGGTCACCAGGATCCAGTCGAAGCGTCCGCGCGCGAGCGCCGGGTTCAGGTGATCGCCGCGGCCGGTGCCCACCGCGGTGCCGCCGTGCAGCGCGAACGGCACGTCGGCGCCGAGCCGCGCGGCGAGGTCATGCAGCCGCGCCGGTGAGAGCCCGGTGCCCCAGAGCGCGTCGCACGCGACCAGTGCCGCAGCAGCATCCGCCGATCCGCCCCCCATGCCGCCGGCGACGGGAACGCTCTTACGGATCTCGAGCGCCACGCCGCCCGGATACTCGGTGGCGGCGGCCAGCAGCTTGGCCGCCCGCATCGCCAGATTTCGGTCGTCGAGCGGGACGGAGGCGACGTCTTCGACGCCGGAGACCGTGAGCGAGAAGCCGTCGTCGTGCCGCGCGATGACGTCCTCGTACAGCGAGACCGCCTGGAACACGGTCGCCAGCGCGTGATAGCCGTCGTCGTCGCGCCCGCCGACGCCGAGGTAGACGTTGATCTTCCCCGGCGCGCGCACATGCACGGATCCGGTCGACGAGGCGAGGCTCATGGTCGGGTCACAGTTCCGACGACGTCGCCCAGAGGTTCACGTCGATGGCACCGGAGAGCTCATCGATGCGGGCGAGCTCGTCGGCCGTGAACTCCGGACCGTTCACGGCCGCGATGTTCTCGTCGAGCTGCTCAGGACGGGATGCTCCGATCAGAGCCGAGACGACGACGGGGTTGCGCAGCACCCACTGCAGCGCGAGCTGCGCGAGCGACTGCCCCCGCTGCTGCGCGATGTCGTTCAGCGAACGGAGGGTCTGCACGGCGTCGTCGCTCAGACGGCCCTCCGGCAGCGAGCCGCGCTGCTGGGCGCGCTCGGCCGTACCGTCACCGAGGTACTTGTCGGTGAGCAGTCCCTGCGCGAGCGGCGTGAAGGCGATGGCACCCATCCCCGACTGCTCCAGCGTCTCGGTCAGGCCGTCCTCGACCCAGCGGTTGAGGATCGAGTAGGCCGGCTGGTGGATGACCAGCGGCGTACCGAGCTCCTTCGCGACCGCGACGGCCTCGGCGGTGCGCTCGGCACTGTACGACGAGATGCCGACGTAGAGCGCCTTCCCCTGGCGCACCAGGGTGTCGAGCGCGGCGACCGTCTCGGCGACCGGTGTCACCGGGTCGGCACGGTGCGAGTAGAAGATGTCGACGTGATCGAGGCCCATGCGGGTCAGCGACTGCTCGGCGCTCGCGAGGATGTATTTGCGGCTCGCGAAGTCGCCGTACGGCCCCGGCCACATGTCCCAGCCGGCCTTCGACGAGATGATCAGCTCGTCGCGGTATGGGCGGAAGTCCTCGGCGAAGATGCGGCCGAAGTTCTTCTCGGCCGACCCGTACGGCGGGCCGTAGTTGTTGGCGAGGTCGAAGTGCGTGATCCCGTTGTCGAACGCGTGGCGCAGCAGCGCGCGCTGGTTGTCGAGGGGGATGTTGTCGCCGAAGTTCCACCACAGACCGAGCGAGATCGGCGGCAGGTAGAGGCCCGAGGAGCCGACCTGGCGGTAGGCGAACCGCTGATAGCGGCTCTCGTCGGCCGTGTACGGACGGTGCAGTTCGGGAACGTCGGGGCTGAAGCGCGGGGACTCGGTCACCGTGCCAGATTAGTCCCTGATGCCCGCCCCGCTCATCGATCCCGCGTGCTGCGCGATGCGCTGGTAGTCCTCCACCGTCAGGTCTTCGCCGCGGGCGGTCGGTGCGACACCGGCGGCGATGAGGGCTTCGGATGCCGCGGCGGAACTGCCGAAGATTCCGGACAGCGCCTGCCGGAGCATCTTCCGCCGCTGGTTGAACGCGGCATCCACGATCTGGAAGGTGCGCCGACGCTCCTCCTCGCTGCCGCGCTCGCCCTCCGACCGGTCGAACCCGACCAGCAGGCTGTCGACGTTCGGCACCGGCCAGAACACCTGACGCGACACGGTGCCGGAGAGCTTCCACTCGCCGTACCAGGCGGCCTTGACGCTCGGCGTGCCGTAGATCTTGGAGCCCGGCTTGGCGGCCAGGCGCTCGGCGACCTCGGACTGCACCATGACCACGCCGCGCTGGAGGTAGCTGAAGCTCTCGAGGAAGTGCAGGAGCACCGGGACCGAGACGTTGTAGGGCAGGTTCGCGACCAGCACAGTGGGTTCGCCGTGCAGCTCGGTGATGCGGAGCGCATCGGCGTCGACGACCGTGAGCATGTCGGGTGCCACGCCGTGCTCCGCGGCGGTCTGCGCGAGCCGGGCGGCCAGGCGGTGGTCGATCTCCACTGCGGTCACGGCGGCACCGGTCTCGAGGATCGCGAGAGTGAGGGAGCCGAGGCCGGGGCCCACCTCGACGACCCGCTCGCCCGGCTGCACCCGAGCGGCCTGCACGATCTTGCGCACGGTGTTCGCATCGACGACGAAGTTCTGTCCGAGCTTCTTCGTCGGGGTCACGTCGAGCTCGGCGGCGAGGCGGCGGATCTCGGTGGCGCCGAGCAGCGTGATGGTCATCCCTCCATTGTCCCTCACCCTCAGTAGTCTTTCGAGATGCCCTCTCTCGGTGAACTCGTCGCGCCCCGCCGCATGGGCCGTGACTTCCGATGGCTGCTCGCGTCGTCGTGGACCAGCAACGTCGGCGACGGCGTCGCCCTCGCGGCGGCTCCGCTCCTGATCGCGTCGATGACGTCGTCCCCGATCCTCGTCGCGGCCGGCGCGATCCTGCAGTTCCTGCCCTGGCTGCTCTTCGGCCTGCACGCGGGGGCGATCGCCGACCGCTTCGACCGGCGTCGCCTCGTCATGTTCGCCAACGGCGCCAGGGCGGTCGTCCTCGCCGGTCTCTGCGTGTTCCTCGTCACCGGATCCGCCAACATCTGGATCGTGCTCGCCGTCGCCTTCCTCTACGGCACTGCCGAGGTGTTCGTCGACACCGCCGGGAGCACTCTGCTGCCGATGCTGGTGAAGCCGGCCGACCTGGGACTCGGCAATGCACGCCTGCAGGCCGGATACCTCGTCGCGAACCAGTTCGCCGGGCCTCCGCTCGGGGCGTTCCTGTTCGCGGCAGGAACGGCGTGGCCGTTCCTCGTCGAGGTGGTCTGCGTGTCGCTCGCGGTCGTGCTGATCTCCCGCATGGCGAAGACGCCGGTCCCGCCGCGCGATACCGATGAGCATCCGCCGGTGCACACCGACATCGCCGAGGGGCTCCGCTGGCTGTGGCGCAACCCGCCGGTGCGCATGCTCGTGCTGATCATCCTGGTGTTCAACGTCACCTGGGCCGCGCCCTGGGGCGTGCTCGTGCTGTACGCCACCGAGCACCTGCAGATGGGCGCCGTCGGTTACGGCGCACTCACGACCGCGTCCGCCGCGGGCGGTATCCTCGCGACGCTGAGCTTCGGCTGGCTCGAGCGGCACGTGTCGTTCGCGACGCTCATGCGCGTCGTGCTGTCGCTCGAGGTGCTCATGCACCTCTCGTTCGCGCTCACCACGACGGGTTGGGTCGCGCTGGTGATCATGTTCTTCTTCGGCGCGTATGCGTTCGTCTGGGGAACGATCTCGACCACCGTCCGGCAGCGACTCGTACCGGCTGAACTGCAGGGTCGGGTCGCGTCGGTGAACATGGTGGGCGTCTTCGGCGGCATGGTGATCGGTCAGGCACTCGGCGGTGTGATCGCGCAGATCTGGGGTCTCACGGCACCGTGGTGGTTCGCCTTCGTGGGTGCAGCCCTCACGCTGGTCTTCGTGTGGAAGCCGATCTCGCAGATCGTCAGTGCGAGATCAGTGGAAGAGCCCGGCGAGGGCTGACCTACGACGCCGAGGCAGACCGGCCGCTCGTGTCGACGGTCTCGAAGCCCTCGGCGAGCGCGGCTGCGAGCAGACGCTGGTCTCCGCTGGCGAACAGCACGCCCGTGGTGAGCACCATCGAGACCGACGCGAGATGCATGGCATCGTATCCGCGGAGGCCGTGTCTGCCGGCAAGCTCCGCCGCCGTCTCGACGACCGTCGGAGCGGCCTCCACCAGCGTCAGTTGCGAGACGAGCTCATCGCACGCCGCTCCCAATTCCTCGGCCTGGTCGGGAGACACTCGGCCCATCCGCCGGCTCATGGCTATGGCAGCGGCCGTCTCCACGATGATGAGGCGCGAGCTGAACACGGCGAGCCCCTCGTCCCAGAGGCGGGAGGCGACGGGGGTTCCCGGCTCCTGCAGCAGCAGGGGCACGAACGCCGATGTGTCGAAGTAGACGATCATCCACGCTGCTCGATGACGAGATCGCTGAGAGCACTCCCCGCGTCGATCGGTGCCGGTCGGGGCCGACGCGCAGCAGACGGTCTGGTTGCGATCCCCTCGACGATCAACCTCTCCAGCGCGTCTTCGGACGTGATCGGCACCAGTCTCGCGACCGCGATCCCTCGGTCGGTGATGACGGTGCTCTCCCCTGAGCGCGCCGCACTCACGTAAGCGCTGAGATGCGTCTTGAGCTCGCGGATTCCGACCTGCTGCATGGCTGCCTCCTTTGTGGTCACAAGCTTACCAGCGCGTGACTACATGGCAGCAGTTCAGTCGTCGAAGGAGCCGTAGACGCGCAGCGTATTGGCGGCGATCTGCGCCGAGAGCTCATCGACGTCGAGGCCGAGTTCCGCGGCCATGAAGCGCACCGTGATCGGCACCAGGTACGGGGCGTTGGGCCTCCCGCGCAGCGGCACCGGCGTCAGGAACGGCGCGTCGGTCTCGACCAGGATGCGGTCGAGCGGCGTGACCTTCAGGGCATCGCGGAGGTTCTGTGCGTTCTTGAACGTGACGTTGCCGGCGAAGGACAGGTGGTAGCCGGCATCCGCGCAGATCCTGGCCATCGCGTCGTCGCCGGAGAAGCAGTGGAAGACGGTCCGCTCGGGGGCGCCGACACGGCCGAGCGTCTCCAGCACCGCGTCATGCGCATCACGATCGTGGATCTGCATCGCGATGCCGTGCTTCTTCGCCAGCGCGATGTGCGCCTCGAAGGATTCGTGCTGCGGCCCCCGGCGCTCGGCCTCGGTGCGGAAGAAGTCGAGCCCCGTCTCCCCGATCGCCCGAGTGCGCGGGTGCGCGGCGAGCTCGTCGATCACGGCGATCGCCTCGTCGAGGCGGCCCTCCTCGGCATAGGTCGGCGCATCGTTCGGGTGGATGGCGACGGCCGCGAGGACGCGACGATCGGATGCCGCGGCCTCGACCGCCCACCGCGACGACTCGACGTCGCCGGACGCCTGGATGACCCCGGCGATGCCGACCGCGGCCGCGCGGTCGAGCTGCTCGGTCAGCGACAGCGGCTCATCGCCGTCGAGGATCTCGAGGTGCGCGTGGTTGTCGTACACCGGTACGGCGAGCGGCTCGGGTGCGGCCGGATACTTCAGATCCTTGCGGCCGTCACCCGAGCGCTCACGGACATACGTCTCGGCCATGCGTCAGGCCGTCGACTCCACCCGCGGGAACAGCGGAGCGAGTGCGGCGACGGTCGTTCCGGGGCGCAGCGCGCCCCAGTTCCCGGCCTCGCGGACCGGCTGGTCCTGCAGACCGCCGAGCGTCTCGGCGGCGCCGAGCGCGGTCCACAGCTTCTCGGTCGACTGCGGCATGACCGGAGACAGCAGCACGGCGAGCGCTCGCAGTCCCTCGGCACAGGTGTAGAGCACGGTGCCGAGGCGCGCGCGCTGAGCCTCGTCACGCGCAAGCGCCCAGGGCTCGTTGTCAGTGATGTAACCGTTGAGCGCGTCGACGATCGTCCAGATCGCCGAGATGGCCTCGTCGATGCGGAACTGCGCGATCGCAGCATCCGCCTTCGACGCCGCATCCGCGACGATCTTCTGGATCCCGAGGTCCTGCTCGGTGTACTCGGCCGCCGACGGCACGACTCCGTCGAAGTACTTCTCGATCATCGCGATCGTGCGCGAGGCGAGGTTTCCGAAGCCGTTCGCGAGCTCGGACTGGTATCGGGCCGACAGGTCCTCCCACGAGAAGGAGCCGTCCTGGCCGAAGGCGATCGCCGAGAGGAAGTAGTAGCGGTATGCGTCGGAGCCGAAGACGTCGGTGATCTCGGTCGGCGCGATGCCGGTGAGCTTCGACTTCGACATCTTCTCGCCGCCCACGAGCAGCCAGCCGTGCGCGAAGACGCCCTTCGGCACCTCGAGGCCGGCAGCCATCAGCAGGGCGGGCCAGATCACGGCGTGGAACCGCAGGATGTCCTTGCCGACCACGTGATACGCCGGCCAGCGGCGCGCGAAGTTCTCCTCGTCGGAGCCGTAGCCGACCGCCGTGGCGTAGTTGAGCAGAGCGTCGACCCACACGTAGATGACGTGCGACTCGTCCCAGGGCAGCGGGATGCCCCAGTCGAACGTGGAGCGCGAGATCGACAGATCCTTCAGACCCTGCGAGACGAATGAGACGACCTCGTTGCGCGCCGAGTCGGGGCGCACGAAATCGGGTTGCGTCCGGTACAGCTCGAGCAGGCGGTCCTGGAACTCGCTCAGCTTGAAGAAGTAGTTCTTCTCCTGCAGCAACTCGAGGGGCTTCGAGTGGATCGCGCACACCTTCAGACCCTCGAACGGCCCGGTGCCGTCGACGATCTCCGACTCCGGCTTGAACTCCTCACAGCCCACGCAGTAGAGCGCCTCGTACTCACCGGCATAGATGTAGCCGCGGTCGTAGAGCCGCTGGAAGAACGTCTGCACGTTCGTCTCGTGGCGCTCCTGCGTGGTGCGGATGAAGTCGTCGTTGGCGACGTCGAGCGTCTCCAGCAGCGGGAACCACGCCTCGCTGACCAGCTTGTCGACCCATTCCTGCGGCGTGACGTTGTTGGCCGCAGCGGCCCGCAGCATCTTCTGGCCGTGCTCATCGGTGCCGGTCAGCATCCAGGTGTCGTCGCCCGCCTGGCGGTGCCACCGTGCGAGGGTGTCGACCGCCACCGACGTGTACCCGTGGCCGATGTGCGGCACGTCGGAGGGGTAATAGATGGGCGTGGTGATGTAGAACGATTCGCCTGCGGGCATGGGGTCAATTCTAGGTGCCGCAGCGCCGGTGGTTACGCGCCGACAGAGACCTCGACCCGATGCCAGCCCTGCGCGCCGTCGGGCGCCGGAGCGGCCTGGTCAGGCGTCTGCGTCTCGCCGTCCGCGCTGATCGCACGGCACTCGATCGTGTGCTGCCCGCTCATCGCCGCCCACGGGAGGCTCCACTGCACCCAGGTGTCGTCCGAGATCGCCTCGGCCAGGTCGGCGGGCTGCCAGGCTCCGCCGTCGACGCGCACCTCGACGGCGGCCACGCCGACGTGCTGCTGCCAGGCCATGCCCGCCGATCATCGTCGCGCCGGCCGCGAGCTGGCGACCACCGCGGGGGACATCGATCCGCGACTGCAGCTTGACGGGTCCGTGATCCGACCAGCCTCGGGTCGTCCAGTACGCGAGCGTGCGGTCGAAGCGCGTGACCTCGAGCTGAGTGACCCACTTCGTCGCCGACACGTAGCCGTAGAGCCCCGGAACGACCATCCGCACCGGGAAGCCGTGCTCCACCGGCAGCGTCTCGCCGTTCATGCCGATCGCGAGCAGCGCGTCACGATCGTCGGTGAGCGCCTCGATCGGGGTGGATGCCGTGAAGCCGTCGGACGAGGTCGACAGCACCATGTCGGCGTCGGGCTTGACCCCGGCGCGCGCCAGCAGCTCTCGGAGCGGATATCCGAGCCAGCGGGCGTTGCCGATCAGCGATCCGCCCACCTCGTTCGAGACGCAGGCCAGGGTGACGTCCGCCTCGGTCATCGGCAGGGCGAGCAGTTCGTCCCAGGTGATCACGACCTCACGGTCGACCATCCCATGGATGCGCAACGACCAATCGGCGGGGTCGATGCGCGGCACGACCAGCGCCGTGTCGATGCGATAGAAGTCGGCGTTCGGCGTCACGACGGGGGCGAGTCCGGGGATGTCCAGCTCGGCAGCGGCCGGAACAGGCGACGCCTCGGTGGCGGGCGATGGCAGCTTGAGCGCCTCGCGCACGGTCTCGAGCGACTGCGTGGCACCGCGGGCGACGCTCCCGATCAGCAGGGTGATCACTCCGCCGGCGGCGGCGCCCCCGGTCCACAGCAGGAACCTGCGGCGATCGTCGCCGTCGGGCGGGAACCCCGCGACGGGTCGGAGCTTGCGCACCAGGAAGCGCAGCACGATCATCGCGACGAGCCCCGCCACGATGCCGGGGACGAACGCGAACGGCCCGGCTCCTGGCCGGATCAGCGCGGCGACGACGGCGAGGGCACCGAGAGCGCCCAGGATCACCGCGCCCACGCCGGAGCGCAGCAATTCGAGGATGCCGGCGACCGCGGCCACCATCACGAGAACGATCGCGATGCCGATCAGCAGGGCGACCTTGTCGCCGGTGCCGAACAGCGCGATCGCCGTGTCCTTCGCCCAGCTCGGCGCCAGGTCTATGAGCCCGCTCCCGATCACGGCGAACGGGCTCGCGGCCGGCTCGATCACCGCGGCGACGAGCTCGGCCAGGCCGACGCCCGCGAACGCCGCGCTCAGGCCGGCGAGCGCCGGCCTGAGCCGTTCTCGCTGTTGAACGCGGGCGTCCGAGGTCATCGTCATGACCCGAGCGTAACCCCGGGTGCGGGTGTCAGAGGCCGTTCCGGCGTGCGACCTCACCCAACCAGGCGAGCGAGGGCTTCGGTGAGCGCACGAACGTCTCGCGGTCGAAGCCGATCAGCCCGAACGTGGGGGCGAATCCGCTCGCCCACTCGTAGTTGTCCAGCGCACTCCAGTGCTGGTAAGCCCGCACGTCGATCCCGTCGGAGATCGCCCGATGCAGACCTTCCAGCGCGCCCTGCGTGTAGGCGATGCGCCGGGTGTCGTCGGCCGTGGCGATGCCGTTCTCGGTCACGAGGATCGGCACGCCGCCGCTGCGCTCCCAGGCGCTGCGCACGCCGAGCTCGAGCGCCTCGGGGAAGAACTCCCAGCCGGTGAGCGTCGTCTCCACGTCGTCCGCGACCGGCAGCGGCCCCTCGGGGCCGATGAAGGTGCGGGTGTACGCCTGCACGCCGACGAAGTCGTCGCCGGCGGACTGGTCGAGGTACCAGTGGTCACGCGGGTCGCCGTACGTCGAGACCATCTCGTCCGCGCCCGGCTCGCCGGTGGAGTGGAATGCCTGCGTCGCGATGGTCCAGCCCGCCTGTGCGCCCGACACCGAGTGCACGATCTCGGATGCGCGGTGGTGCGCCTCGAGCAGCGTGTCGGCGACCGCGAGATCGGGGTTCGGGAGGCCGAAGGCCACGAGGTTCGCGGCATCCTCTCCCCCGGCGAGCATCGCGGCGATGTTCGGCTCGTTGATCGTGCAGACGTATTTCACGCCGTCGAGGATCGGAAGCACCGTCTCGACGTAGCGCGAGAACAGGTCGACCGCGTCATCCGCCCGCCAGAAGCCGTCCTGCTGGAACCACTGCGGCACCGTGAAGTGCATGAGGGTGACCGTGGGATCGAGCCCGTTCTCGCGGGCGGTGTCGATCATGCGGCGGTAGTGGTCGAGCATGGCGCGCGACACGAAGCCGCGCTCCGGCTCGATGCGCGCCCACTCCACCGAGAACCGGTAGGAGTTCAGGCCGGCCGCAGCGAGCAGGCCCATGTCCTCCGGGTAGCGGTGGAAATGATCGGCGGCGTCTCCGGAAGGCTCGACCATCGGCGAGCCGGGAGCATGCTCCATGGCCCACCAGTTGCTGGAGGTGTTGTTGCCCTCCACCTGGTGCGCGGCGGTCGCGGCGCCCCACAGGAAGCCGTCGGGGAATCTGAGCACGAGTGCTCCTCTCTATCGAATTCTTGCCGGATTCGGCACGGCATCCAGCAGCTGCACCGTGTACGGATCCTCCGGATGCTGCAGCACCTCGGCGGTCTCGCCACGTTCGACGACCCGCCCGCTGTTGAGCACCAGGATGTTCTGGGTCACGAGCCGCGCGCTGAGCAGATCGTGCGTGATGTAGAGCATGCTGATGCCCCAGCGTTCACGCAGGTCCTCCAGCAGCGCCAGCACGCCGGCCCGCAGCGAGACGTCGAGCATCGACACGGGCTCGTCGGCGATCAGCACCTGCGGATCACTCGCGAGCGCCCGCGCGATCACGACACGCTGCCGCTGACCACCGGACAGCTGATGCGGCAGCTTCGCCGCGAACTGCTCGACCGGCGTGAGACCCACGGTCTCGAGCAGCTCGAGCACCCGCGCTCTGGCTTCCTGGCCGCGCAGCTTCGTGTAGTTCATGACCGGTCGGGTCAGCGCGTACTCGACCGTGTGCAGCGGGTTGAGCGCCGCGTACGGGTCCTGGAACACCATCTGCACGTCCTTGCGGAGGTCGCGCAGGCCGCGGCGCTTGAGCGAGGCGACGTCGGTGTCGCCGAAGCGCACCGTTCCGGAGCTCGGCTTCTCGACGCCGGTGATCAGCTTGGCGATCGTGGACTTGCCCGATCCGGATGCTCCGACCAGCGCGAGCGACTCGCCCGGCTCCAGCCGGAACGACACGTCGTCGACCGCGGTGACCGCGTCCTGTCCGCGCCGCGGGGCCGGATAGAGCTTGGACACGCCCTCGACCACGATGGCCGCATCCGCCCGGCGCGTGTCGCGCTTCGACACGGTCGGCAGCGTCTCGGTGACGTCGGTGCGGGAGCGGCCCTCGCGCTCGCGGGTGCCGAGGTCGAGGAACCCCGGGATGGAGATCGACTTCGCACGCGGGTCGGCGTAGTGGCTCAACAGCATCCGCGTGTATTCGTCGCCGGGGTTCTCGAGGATCGTGCGGCTCGCCGCATCCTCGACGATGCGTCCCTCGTGCATGACCATCACGCGGTCGGTGGCCTCGAGCACGATGCCGAGGTCGTGGCTGATCAGGATGGCGGTGAACCGCTCGGCGTGCTGCAGCTCCTTGATGGTGTCCATCACGGCGTGCTGCACGAGCACGTCGAGCGCGGTCGTCGGCTCGTCGAAGACCATCAGCTGCGGCTCGAGCGAGAGGGCCAGGGCGATCGAGGCGCGCTGCCGCATCCCGCCGGAGAGCTCTCCCGGGTACCGGGCCAGCACCTCGGCGTCGAGACCCACCTTGCCGACCAGCTCCCGAGCCCGCGCGTCTCGCGCCTCCTTCGGCACATGGCCGTGTGCGGCGAAGATGTCGCGGAAGTGGTGGCCGACGGTGCGGACCGGGTTGAGCGCGTTCATGCCGGACTGCAGCACCATGGCGAAGCCGCCCTGACGCTGGCGCCGCAGCTCCTCGGCATCCAGCTCGCGGATGTCGCGGCCGCCGAACAGGATGCGGCCGCCGCTGATCCGCGCCGGCGGCTTCTGCAGACGGGTCAGCGCGAAGCCGAGGGTCGACTTGCCTGACCCCGACTCGCCGACCAGTCCGACGAACTCGCCGCGCTTCAGAGAGAACGAGACGTCGTGCACCGCGGTGACCGGCGTCGTGCCGGGCGACGCGTACTCGACCGACAGGTTCTGCACGTCGAGCAGGACTTCGGCGCCTTCGGGGCCGGTGGTCTGTTCGGAGACGCTCATCGTCCCTTCCCCTCTCGCAGGCGCGGGTTGGATATGCCGTCCACGCCGAAGTTGATGAGTGTGAGGCTCAGCGCGAGCAGCGCGATGCAGAGACCGGGGGCGAACAGCAGCAGCCACTGCCCGGTGAGCAGCGAGTTGGAGTTCTGCGCCCAGTAGAGCATCGTGCCCCAGCTGACGATGCTGGAGTCGCCGAGCCCGAGGAACTCGAGCCCCGCCTCGGCGAGGATCGCGGCCGTCGCCGCTCCGAAGAGCGTGCCGGCGATGATCGAGGTCATGTTCGGCAGGATCTCGCGGAAGATGATCCGCGCTCTGCTGTCACCGGAGAACTGCGCCGAGGTGACGAAGTCGTTGCCGCGGAGGGACTGCGTCTGACTGCGCAGCACGCGCGCACCCCAGGCCCATCCGGTCACCACGATGACGGCGATGATCATCAGGATGCCGCCGTTCTGCAGGTACGCGGCGATCACGATCATCAGCGGCAGGCCGGGGATGACGAGGAAGAGGTTGACGATGAACCCGACGACCTCGCCGCCGAAGCCGCGCATGTAGCCCCAGCTCAACCCGATCAGGATCGCGACGATCGTCGACAGGATGCCGGCGGCGAAGCCGACGAGCAGGCTGACCTGGGCGCCGAAGATCAACTGGCTGAGCACGTCCTCACCGGCGGCGGTGGTGCCGAGCCAGTGCTCCCAGGACGAGTCGAGGTTGCGCTCGAAGCCGTTGTCCTTCGCTCCATATGGTGCGAGAAGCGGCGCGAAGACCGCCACCAGCACGAAGAAGGCGAGGATGCACAGGCCCAGCCGCGCCTTGCCGTTGGACCAGAGGGTGCCGACCATGCGCCCGAAGGCGCGCCACGGGCTGGGCGCGGCGATGCGGTCGGCCGGGATCTTGACGTTCATCGTGGAGGTCATCGGCGGGTCCTCGGGTCGAGTACCCCGTAGAGGATGTCTACGAGGAAGTTGGCGATGAGCACGCTCACGGTGATCATCAGGAAGAGCGCCTGCATGAGCGGGTAGTCCTGCCCGATCACGGCGTTGAAGAGCAGGTACCCGATGCCGGGGTATCCGAACACCTGCTCCACGAGGATCGATCCGCCGACCACGCCGCCGAGCGTGAGCCCGAAGCCGGTGAGGTTGGGCAGGATCGCGTTGCGCGCGGCGTAGCGGAGTGCGATCGTGCGGCCGTGCAGGCCGTTCGCCTCCGCGAAGGTGATGTAGTCCTCGCCGAGGGTGTTGATCATCGCGTTGCGCATGCCGATGATCCAGCCGCCGAGGGAGGTGAGCAGGATCGTCAACGCCGGGAGCACGGCGTGCTGGGCGAGGTCGGCGAGGAAGTCCCCGGTGAATCCGGGAGTCGTCGTCGCGGCGTAGGCGCCCGTGGTCGGGAACCAGTGCAGCACGTAGCCGAAGAAGAACAGCAGCAGCAGCGCCGTCCAGAAGTACGGGAAGGTGCTGAGGAACGATCCGGTCAGCGTCGGCAGCGAGTCGAGCCACGTGCCGCGGCGCCAGGCCGCGGCGACGCCGATCAGGGTGCCGATCACGAAGGCGAGGATCGTGACGATGCCCACCAGTCCGATCGTGTACGGCAGCGCGGTCGAGACCATGCTCGACACCGATTGCGGGTAGAACGTGTACGAGACGCCGAAGTCGAGCCGGGCGACCTGGCCGAGGTAGGACACGTACTGGTCCCACATCGATCCGGTCGGAACACCGAGCTGGGCTTCGATGGCCGCGCGGGTCGCATCGGACACCGGCCCGTTCTGCGAGAGCTTGGCGATGGCCGCATCCGCCGGGGATCCGGGCATGAGCCGCGGGAGGAAGAAGTTCAGCGTGATCGCAGCCCACAGCGTGAGGACGAACAGCCCGACCTTCTGGAGGACGTACTTCACTGGTCGTCACCCTTCACTCGCTCGAGCCGCGTGAAGATCATCAGCGGCGCATTGTCGTAGTTCTGCGGGATCATGTACGGGTCATCGGCCGAGGGCCAGCCGGTGAACTTGGCGTCGCTGAACAGGCCCCAGATGCCGCCGTAGTACAGCCCGATCACGGGCATCTGGTCGTAGACGATGCCCTGCAGCTCCTGCACGATCTCGGTCTGCCGGGCGGGGTCGACGGTGCCGCGGTACTCCGCCAGCAGGGCGTCGGCCTCCTCGGACTGGAACCGCTGGAAGTTGTTCGAGGTCGCCTCGCCGGACGGCACGTAGAACTGGCTCGACAGCAGGTTGTTGTAGGCCTGGTAGACGTCGCCGCCGCCCATGCCGCCGATCGCCATCTCGAAGTCGCCGTTGCTGATGGCGCTCTGATACCCGGCGGGCTGCGGCAGCCGCAGGGTGACCTTCACTCCGACGTCGGCGAGCTGGCTCTGCACGGTCTGCGCCGCACGCGTCCAGTCGGTGAATCCGTTCGCGGTGGTGAGGGCGAACTCGAGCTGCTTCCCGTCGGCACCGACGAGCCGGTCGCCGTCGAGTTCGTAGCCCGCATCGCTGAACGCCGCGAGGGCGGCATCCCTGTCCTGCGTGATCATGCCCTGGTCGGGGATGTCGGGGTCGAGGTACTCCTCCTGGTTGGGGAGGATGAGGCCGGTCTGGCCGGCGGGCTCCATGTAGCCCTCGGAGGCGGTCTCGGCGATCTCCTCACGGTCGAGCGCGAGCGCGATGCCGCGGCGCACGTTCACGTCGTCGAACGGAGCGACCTCGAGGTTCGGCATCAGCGCGATCACGCCGCCCGGCGGGAACCACCACTGGTTGTGCTCGCTGGCCGCACCCCAGGTCCCCTCGACGTCGGAGATGAAGGAGTACGACCAGTCGTACCCGCGGCTGACGGTGTCGAGCTGCGAGTTGGTCGACGGCAGGATGATGTGTTCGATCTCGATCTTCTCGGCCTGCCAGTAGTCGGGGTTCTTGTCCACCGAGTACTGCTGGTCGTTGTAGTTGCCGAGCACGAACGGGCCGGTGCCGACCGGGTTCTCGTTGCGATAGGTGCCGGGGTCCTTCACGTCCTTCCAGAGGTGCTCCGGCACGATCATGGTCTGTCCGAGGATCGTGAGCGCGGGCGCGTCGTCACCGAGCAGATGCAGGATGACGGTGTCGCCGTCGGTCTCGACGCTCTCGAGGTGCTGCCAGGCGCCCTTGATGTCGAGCGGCGGGTTGTCCTTGAGCATCTGGAACGTGAAGGCCACGTCGTCGGCGGTGAAGTCCTCGCCGTCGCTCCACGTCACGTCGTCCCGGAGGGTCATCACGATGGTGCGGGCGTCGGGTTGCTCCCACTCGGTGGCCAGCCAGGGGTTCAGCGAGCCGTCGAGGTTGTTCATCAGGATCAGCGGTTCGTAGATCCACCGCGACGCGGTACGCGTGTTGGTGAGATACGGGTTGAAGTTCTGCGTGAAGAACGGATTGCCCTTGTCCGCGTTGATCAGCATCGTGTCCTCGCCGATCGAAGGATCGGGTTGGGATGTGATCTGGATGCTGCATCCGCTCAGGGCGACCGCTGCGGCCGCCAGTCCCACGATCGCGGCTCGTCGCCAGCGTCGGAACGTGTGCTTCGTCGACACTTTGCCCTCTGACACCCTGCTACCTCATGTCATCTCTGTCATGAAGGACGCTCCCCGATGAGATCGCCCTGTACGGCCTGCGCCGTATCAGCGATTGTAAGCGCATACATTTGTGCTCGGCAACCCCTTGACGGGTGTGCCCGTCGTGCACCGCGGTGTCGCGGGGGGTCAGTCCGAACGGCGAGAGCTCTCGCGGACCACGATCTCGAGGGGCAGCCGGACGGCGACCGGATCGGTGCCTGGACGCTCCAGCCGCCGGGCCAGCACCTGCACGGCGGCTCTCCCCAGCTCGATCATCGGCTGCCGCACGGTGGTGAGACGAGGGATCGAGAGCGCCCCGGCTTCGATGCCGTCGAAACCGGTCACGATCAGGTCTTCCGGCACCGACACCCCGGCCGATCGGAAGGCGTCGAGCGCGCCCAGCGCCATCTGGTCGTTGGCCGACATCAGCGCCACCGGAAGACCTCGGCCGATGAGCTGCTCAGCGGCGCGGCGGCCGGACGCACGGGTGAAGTCTCCGCGGAGCACCACGACATCATCGGCCGCGATTCCCGCATCGGAGATCGCGCGCGAGAATCCGTCCCAGCGCTCGGCGCCGTCCGGCGAGTCGTCGGGCCCGGCGAGGAAGGCCGGGGGTGCGCCGCGGGTCTCCGACAGCACGAGCCGCGTCAGCTCGGCCATCGCCTCGGCGTTGCCGACGGTCACGTGATCGTAGTGGTCCCCTCGAGACGGGCCCGAGAGCACGACAACCGGAATCCTGCGGGCGAGTCGGGCGAGCACATCGTCGGGAACGCTGCGGGCCAGGACGACGAGACCGTCCACCCGCCCGGCCATGTCGCGCACGGTCGAGCGGTCGGGGTCATGACGTCCGACACCGACCATGAGCACGAAGCCCTGCTTCCAGGCCTCGAGCTCGGCGCCTCGGAGCACCTCGTCGAGGAACAGCATCGTCGGATGCTCGCCATCGGCATCCGTCTCGTCGTGGACGACCGTGAACGGAGGCGCCGCATCCGCGCCGCGCGAGAGCACGTCGAGCGCGGGCGCATCCTCCGCCGCGTCGAAGCCGGGGAAGTACAGACCGAGCACACCGGTTCGGCGCTCCGCCAAGCCGCGGGCGCTGCCGCTCGGCACGTAGCCGAGCGCGGAGACCGCGTCGAGCACCCGCTCGCGCGTGACCGGGCGCACGGCATCCGGCGAGCGCAGGACGCGGGAGACGGTGGCGATCGAGACGCCCGCGCGATCCGCGACGTCGTACACCGTCGCTGCCTTGCTCACGATCGCGCCCTCTCTCCGGTCATCCTGCCCAGGGTACCCGGCGGGCGACGAGGGCCCCGTGCGGGCGTGCGCTGATCTCGGCATCCGTAGCCGTGCGCTTCGCAAGGCCTTGTACGCCTGCCAAGGACGAATTCGGCGCATCCATCCTTGTCACGCGCGTTCGTCCTACCGAAGCGTCCGCAGAATCGGCCGGAGTCATCGCGTGCGGGCAGCCAGCGCGGCCTGGTAGAGGTCCCGCGACGACAGTCCGGTCAGCGCGGCGACCTCGGAGGCCGCATCCTTCAGGCGGATGCCGTCGGCCACCAGCTGCTGCACCTGTGCCAGCGCGTCTTCGGGCGAGGCGTCGCGGCGCTGCGCGCCCTCGACGACAACGACGATCTCGCCCTTCACGCCGTTCTCGGCCCAGGCGACGAGTTCGGATGCCGTGCCCCGGCGCACCTCCTCGTAGAACTTGGTGAGCTCGCGGCACACCGCGATGCGCCGCACGTCACCGAACGCTCCGCCCATGTCGGCGAGAGCGCTCGCGAGGCGGGCCGGCGACTCGAAGAACACCATGGTGCGCGGTTCGGACGCGAGCGCCCGGAGCACGGATCGCCGCTCCCCCGGCTTGCGTGGAAGGAAGCCCTCGAAGGTGAAGCGGTCGGTGGGCAGACCCGAGATCGCCAGCGCCATCAGCACTGCACTCGGACCGGGGATCGCCGTCACCGTGATCCCCTGCGCCACGGCCTCGGCGACCAGGCCGTAGCCGGGGTCGCTGACGGTCGGCATCCCCGCGTCGCTCATGACGACGACGTCGGACTCGGCGGCGAGAGCTGCGATCTCGGCGGCCTTCTGCTTCTCGTTGTGGTCGTGCAGGGCGATCAGCCGCGGCCGGTTGTCGATCTGCAGCGCCTTCAGGAGCTTCTGCGTCGTCCGGGTGTCTTCCGCGACGATGGTCTCGGCGTTCTCGAGCACCTCGACCAGGCGGCGAGACACATCGCCGAGATTTCCGATCGGAGTGGCAGCGAGGATGATCACCCGCTCAGCATAGGCGCGTTGTCTAGGCTGGACCGGTGACCGCGCCCGTGCCTCTGCTGCCTGCCCCCGAGGACCGGCTGACGCGCTACGGGCAGTTCCGCGATCGGATGCTGCGGAGTCCCGACTGGGGCCGTCCCGTCCGCTGGCTCGCGCCGCTGGTCATCACGGCGCTGGCCGCCGTCCTGCGTCTGGTGAACCTCGGCCACCCGCATCAGCTGGCGTTCGACGAGACCTACTACGTCAAGGATGCCTGGTCGCTGTGGACCCTGGGTTACGAGGGTGTCTGGGGCGAGAACGCCAACGAGGCGTTCATCACGCTCCAGGAGCTGCCACTCTCCGATCGGGGCGCGTTCATCGTGCACCCGCCGCTCGGCAAGTGGCTCATCGCGCTGGGGATGGCGCTCGGCGGCCCGGACAACAGCGCGGGCTGGCGCCTGGCCACCGCCCTCCTCGGCGCGGGATCCGTGCTGCTCGTCTACCTCGTCGCACGGCGGCTCACCGGCTCCGTCGTCGTCGCGACCGTCGCGTCGACGCTGCTCGCGATCGACGGCCTCAGCATCGTGCTCAGCCGCATCGCGCTGCTCGACGGCATCCTGACGTTCTTCATCCTGCTGGGCGTGCTGTTCGTGCTCCTCGATCGGCAGCGGACGATCCCGCGGTTGGAGCGACGGAACCCCGAAGCGCCCGACCCGTTCTGGGGGCCGATCCTGTGGCGCCGCCCCTGGCTCATCGCCGCCGGTGCCGCGCTGGGCGCAGCATCCGCCGTCAAGTGGTCGGGCCTCTACGCGCTCGCCGCGTTCGGGCTCTACGTCGTCGTGACGGATGCGCTGGCACGTCGCCGGGCCGGCGTGGTCCTCTGGCCGACGGATGCCGCTTTCCGCCAGGGCCCGGTCTCCTTCGTCCTGATGGTCTTCCCGGCGTTCGCGGTGTACCTCGTCAGCTGGACCGGCTGGCTCGTCACCGCCGGCGGATACGACCGGCAGAGTGACGCGAACCCGCTGGTCGCGCTGTGGAAGTACCACCAGTCGATGCTCGGGTTCCACGTCGGGCTCACGAAGGGCCACCCGTATGCGAGTCCGGCCTGGGAGTGGCCGTTCCTGCTCCGGCCCACCGCGGTGTGGGTCGGCACCGACCCCGCGCCGTGCGGTGTCGACCACTGCATCGCCGTGATCTCCTCGGTGCCGAACCCGCTCATCTGGTTCGGCGGAGTGGCGGCCTCGATCTACCTACTCTTCCTGCTGGTGCGCGGCTGGATCCGTCGGCAGCCGGTCGGTGCGGAGGTCGGCATCCCCCTGGTCGGGCTGGCCGCGACCTACCTGCCCTGGCTGATGTTCCCCGAGCGCACGATCTTCCAGTTCTACACCGTGGTGATGGTGCCGTTCCTGGTGATCGCGCTGGCCCTGACGCTGCGGATCATCGCCGGTCGGCGCGACGAGTCGCTGTACCGGCGGCAGTCCGGCGAGCGCACCGTCTTCATCTTCCTCGGGTTCGTCGTGCTGCTCTCGGCGTTCTTCTATCCGCTCTGGACGGGGATGAGCGTGCCGTACCAGTTCTGGCTGCTCCACAACTGGATGCCCGGCTGGGTCTGACCTCCCGCCTCGAGGGACGCCCTTACGACACGTCCGCCGCGACGTGCTCCACCAGCGGAAGGACCCGCCCGGACAGGTGCGTGCGCATCGCGATCGACGACGCCGTGCGGGCGACACCCGGCACCAGCGCGACGCGGTCGAGCACCTCCTGCAGCTGGGTGGCGTCTCGCGCGACCAGACGCAGTTGCATGTCGCTCGCCCCGGTCACCGTGTGCATGTCGACGATCTCAGGCACAGCATCCGCCAGTGCTCGCGCGACGTCGTCGTGGCCCACCTTCTGGTCGATCTCCACCAGGCAGAAGGCCACGACGGAGTACCCGAAGCCGCTCGGATCGATGCGCGGCACGATCGCCTCGATCACCCCGCCCTCGTGCAGTCGCGCGAGCCGACTCGTCGCCGTGCCTCGAGCGATTCCCAGTCGTCGGGCGCACTCCAGGATCGGCAGCTGCGGCGACTCCGTCAGCATGCGGATGAGCTCGGCGTCGAGATGGTCGATGCGCATCGGTCAGTCCCGCACCACTCCGGGCCGCGCGAAGCTCCGCGTCGCCCGCGCGACGATCAGCAGCACCGCGGTCAGCCCGAGGGTGAGCAGGAGCTGAATGCGCGCGGCCGGGTCGATCATCGCCAGCGCGATCACGCCCGCGAGCAGCACCAGGCACAGCCAGGAGAGCCACGGGAAGCCCCACATGCGCATCGGCATGGCCTCGCCCGCCTGGTCGGCGCGGCGACGGAGGATGATCTGCGCGACCGCCGTGGCCGTCCAGATGACCAGCAGCGTCGAGCCGACGACGTTCAGCAGCGCCGGGAGCACGACGTCGGGGAACGCCCAGTTCAGCCCCACGGTCACGAACCCGAAGGCGACGGATGCCAGCACGGCCACATACGGGACGCCCTTCAGGCTCGTCCGCGTGGCAACCAGCGGCGCGAGCCCACGCTCCCCCAGCGAGTACGCCATGCGGGATGCGCCATAGATGTTGGCGTTCATGGCGGAGAGCAGGGCGATCACCACGATGAGGTCCATGACGAGCCCGACCCCCGGCACGTTCAGGGTGGCGAGCACCGCCGAGAACGGCCCGTCCTTCACGGCGGCGTCGTCCCACGGGAGAACGGTGACGATGACGAAGATCGAGCCGACGTAGAAGATCAGGATGCGGACCAGCACCTCGCGGACGATGCGGCGGATGTTGCGCGACGGGTCGTCGGATTCGGCCGCCGCGATCGCGACGACCTCGGTGCCGCCGAAGGCGAACACCACGATGAGGAGGGCGGCCGCGATGCCGGTCATGCCGTTCGGGGCGAAGCCGCCGTTGTCGACCAGGTTCGCGACGCCCGTGCCCGAGACGCCCGGGATGAGGCCGACGATGGCGCACACGCCGACGACGAGGAACGCGATGATCGCGGCGACCTTGATCGCGGCGAACCAGAACTCGAAGCGGCCGTAGTTGCGCACCCCGAACAGGTTGACCGCTGTGAGCGCCACGACGAACACGAGCACCCACACCCAGGCGGGGATCCCCGGGATCCAGTTCGCGACGATGCCCGCCGCCCCCGTAGCCTCGGCGGCGATCACGACGACCAGCTGGATCCAGTAGAGCCAGCCGACCGCGCTGCCGGCACTCCGCCCCATCGCCCGCTGAGCATAGGAGCTGAATGCGCCGGAGCTGGGCCGCGCCGCGACCATCTCGGCCAGCATCGCCATCACCAGCACGACGATGCCGCCCGCGACGAGGTACGAGATCAGCACGGCAGGGCCGGCCAGGCCGATCGCCTGACCGGATCCGACGAAGAGTCCCGCGCCGATCGCGCCGCCGAGCCCCATCATCGAGATCTGGCGACGGGTGAGGCCCGGGTGCAGCCCCTTGGTGGTCGTGGTGGTGGCGGGCACCTGGGTGTCGCGGTCGGTGGTCATACGGTCGCCTCCTTGCGATCGGTGAGAAGGGCCGCCGTCACGCGGTCGATGTCGACGGTGCTGCCCGACGAGATGCGCACGCCCTCGCCGGGGAAGGCGCGCGTGATCACGCCACCTTCGCGCAGCAGCATCTCGAGCTCTGCGGTCCGCTCCCCGGCGGGCACCCAGACGAAGTTGGCCTGGGAGGGGACGGCCGGCCATCCGGCGTCGCGCAGGAGGGTCAGCATCCGCTCCCGCTCGGCGACGACCTCGTCGATGCGGACCGAGAGCTCGTCCTCCGCAGCCAGCGATGCCCTGGCGGCCGCCTGGGCGAGGTCGGTGATGCCGAACGGCACCGCGACCTTGCGCTGGCTCTCGGCGATCTCGGCGGGCGCGATCGCATACCCGATGCGGAGCCCTGCCAGGCCGTACGCCTTGGAGAACGTGTGCAGCACCGCGACGTGCGGGTGGCGGCGGAACAGCTCGATACCGGCGCCGAAGCTGTCGGTCCGGTCGAAGTGCACGTAGGCCTCGTCGATGACCACGAGCACGTCGTGCGGCACGGCGGCCACGAAGGCCTCGAGCTCATCGGCGCTGACGACCGTGCCGGTCGGGTTGTTCGGGTTGCACACGAAGATGAGGCGGGTGCGCGGGGTGATCGCGGCGAGCATCGCATCGAGGTCGTGCGCATGGTCGGCGTTCAGCGGCACGGCCACCGGAGTCGCGCCGGCGATGCGCACCAGCGAGGGGTACGCCTCAAACGACCGCCACGCGAACATGACCTCGTCGCCCTCACCCGCGACCGCGTGGATGAGCTGCGAGGCGATCTCGACCGACCCGGCACCGACCGTGACCAGGGCGGGATCGACGCGATAGCGCGCGGCCAGGTCGTCGCGGAGTGCGGCGGCGCTCATGTCGGGATACCGGTTGATGCTCGTCAGGCGCTCGCTGACCGCGCGCACCACGGACGGGAGCGGCGGGTGCGGCGACTCGTTCGAGGAGAGCTTCGATGCGCCAGCCGGGGCGGAGCGGCCCTGGCGGTACGCGGGAACGGCATCCAGAGCGGCACGGGTGGGAAGTGGCATGTGTCAAAGCGTCCTTGCTGTGATCGGGCGGCAGCCCTGGCGGTGCTGCCTGCCGTCGCGCAACAGTAGACCGGATGCCGAGGGGTGAGCAATCGGTGCACCGGATGCTGGACAACGCGCGCAGCGCGAGGGCAGGACTGCCGCATCCACTGTGCAGATTGCTCAGTCAGGTCGAAGGGCGATTCGTCCAGGCCGCGCGCACGGCGCCGAGCGCCTCGTCGAGCGAGATGCCCTCTGCCGCAGCGACGAAGGTCCGCGCCGCATCCCGGACAACGGTCGTGTGCGTATTGCCCGCGCGCACCCGGGTGCCGCGTGCTCTGCTGCTCTCGATCAACCCTTCCCCCTCCAGCGCCGCGTAGGCCTTCGCGACCGTCCCGGCCGCGACACGGAGGTCGGCGGCGAGCTGCCGTATGGAGGGCAGGCGGCTCCCCGCCGCGAGCCGACCGGAGCGGATGTCGTCGGCGATCTGAGACCGCACCTGCTCGAACGGCGCGACAGCACTGGCGGGATCGACGGTGATCATCGGACGGCGACCTCGGAGGGCATCGCCTCGGAGGCAGCGGCTTTGCCGATCGTCGCGGCGGTCAGACCGGCCAGTGTCACACTTCCGACGCTCAGCACCAGCGCCACCAGGCCGATGATCCTCAGCGACACCGCGATCACCCACCACACGACCAGCGTGCTGCCGTCGATGACCGCGTTGCCCATCGTGAGACCCGCGATCACCGAGATCCCGCCGAACGAGAAGAGCACGGCGCCGATGGCGAGCTTGAGCACCACCTCGACCGAGCGTCGACGCCAGTGCCGATCGAGCTCGGCGTCGGCGGCACGCGGGAATGCCGCGGTAGAGCTGATGCGTCGCAGCGCGATGACCATGCACACCGACAGACACAGCAGTCCGAGCAGCGCGGGGACGCCGTAGAACCACCCGGGGTAGGGACTCGACCACGAAGCCATGTCGGGCGCCTCGAAGCGGATCGTCCGCGCACGCCCGGCCTCGTCGACTCCCGCCGTCATCCCGCAGAACACGACGAGCAGGACGAAGAGCGCACTCACCACGAGCAGCACTGCCGCCCAGCGCGCCGGCACCGCGGAGAGAGCGGAGCGCGGCACCAGGACGGCATCACGCGGCTCGTCGTCGCGCACGGAGACCGCGCGCGGCGGCGTCGCTCCGTACAGAGCCAGGCCGGCCGCCCCGGCGACGAGCGGCGTGAGCGCGAAGGGCTGCCCGAGCAGCTCCGGCAGGGCGACCCCGGCGAGCATGCCCACGAGGAACACCGTGGCCGCGAAGAGCACCGCGATCAGCGCCCGACGCCGCGCGGCGCCGACGATCGGGGCGAGCCGGCCCGAAGGCACACTTCCTCGGCGCCGATTCACCACGAGCCAGACGACAGCCGCTGCCGCGACGACGCTCAGGGAGTAGACCCCCACCATGATCCCGTCCATGATCACCCTCATTCCGTGTATCACTCGAACGGTACACTGACCACTGATGTGTGTCAATCCGTTGGCACACGAAAGCGGATGAACGCTACGCTCGCTCCATGGGCACCCCGTCGGATTTCGAGTTCCTCGTTCGCGGCGACGAGATCGTCATCCGACACCAGGGTCGGACAGCGACCGTGCTGCGCGGCGCGCGGGCAGCCGAGTTCCTCGCACAGGCCGAGCAAGGCGACCCACAGCAGCTGATGGCACGCGTGACGGGGAACTACCGCCGCGGGAACGAGCGAGTCGCTCGTCAGCATCCGCGGAATGCCCGCTGACGAGCCCGCGCGGTGTCAGCGCGCGAGCGGGATACCGGCCGGGTCGCTCACCGGCAGCCGGCACACGAACGCGCGGCAGTCGTACGCGCGCTCGGCCACTTCAGCCTTGCTCTCGAACAGCTCGAACCCGGCATCCGCGAAGGCCTGGGCCTGTGTCGGAGTGACCACGGCTGCGACGTCGGCATCGGCCCGTCGGGCGGCGGAGGCGAGGCCCCCACTCGGATCATCGGTGACGACGACGATCTGCCGCGGTGGGTCGATCAACCCGGCCGCCGCGCGCAGCAGGCTGCCGTGCGCGAACGGCTGTTCCAGGCCGCGTCCGCCGTGCTCGCGGACCACCGCCGCCGCAGCCTCGCGGTACTGCTCCCCCGCACCGAGTCGCCAAGCGGTGAGAGCTGCCGCAGCAACGGCCGCGACTCCCGACGGCAGGTCGCCGTCGGTCTGGTCGGGTGACGCGACGATGCCGTTCTCCGCCAGCTGCGGGTCGAGCCGTGGGCCCGCCAGCGCCTGGTCGAGCACGTCGCGGGCGGAGGATGCCCAGCGCACCTCGCCGGTCGCTACCGCGAGCGCGAACAGGCCGTCCGCGAGCAGGGCGAGGTCGGCGACCGTCGCCACGGCTTTCGACGCGACCCCGTCGAGCGATGCCCGGACCAGTTGTCCTGACCCGTCGCGGTTCACGCGCAGCACGGCCTCGGCGGCAGCTGCCGCAGCATCGATCCAGGAGCCCTCGCCCGCCCACGCCCCGGCGCGCGCGAGCGCCCCGATGGCCATGCCGTTCCAGCCCGTGATGACCTTGCCGTCGACGGCGGGCGGCTCGAGCTCAGCCCGCTCGGCAACCGGTCGCAGGTAGTACCCGCCCTCGTTGCGCACACCATCGATCCAGGACTCCGAGTCCTGCGCCGCACCGAACCCGCCCTCCGAGCGTTGCAGAGTCGCCAGCAGGAAGCCGGCGATCCCGCGTGCGGTCTGCGCGTCGCCCTCGTCGACGGCGACCTCGAGCAGCTGCGCATTGTCGGTCAGCATCCGCTCATAGTGCGGCACCGTCCAGTCGCGCTGCGTGGCGTAGCGGAAGAACCCGCCGTCCTCGTCGTGCAGCGCCGATTCCGTCATCGCGGCGAGCGCACGTCGAGCGGATGCCGCCGCCTCCGGCGCCTCGCGCCGCACGAGCGGGTTCTGCAGGAACCGCAGCGTCGTGGCGACCGGGAACTTCGGGGCGCCCCCGAAACCGCCGAAGTGCCGGTCCTCCCGTGCGGAGATGGCCTCCGCGGCCTCGGCGATCGGCCCCGCGGAAGGAAGCTCGGAGGGAGCGGATACGGCGGCGCGGGCGAGCGCGTCGCGGACGGCATCCGCCGATTCCTCCGCCTGCGCTCGGCGCTCGATCCACGCCTCTCGGACGGCGGCGAGCACGTCGCGGAACGCGGGCATGGGCGGCCGGGCGTCCGGCGGCCAGTAGGTGCCGGCGTAGAAGGTGCGACCACGGGGCGTCGCGAACACCGTCAGGGGCCAGCCCAGGTTCTGGGTGAACGCGGACGCCGCGGCCATATACGCACCGTCGACGTCGGGATGCTCCTCGCGGTCGACCTTCACCGACACGAAGCCCTCGTTCATGAGCGCCGCGATCGCCGGGTCGGCGAACGATTCCCGGGCCATCACGTGACACCAGTGACAGGTCGAGTAGCCGATCGAGATCAGCAGCGGCACGTCGCGCCGACGCGCCTCCTCGAAGGCGTCTTCACCCCACGGGAACCAGTCCACGGGGTTGTCGGCGTGCGCTCGCAGGTACGGGCTGAGGGTGTCGGCGAGCCGGTTGGTCATGCTCTCACGCTACGCCGCACAGGGCGGAAGGGCTCAGCCGACGAGCAGCTCGACCGGTCGTGAGGCCGCGTAGCCGACGAGCGGAAGAGCACGCTCTGCGGCGAGCGCGATGCGCGACTGCAGGATCTCGGACGTGATCTCGTACTTGTCGAAGTCGGTGTCGCTCGCGTAGACGCCGAGCGGGAGCGTCAGCGCCTGGAAGAAGCCGAACAGCGGACGCAGCTGGTGCTCGATGATCAGCGCATGACGCTCGCCCCCGCCGGTGGCCGCCAGCAGCACGGGCTTTCCGACGAGGTCGTACTGGCCGACGAAGTCGAAGAGGTGCTTGAACAGACCCGTGAACGAGGCGCGGTAGACGGGGCTGCCGACGATGAGGAGGTCGGCGGTCTCGATCGCGCGGAGCTGCTCCTCCACCTCGGGCGGCAGCTGGTCGCGGCGCAGCGCTCCGGCGAGGCCGGGACCGATCTGCGTGAGCTCGATGAGCTGCGCCTCGATCGGCGCCCGCTCTCCGATGGCGGCCGTGATCGCGCGGACGAGGGCGGTCGTCTTGCTCGGCTCGTGCAGGGAACCCGACACGGCGACGACGCGGAACGGAGCTGTCATGACCTCGACGGTACCCACGACGACGCCCCGTGTCGCGGTCGGCGACACGGGGCGTCATGTGCGGGAACGGAGAGGCTCAGTTCACCTCGTCCGGGTGCGAGCCGACGCGCCCCGAACCGTCCAGCGGGTCGAGAGCGTCGATCGCCGCGACCTCGGCGTCGGTCAGTTCGAAGCCGAATACATCGAGGTTCTCGCGCAGGCGCTCGGCGCGCACCGACTTCGGGAAGACGATGATCCCCTTCTGCAGGTGCCAGCGCAGCACCGCCTGGGCGGGGGTGACGTCGTGAGCCTCCGCAGCATCCGCCACCGCGGGCGTGCCGAACAGGTCGTACTTGCCCTGGCCGAGCGGGCCCCACGCCTCGGTGCGGATGCCGTGCTCGTCGGACCACGCCACGACGTCGCGCTGCTGGTAGGCCGGGTGCAGCTCGATCTGGTTGACCGCGGGGGTGACGCCGGTCTCGTCCACCACGCGCTGCAGGTGCGGGACCAGGAAGTTCGAGACGCCGATGCTGCGGGTCAGCCCGGCCTCGCGCAGTTCGACCAGCTTCGCGAACGCGTGCACGTAGTCGTCCTTCGCGGGCGTCGGCCAGTGCACCAGATACAGGTCGACCTGGTCGAGCCCGAGCTTCTCGAGGCTCTCGGCGATGGCGGCGCGCGGCTGCTCACCGTCGTGACGGTCGTTCCAGAGCTTGGTCGTGATGAACAGCTCGTCACGGGCGATGCCGGATGCGGCGATGGCCGCCCCCACGCCTTCTTCGTTGCCGTAGATCGCCGCCGTGTCGATGTGCCGGTAGCCGATCTCGAGCGCGTCGCTGACGGCGCGCTCCGTCTCTGCCGCCGGCACCTTGAAGACGCCGTAGCCGAGCTGCGGGATGGAGTGGCCGTCGTTGAGTTCGAGTGCAGGAATCGTCATGGTTCCAGCCTAGGACGGGTGACGTGGTCGGGGGCGGGCCGTGACGTCCCGGCCATCGCGACCGCCGCCCGCCCGACCAGTCGCTCGAGGGGACCGCGTCCGAAGAGCATCGACCAGAGGGTGGCCGAGAGGAGGAGGCCGACGGCCATCAGGCCCCAGAACTCGTTGCTCACGACGAAGCCGCCAGGCCCCGACACGAGCGCGATCACGAGCACGTGGCCACTGTATGCCGTCAGCGGCATAGAACCGAGCGCGCCCAGCGGGAGCAGGGGCCAGCGGAGGGGCCTGCTGAGGAGCAGGCACAGCGCGATCACGGCGAGCGCGAACCCTCCCGAGCCCAGCACCTCCGCGGTGCCTCCGCTGTGCGGCTCCACGCCGAAGATCGCCGCGAGCACGGCGCGGAGCGGATCGGCCTCGGCGAGAGCCTGCGGATATCCGGCCCATCCGCTCGGCGCGGACGACGCGCCGCTGTCGCCGCTCTCGAAGAGCGAGGAGGACGCGTCGATGTACGAGCTGCTCTCGGTCGGGATCGCGAAGCCGGCGGCCTGCCCCGCGGCTCCGAGACCATAGCCGATCCCCGCCAGCACCACCCCGACTCCGAGGGCGACGGCCGCGGTGCGCACCCGATCGACGCGCATCCGCCCGAGCGCCATTCCGCCCAGGACGAACGCCATCCACACGGTGATCGGGTAGGTCCCGTAGAGGACGAAGCCGACCCCCGCCCCGAACGGATGCAACAGCACCGCGCCGAGGAAGGCGAGGAGCGCGGGCCCGGCGAGGGCGAGCACCCCGGCGCCGATCAGCAGCTGCCACGGCCGCCACCGCAGGAACGGGATCACCGCGACGTAGAGCAGGCCGTACAGCGTGAGGATGACGGCGATGGGCGTGTTCAGCATCTCGAGCGCCAGTCCGATCACGAAGATCACCGCCCCACGACCGATGAGAGTGAGTCGGATGCCGGGCAGGCGCTCGCGTTCCGGAACAACGGTGCGTCCGGTCATCAGGGCGATCGAGACACCCGCCAGGATCGCGAACAGGATCGAGGAACGGCCGTGCACGAGATCGGTCCACGTGGCGGGATCCGCCCAGTCGAACGCCTCGTTCTCGCCGATGTGCGCCCCGGCCATTCCGAGGATCGCGAGGCCGCGGGCGATGTCGAGGCCGAGGATGCGCGGCGGGCGGCCGAAGTCGCGCAACCAGCGCATCGGATGCCACAGCTCTGTCGTCGTCACTCGATGATCGTAGGGGCACGACGCTGTGCGGCTTACGATAGAGGGCTATGTCTGCGTCCCTCCCCGTGATCCACTACCCCCCGGAACTCCCCGTCAGTGCGGCCCGGGGCGAGATCGCCGACGCCATCCGCGACCATCAGGTCGTGATCGTCGCCGGCGCGACCGGGTCGGGCAAGACGACGCAGCTGCCGAAGATCGCGCTCGAGCTCGGTCGCACGCGCATCGCGCACACGCAGCCGCGACGCCTGGCCGCCCGGACCATCGCGGAACGCGTGGCCGAAGAGCTGCAGGTCGAGCTCGGCACACTCGTCGGCTACAAGGTGCGCTTCACCGACAAGGTCTCGGACGAGACCCGCGTCGCCCTGATGACCGACGGCATCCTGCTCAACGAGATCCACCGCGACCGGCTGCTCACCCGCTACGACACGATCATCATCGACGAGGCGCACGAGCGCTCGCTCAACGTCGACTTCCTGCTCGGCTACCTCGTCCGAATCCTGCCGGAGCGGCCCGACCTCAAGGTGATCATCACCTCGGCGACGATCGACCCCGAGAGCTTCGCGAAGCACTTCGCCCCGGGTCCTGAGCGAGCGCAGCGAGACGAAGGGTCGTCAGGCTCAGGGACCGAATCAAGGCCTGCTCCGATCATCGAGGTGTCCGGGCGCACCTACCCCGTGGAGATCCGTTACCGCGAACAGACCGAGGAGACAGCGGACGAGGACGAGGTCTCCGCGATCGTCGCCGCGCTGCGCGAGCTCGACCGCGAGGAGCCGGGCGACGTGCTCGTCTTCCTGCCGGGCGAAGCCGAGATCAGGGACGCCGCGGACGCCGTGCGCGGCGCCTATGCGAAGGACCGTTCCCCCACCGAGGTGCTCCCACTGTACGGCCGACTTTCTGCGGCCGAGCAGCACCGGGTGTTCGAGCGGTCCAAAGTCGCGGGCGTGCGCCGCCGGATCATCCTCGCCACGAACGTCGCGGAGACGAGCCTGACGGTCCCCGGCATTCGGTACGTGATCGACACGGGCACCGCCCGCATCTCGCGCTACAGCAATCGGTCGAAGGTGCAGCAGCTCCCGATCGAGGCGATCTCGCAGGCGTCGGCGAACCAGCGCGCCGGTCGCGCCGGTCGCACGAGCGACGGCATCGCCATCCGGCTGTACTCGGAGGAGGACTTCGACAAACGTCCGGAGTTCACCGAACCCGAGATCCTGCGCACGTCCCTGGCCTCGGTCATCCTGCAGATGCTGTCGCTGGGGTTCGGCGACATCACTGCCTTCCCGTTCCTCACGCCGCCGGACTCCCGCGGCGTGAAGGCGGCCTTCGACCTGCTGACAGAGCTCGGTGCGGTCTCACCGTCGCGCCGCGACGACGCCCCGCGCCTCACACGCATCGGTCGCGACATCTCGCGGATGCCGGTCGACCCGCGGTTCGCCCGCATGCTGATCGAAGCCGGGCGCCCTTCGACCGGCTCAGGGACCCAGGTCCTGGACGCCGTGCTGCCCATCGTGGCGGGCATGACGATCCAGGACGTCCGGGAGCGACCGGAGGAGCGCCGCGAGGAGGCCGACCGCCTGCACGCGCGGTTCGCCGACCCGACGAGCGACTTCCTCGCCCTGCTGAATCTCTGGAACCATCTGCGCGAACAGCAGCGCGAGCTCGGCTCCAGCGCCTTCCGCCGCCTGTGCCGCTCCGAGCACCTGAACTACGTGCGTGTGCGCGAATGGTTCGACGTGCATCGTCAGCTGAGCACCCTGGTGAAGACGAACGGACCTTCGTCGGGCTCAGGGACCACGACGGCCGATCCCGACGCGGTCCATCGCGCCATCCTGTCGGGCCTGCTGTCGCAGATCGGCATCCTCGACGAGCGCACCGCACCGGCCGGCAAGTCCCACTCCCCCGCCAAGGAGCAGAAGGGCCGCCGCATCGCCGAGTACCGAGGCGCCCGCGGCATCCGCTTCTCGATCTTCCCCGGCTCGGGCCTGCGCAAGAAGAGCCCGCAGGCGGTGATGTCGGCCGAGATCGTCGAGACCTCCCGCACGTTCGCGCGCACCGTCGCCGCGATCGATCCTGCCTGGGCCGAGCCGCTCGCCGGAGACCTCGCCAAGCGCCAGGTCACCGAGCCGCACTGGTCGAAGGATGCCGGCGCCGCGGTCGCGTTCGAGAAGGTCACCCTCTTCGGCCTCGAGATCATCCCCCGTCGGCGCGTGCAGTTCGCGCGCATCGACCGTGCGGCGTCCCGCGAGTTCTTCGTGCGACACGCGCTCGTCGAGGGCGAATGGGATCCCACGCGCATCGACAAGCGCGTCAGCGCGTTCTGGCGCAGCAACGCCGAGCTCCGCAAGCGCCTCGAGAAGCTCGAGGAACGTGAGCGCCGCCGCGACATCCTCGCCGGCGACGAGGCGGTCTTCCGCTTCTACGACGAGCGAATCCCGGCCGAGGTGTTCGACGTGCGGTCGTTCGAGGCGTGGTGGCGCGAGGCGCTGCAGCAGACCCCGAAGCTGCTGGTGATGCGCGAGGGCGACCTGCTCGACGACGAGAGCCGCGCCGCTCAGGCCGAGTTCCCGACGCGATGGAACCAGGGCGATCAGGTGCTCGGTCTCGCGTACCGGTTCGAGCCGGGAGCGGCCGACGACGGAGTCAGCGTGGTCGTGCCGCTGCCACTGCTCGCGCAGATCGAGGATCGCGGCTTCGACTGGCAGGTGCCGGGTCTGCGCGCGGAACTCGTCACCGGCCTGCTGCGCGCCCTGCCCAAGGCGATCCGCCGCCACGTCGTCCCGGCAGCCGACTGGGCCGACAAGTTCGGCGCCGAGCTCGCGGATCAGGGGCCCGAGAATCACAACGGCCTGCCGGCGCGCACGCTGAAGGAGGCGCTCGCGCGCCTGATCCAGCCGCTCGCGAATCAGCTCGTGTCGGACGCCGACTTCGAGGACGACCGGGTGCCGGCGCACCTGCGCATGAACTTCCGGGCCGTCGATGAACGCGGCAGGGTCGTCGGAGCCGGACGGGATCTGCGCGAGCTGCAGACCCGCCTCTCCGACCGGGCCCGCAGCAGTGTGGCTCGGTCGATCGCCGCGCCCCCGCGCGGTCCGCGAGGCGCGAGGGATGCGACGGCGACCGTGGCCGCCGCGGGAGGCGCGGGATCGATCGAGAAGACCGGCCTCACGTCGTGGAGCTTCGGGGACCTCCCGGAGGTGCTCGACACCCGGGTGGCGGGTGGCGTGGTGCGCGGGTATCCGGCGATCGTCGACCAGGGCAAGACGGTGTCGGTGCGGGTCGAGTCAACGGCGGATGCTGCAGCCGCAGCGACCCGCGACGGCGTGCTGCGACTGGTGCTGCTGGGCGTGCCCTCCCCCTCGTCGTACGTGCAGGAGCACCTGACCAGTCAGGAGAAGCTGGCGCTCGCCGCATCGCCGTACCAGTCCGCCGCGGCTCTCATCGAAGACGGTCGGGCCGCTGTCGCGCGGCGCGTGATCGACGGGGCGACCGGGGGCACCGGCATCGTGCGCACCGAGGCGGAGTTCGCGCGGGTCCGCGATGCCGTCTCGGCATCCCTCGTCGACGATCTGTTCGCCTGTGTCTCGCTCGTCGCACGCATCCTGACGAAGTCGCGCGAGGTCGAGCGCGGCATCAAGTCTCAGAACTCCCTCGCGCTCCTCGGCCCGCTGAACGACATCCGCACGCAGCTGTCGGGGCTGCTGCATCCGGGATTCGTCTCGGCGGCGGGCGTCGAGCGCCTCGCGCACTTCCCCCGCTACCTCGAGGGCATGCTCGACCGCCTGAAGACCCTGACGAGCGAGCCGGGCAAGGACCGGGCGCGCATGACGGAGTACGAGCGGATGGCGCAGGCCTTCGAGGATGCCGGGGGCACGATCCCGCTCGCCGCCGATGCGCCGCCGGCCCTGGTCGAGGTGCGCTGGCTGCTCGAGGAGTACCGGGTCAGCGTGTTCGCGCAGCGCCTGGGCACCGCGCAGGCCGTATCGCCGCAGCGGATCACGAAGGCGCTCGCCGGGCGCTGAGCGCGGGTAGCCTGGATCGCATGGCACGCGCGATCGTCTACACCGAGTTCGGTTCCCCCGCAGTCCTGCACGAGATCGAGGTTCCCGATCCCGTCGCCGCGCGCGGCGAGGTCGTCGTGCGCATCGAGGCGGCGGGCGTGAATCCGATCGATGCGAAGCTGCGCTCCCGGAAGCGCCCGTCCCCCGACATCACCGAGCCGCGACCGGTCGGCTTCGACGGCGCGGGCGTGGTGGAGACGCTCGGCGAGGGCGTCGACGAGTTCGCCGTCGGCGATCGGGTGGCCGTCCGCGACACGCTCGGCACGTACGCCTCCGCTCTCGTCGTTCCGGTCGAGAAGCTGGCCGCGCTCCCCGACGCGGTCACCGCCGCCGAGGGCGCCGCGATCGGCATCCCCGCCGGCACCGCGTACCAGGCGCTGCGGTCGATCGGGGTGACCGCCGGCGATGTGCTGCTCGTGCACGGCGGTTCCGGAGCCGTCGGCCAGGCGGCCGTGCAGTTCGCGGTGGCCTGGGGTGCGACCGTGATCGCCACCGCGAGCCCGGCCCGCCACGAGCAGCTGCGAGAGCTCGGCGCGATCCCGATCTCCTACGAGGAGGGCCTCCTGGAGCGCGTGCGAGAGGCGGCCCCCGCGCCCGTCACCGTCGTGCTCGACTGCGCGGGCACCGACGAGGCGATCGAGACCTCACTCGCCCTGGTCGAGGACCGGGACCGCATCGCGACGATCGTCCGCGGACCGGATGCCGCGTCGTTCGGCATCCGCGCGTTCTCCGGAGGATCGCCGAAGCCACTGACGAAGGAGGAACTCGCGCTTCGCGCGGAAGCACTCCCGAAGACGATCGAGCTGCTCGCGTCCGGCGACTTCACGATCGAGATCGGACCCGAACTCCCCCTTGCTGAAGCGGCGCAGGCGCACGAGCTCGTGGAGTCCGGCGCCGCCTCGGGCAAGATCATCCTCGTTCCGTAACGCGACGCGCCAGCGATCAGGCCGGCACCACTGGCCGTCCGATCGAGAGCATGAGCCGGTTCGCCCAGTTGAAGAACGCCGCACCGTGGATGACATCGGCGATCTCCAGATCGTCGAGGCCGGCCGCACGCAGCCGCGCGATCTCGCCCTCGCCGAAGGCGCTGGGCGTATCGGTGAGAGCGACGGATGCCGCGACGACCGCGTTCCAGCGCTCACCGAGGTCGGCATCGACCCCCTCGTCGAGCAGCCGGTCCACGTCGTCGACGCGCTTGCCGTGATGCGCCGCGAACCGCGAGTGCACCGACGCGCAGAACACGCACCCGTTGCGGCGGGAGGCGGCCGTCGCGGCGAGCTCGCGCTCGGCACGCGGCAGCCCCTCGGCGACGTTGTAGAAGATGTCCTTGTCGACCAGAGTGCGCGCCTTGAGGATCTCAGGGTCGCGCGCCAGCAGCCGGAAGTAGTCGTTCTTCGCGCGGGCCGCATCGACGAGTCCGTCGTAATGGCGCTCCGTGAGCTCGTCCTCCGGTAGCGGAGGGAGATGCGGCAGCCAGCCGACCTCGCCGCGCGTGAAGGCGTGCGGGTGCGGGGCATCGTGCCTGAGCACGGTCTGATCGGTGGTCATGCGGCTTCCTCCTCGGAATCGGTCTGAGTCGCCGGCACGAACCCGGCGGCGGCGAGCGTCCGCAGCCCGGTGATGACCCGCTGCTGGAACGCCAGGAAGGAGACCAGCTGCGACAGCGTGATGATGCCGTCCGCCGACCATCCGGCGTCGAGCAGCGCGGTGATGTCGGCGGCCGACGCCTCACGCGGACGGAACACCAGGAGGTGGGTGTGCGCGAGCGCGGCGGCGAGCCGAGCGCCCAGTGCCTCGATCGCGGCATCCGACGGCACGTAGCGCTCGCCCGCGGTGCTCTCGTCCTGCAGGCCGAGCTCGGTGTAGGAGCCGAACGGGCCCTCGACCGCGGCATCCGACGCCTCGGACAGCACGACAGCGGCACGAGACGGATCGGCGGCGAGCGCCCGATCGGCGTAGAAGGTGCCGGTCGGGTCGGCACTGCCAGCGAGCCGCGTGGCGAAGGCGGCGATGAGTTCGCGCTCCGTCTGCGACACGTGCTCGACCGAGACCGGCTGGAACAGCGCGTCGAAGCTCGCCTGCAGCTGATCCCTGGTCACCGGGCGGCGGCGCCGGAGCGCGTCGAGCTCAGGCGTCACCCCCGCGAGCTGATCGACGATGTCGGTGGTCATGCCTTCTCCTTGATGGTGTCGGTGGTGTCGATGTCGGTGGTGTCCGTGAGTGCGTAGCCGAGCGCCGGCGCGACCTCGGTGGCGAAGAGCTCGATCGACCGCAGCACGTGTTCGTGCGGGGCATCGACCGAGTGCACCTGGAACGCGACCTCCGTCGCGCGGGCGAGGGTGGCATCGGCAGCGAGCGACTCGGCCACTTCCTCCGGCGTGCCCAGGTGCGTGTCGAGAGCCGCGATGAGCTCGTCGATGCTGTCACCGGGGATCGTCTGCCCCTGACGCCGGAAGCCTTCGGCCGCCCGCCGCAACCCGACCTCGGCGAAGCGCAGCGCCTCGGCACGGTGATCGGCGACGAACACCGTGCGCGAGGCGGTGATCCGCGGCGCGACACCGGCGGGAAGCGCCTCGAGGTAGGCGTCGATGATCGGATCCTGCAGCGCCGAGAGCGGTGCATGCAGTGCGTCCTCCCGCCGGGGTTGCGTGCGGGAGAGCAGCAGACCGTGACCGTGGACGCCGGCCCGGTGTCCGCCCGGCGCCGAGAAAGTCGCCTGCCAGATGCGGTCGGCGAGCGTGCCGGCATCCGGATAGAGCGTGTTCTCGGCTCCGACGTCGCGGCCGGCGAGCGCATCGAGCAGCAGCCGGAGCTTGCGGTCGTACGTTGGCGCCTTGTCGCGCACGTCCTCACCGAACGGCACGAACGACGACGGGGTGCCGCCGCTGCCGAGTCCGAGATCGAGGCGGCCGTCGGCGAGCAGATCGGCCACGACCGCATCCTCGGCGACGCGCACCGGATCCTCCAGCGGAAGCGTGATCACACCGGTGCCGAGCCGGATGCTCGTGGTCCGGGCCGCGACGCTCGCCAGGAACACCAGCGGAGACGGCAGACCGCCCTCGGCCGCCCGGAAGTGGTGCTGCGCGACCCAGGCCCGGCCGATGCCGTGGCGCTCCGCCTGCTGGATCTGGGCGGTGGCGAGTGCGTACCGCTCCGCGGGCGAGGCGTCGTCGAGCAGCCGGGTGAAGAAGGCGACGGTGAGGGCGGTCATGCAGGAATCTCCGTCCGTCCGGGAACCGCGGCGAGCAGCTCCCGGGTGTAGTCGTGTTGCGGGTCGTGGAACAGCTCCTCCGTCAGGCCCTCCTCGACGATCCGGCCGCGGCGCATCACCGAGACGGTGTGGCTGATGCGCCGGACGACCGCGAGGTCGTGCGAGATGAACAGGTAGGTGAGCCCGAGCTCGGCCTGGAGCGAGGTGAGGAGCTCGAGGATGCGCGCCTGCACCGTCACGTCGAGCGCGGAGACCGCCTCGTCGAGCACCACGATCTCCGGATCGATTGCCAGGGCGCGCGCGATCGCCACCCGCTGCCTCTGCCCGCCGGACAGCTCCTGCGGGGTGCGGCGTGCGACGTCGGCGGGAAGCGAAACCCGGTCGATGAGCGCGAGCGCCCGCTCCCGGCGCTCACCCCGGGAGCCGACGCGGAAGTTCGTCAGCGGCTCCGCGACGATGTCGACGATCGACTGGCGCGGATCGAGCGAGGCGAACGGGTTCTGGTAGACCAGCTGGATGCGCCGGCGAAGGGCGCGCAGCTGCTCGCGGGACGCGTGGGTGACCTCGGCACCGGCGACCTCGATCGTGCCGGCATCCGGCTGCTGGAAGCGGGTGACGAGCCGGGCCGTGGTGGTCTTCCCGGAGCCGGACTCCCCCACCAGCGCGTGCGTGGTGCCGCGCCGCACCCGGAACGAGACGTCGTCGACCGCCCGGAAGGGCTCGCGCCCGGCCACCCGGAACTGCTTGACCAGGCCCTCCGCCACGATGGCGTACGGGTTCTCCGCAGCGACGGCCGCGGCATCGCGAAGGAACGGGGGCGCGTCGGGGCGACGGAAGCCGGTCGCGAAGGCCGGAGCATCCGCCAGCAGCTGCTTCGTGTAGCCGTCGGACGGCGACGCGAGCACGGTCTCGCTCGGACCCTGCTCCACGATCCGGCCGTCCTTCAGCACCACCAGGCGCTCGGCGCGGTCGGCCGCGACCCCGAGGTCGTGGGTCACCAGGAGGATGCTGGTGCCCTCCTCGCGACGCAGCTCGTCGAGCAGGTCGAGCACCTTGCGCTGCACGGTCGCGTCCAACGCGCTCGTCGGCTCGTCCGCGATGAGCAGCCGCGGGCCGAGTGCGATCGCGCTCGCGATCAGCACGCGCTGCCGCATGCCGCCGGAGAGCTCGTGCGGGTACTGCCGTGCCCGCAGGTCGGGGTCGTCGATGCCGACGCGGTCGAGGAGCTCGATGACGCGCGCTCGCCGCGAGCGCCGGTCCCGGTGGCCGTGCAGCCGCAGCATCTCCTCGACCTGAGCACCGATGGTCCGCACCGGGTCGAGCGACGTCGTCGGATCCTGCGGAACGAGCCCGATCGCCGTGCCGCGGATGCCGCGGAGCGCGCGATCCGACCAGCCCGAGATGTCGAGGTCGCCCAGTCGCACGCTGCCGCTGTCGACGCGCCCTCCCGCGGGAAGCAGTCCGAGCAGGGCGTGCGCGGTGGTGGACTTGCCCGACCCTGACTCCCCCACCAGAGCCAGGGTCTCGCCCTCCGCGATCTCGAACGAGACGCCGTGCACGACCTCGCGTCCGGCGTAGGAGATGCGCAGGTCGGTCGCGGTGAGAACGCTCATCGGATGTTCCTTCCGAGTCGGTGGCTGATCCGGTTGGCGCTGAGCACGACCGCCACCACGACGAGGCCAGGGAGGGCGGTGAGCCACCACGCGGTCCCGATGTAGTTGCGTCCTTCGGCGATCAGCAGCCCCCATTCCGGCGTGGGCGGCGGGGCGCCGTAGCCGAGGAACCCGAGCGTCGAGATCGCGAGGATCGCGGTGCCGAACTGCAGGGCGGCGAGCGCCACGATCGGGGTGAGCGAGTTGGGCAGCACGTGACGCCGGAGGACGGCGAAGAACGTGGCTCCGCTGCCGTACGCGGCCTCGACGTACTCGGTGCGCCGCACCCGGGCGACCTCGGCGCGCATCAGCCGGGCGAACGCGGCGACGCTGCCGAGACCCACTGCGAGCGCGGCGTTCACGGTGCCGAACCCGAGCAGGATGATCACCGACAGCGAGAGCAACAGGCCGGGGATCGCCAGCAGGACGTCGACGATGCGCATCAGCACGTCGTCGACGATCCCGCCGATGGCTCCCGCGATCGCGCCGATCAGGGTGCCGAGGGCGAGGCCGACCGTGACCGCGATGAGCGCGCCCGACAGCGAGTGCACGGAGCCGTGCACCACGCGCCCGAACAGGTCGCGGCCCAGGGTATCGGTGCCGAACCAGTGCGCCGCGCTCGGCGGCAGCAGCTTGTCGGCCGGCGCGCCGGTGAGCGGATTCCCCGGCGCGAACAGTCCGGGGATGACGGCCCAGAGCACGGCGAGAACGACGACCGCGATCGCCGCGTACAGGCCCCACGGGCGCGTGCGTCGCGGCCGGCGTGGGCGGATGGATGCGCCACCGTCAGCATCCGCGTCGGGTTCTGTGTCCACCGGGATGGGGAGCGTGGTGAGAACGGGGACGGTCATGCCGTCACCTCCTGCAGTGTGCGCGGGGTCGTCGCCCTGGCGACGCGCCGCTGACGCGGATCGATGAGCGGGGTGACCAGGTCGACCGCGAAGCTGACCAGCACGAAGCCCAGGGCAGACAGCAGCACAACGCCCTGCAGCACCGGGATGTCCTGGTTCGCCACCGCCTGCTCCGTCAGTCGCCCGACACCCGTGCGGCCGAAGACGGTCTCGGTGACCACCGCACCGCCGACGAGCTCGCCGAACAGCACGCCGGCGATCGTGAGCGTCGGCACCGCGGCATTCCTCGCGACCGAGCGGGTGAGTACCCAGACCGGCGGCGCGCCCTTCGCGCGGACGACCGTGATGAACGGCTGCGCCTGCACCTGGTCGACCGCGCGGACGAGCACCTGGGCGAGCGGGGCCGAGATCGGCACGGCCAGCGTGAGGACGGGCAGGATGAGTCCCGACACCGGATCGGCGCCCACGATCGGTACCCAGCCGAGCCCGAAGGAGAAGACCTGGATGAGCAGGATGCCGAGCCAGAACACCGGCACCGCGACGAAGAGCCCGGGGATCTGGCGCAGCCCGTCGCGCAGCCACGCGAACGGGGCGAGCGACGAGAGTCCCGCGATCAGCACGGCCAGCAGCAGCGCCACGATCAGCCCGAGCGACGCGAGCAGCAGCGTCGACGGGAGCGCCTCACCGAGCATCGTGAGCACCGGGGTGCCGAACTGCGTGGAGTAGCCGAAGTCGCCGGCGGCGAATCCCAGAGCGGCGTGCACGTACTGCTCCCACCACGGCAGGTTCGTGCCGTAGCTGGCGCGGATGCTGTCGAGCTGCTCGGGCGAGAGTCCGAGGCTCGGGTCGGAGAACTTGATCAGGATCGCGTCGCCGGGCAGCAGCTGCAGCAGGAAGAAGGTGGCCGTGAAGGCCGCGATCAGCACGATCGCGGCCTGCCCGGCTCGTCGGAGGACGAAGGTCATCGGTGCTCCCGGTTGCTCATCAGTGGTCGGCGAGCCAGACGCCGGAGAAGGTCGGACGACCCACCGACTCGAAGGCGACGCCCTGCACGTAGGTGGCCGCGCCGTACACCTGCGGCTCCTCGAACAGCGGGATCACATACGCCTGCTCGGCGATGTAGTCCTGCACGGCCTGCGAGGCGGCGATCCGCTTGTCGGCGTCCGGCTCCGATGCCACGGCATCCAGCAGCGCATCGAGCTCCGCGTCCTCGGAGATCAGCACGTCGCGGTTCTTCGTGTAGTACTGGCTCTTGATCACGTCGAGATCCGCACGGCCGACCATCGAGTGGTAGAACCCGGTCACCTCGGCATCGCGCGTGTCCTCGGCGTAGCTGCCGGCGTCGCCGGGCTTGACCGTGAGCTCGACGCCGACCTTCGCCAGCTGCTGCGCGACGAGTTCGAGCGTCTGCGTGGACTGCGGCTGCGGCTTCGCCTCGTAGACCGTGATCGCCAGGCGCTCGCCGTCCTTCTCGCGGATGCCGTCGGAGCCGGGCTTCCAGCCCGCTTCGTCGAGGAGATCGGCGGCCTTGTCGGGGTCGTACGCGTAGTGCTCCGACTCGTCCTTGTACCCGAGGGCCTCGGAGGAGAGCACCGAGGTCGCGACCGGGTAGTTGTCGGTGAACAGGGTGTCGACGACCTCCTGGGCGTCGACGGCGGCGATGATCGCCTGACGCACGCGGATGTCGCCGAGGAGCGGGTTTCCCGGCCGCAGCGCGATCGAGTTGTTCACGCCCCGGGTCTGCGGGGCGTACAGGGTGAAGCCGGCCCCCTCGACCCGCTCCTCGTCGAAGGCCTGCACGTAGCGCACATAGTCGGCCTGGCCGGCGAGCAGCGAGCCGATGCGCACCGAGTCCTCCGGTGTGACGAGCACGTGCACCGCATCGACGTAGGGGCGACCCTGGTTCTCCGCGCTCTCCGGCGCCCAGGCGTAGTCCTCGCGGGCGGCGAGGGTGTACTCGGTGCCGAGCTTCTCGTCGCTGACGGTGAAGGGTCCTGCGCCGATGATCTCGGTGGCGTTGCCTGCCCCGAAGTCCTCGATGGTCCCGTCGAGCGTCTCCGGCGACAACAGGCCGGAGTTGATGGTGGAGGTCGCCTGCAGGAAGCCGGGTGACGGGGCGGTGAAGCGGAACGTGACCGTGTCCTCGTCGACCACGTCGCTGCCGGCGTAGTTGTTGATGGCCTCGGAGATCGTGAGCCCGCGGTCGGCGTCGCCCAGGCCGTAGGTGTCGAAGTTCTTCGCCACCGCCTCGGCATCCACGGGCGAGCCGTCCGAGAATGTCACATCGGGCTTGAGGTCGAACGTGTACTCGGTGGCGTCGTCGTTCACGGTCCAGTCGGCCGCGATCCACGGCTCGATCTCGAGCGTCTCGGGGTTCTGCCAGGTCAGGCGGGCGGCGATGTTGTTGACGACGCCGCCGTTCGGGTAGAAGCCGGCCTGCGGCGGGTACAGGTTCGTGTACGTCTGGTGCTCGAGGTAGGTGAGCGTGCCCCCGGTGACCGGGTCGCCGCCCTCGGCCGGGGCGTTCGCGGGTGCGGGCGAGGAGGCGCACGCGGCGAGGCTTGTCGCCAGGATGAGCGGGACCGCTGCGGCGGCGGCGCGGATGTGACGGCGATTCATGGGGGCCTCCTGGGCTGCGAATGCTCTCTGTGCTGAGGGATGGTGCGGAAGTGCGAGGTGGGGATCACGCTAGGGAAGGCGGATGCCGCGGCGCGCGGCGACGGACACCCGGGGTCGCGAGACGAAACCTCTCGTCACGCGTCGACATACGAGGTAACCCGCAGGCGGTCGCGGAGCGTCGTCCCGGCATCCTCCGACGCGCTCCGCAGCAGGCCGCGGCGGCGCAGCTCGGGTGCGGCGATGCGCGTGAAGGCCTCGAACTGCGCCGGCTGGAAGGCGGAGAGCACGTTGAAGCCGTCGGCCGCTCCTTCGTCGCGCCAGGTCTCGAAGTGGTCGGCGATCGTGCCGGCATCACCCACCACGAAGGCGGCGGGCACCGCGTGCGCGGCGACGAGGTGGCGCCAGGTGAGCGGATCGCCGCTCCCGACTCCCACGCCGGCGATGCGCGACAGCCGCTCGATGAGCGCCGCGCCGCCCCCGCCCAGCCGCGCGGCACGGGCGGCCGTGACCGGTTCGTCGAAGGCGGCGGCGCGCAGCCCGTCGTCGGCGGCCACCTCGAACGCGTCGGCGAGCGCCGCCACGGTCCGATTCGTCGGGAACGCCGTGCGCGCCGACTGGTGCCCCTCGGCGAGAGGCACCAGCGCGAGCAGACGCTGCACGATGCGCCGGGCATCGTCGTCGGTGTCTGCCACGACCGGCAGCACGGGCGCGATCACCTTCAGCGCGTCCGGCGACCGCCCGGCATCCGCGGCGATGTCCCGCAGGATCGCCCTGGTCGCGATCGCATCCGCCAGGTTCGGTGCGGCGATGAGCGCGAGATCGGCCTCCGTGGCGGCGAGCGTGCGCGACCGCGGCGACGTGCCCGCGTGGACGATCGGGATCTGCCCCTGCGGCGGACGGGCGACGTTGAGCGGGCCGGTGACCTGCACCTGCGCGCCGCGCAGGTCGGTGCGGCGCAGCCCCGCCGGGTCGATGAGCACGCCGCGCTCGGCATCCGCGATCCAGGCGTCCTCGCTCCACGAGTCCCAGAGCCGGCGGAGCGCGGTGACGAACTCCTCCGCCCGGTCGTAGCGCGTCTCGTTCGCGGCGTGCACCTCCCGGCCGTGGTTGCCCGCGGCGCGCGGCTCCGCTCCGGTGACGAGGTTGATCCCTGCCCGGCCCCGCGTGAGCACGTCGAGGGAGGCCAGCGACCGTGCCGTCGTGTACGGATCGGCGTAGGTCGTGTTCACCGTGGCGATCAGACCGATGCGCGAGGTGACCCCGGCGAGGAAGAGCACGGCGCTGACCGGATCGATGCGCGCGAGCAGATAGGGATCGCGGAACTCCAGATCGGGTCCCGTCGCGAGCCAGTCGCCGAAGAAGAGGTAGTCCAGACCGGCGTCCTCCCCTTCCTTCGCGATGTGGCGGAGGATGTCGGCGTCGTTCGCCGGGTCTCGGTGCGCGCCCGGCTGCCGCCATCCCGACGGGTAGGCGCCGAGAGTGCGCACCATGGCGCCGATGATCAGGGGATCGGTCATGTCCGTCACCGTAGAAGCGACTCCGCCCTGCGGCCAGCGCACCGAAGCCCGAGGTCATCCGGTGTCACAGACCGTCACACGGGTGGCACCCTCTACGCTGAGATGATGACTGGTCTTCGTTGGGGAATCCTCGCAACCGGCGGCATCGCCGCCGCCTTCGCATCCGATCTGCGCACCGCAGGACTCGATCTGGTGGCCGTGGGATCACGTTCGCAGGAGTCGGCCGACGCGTTCGCCGCCCGCTTCGACATCCCGCACGCCCATCCCTCCTACGAGGCGCTGGTCGCCGATCCCGACATCGATATCATCTACGTCTCCACGCCGCACCCGATGCACCACGAGAACGCCCGCCTCGCTCTCGAGCACGGCAAGCACGTGATCGCCGAGAAGGCCTTCACCCTGAACCGCGCCGAGGCCGAGGACCTGCAGCGGCTCGCCGCCGAGAAGAACCTCCTCGTGACCGAGGCGATGTGGACGCGGTATCTGCCGCACATGATCCGCATCCGCGAGATCATCGCGGAAGGCACGCTCGGCGAGATCCGCGCCGTGAGCGCCGAGCACACCCAGTTGCTGCCCTCCGATCCGACCCACCGGCTCAATGCGCTCGAGCTCGGCGGCGGAGCGCTGCTCGATCTCGGCATCTACCCGATCTCGTTCGTCCACGACATCCTCGGTGCGCCGACCAGCGTCCACGCGGTCGGGCGCCTGATCGAGACCGGCGCGGATGCCGAGGTCGCCACGATCATGACCCACGAGGGCGGGGCGCTCTCCACGACGCTGTCCTCGTCACGCGCCGCGGGGCCGAACACCGCGACCATCATCGGGACCGAGGCACGCATCGACATCGACCGCACCTGGTACGTCCCGACCACCTTCCGCGTCGTGCAGCCCGACGGCACCGTCCTCGAAGAGTACGTCTCGAAGGTCGAGGGCCGGGGCATGCAGTACGAGGCGCTGGCCGCCGAACGGCTGGTGGCCGAGGGCACCCTCGAGGGCGACCTCCTCCCCATCGCCGAGAGCGTCGCCATCATGGGCCTCCTCGACGAGATCCGCCGACAGATCGGCGTCAGCTACCCCGGCGAGGAGGCCGACCGTGGCTGAGCCGACGAACGCCCGCGTCGCCGTCTACCTCGACTTCGACAACATCGTGATCTCCTGGTACGACCGGGTGCACGGGCGCAACGCCTACGGCAAGGACCGTCAGCGCATCACCGAGAACCCGAACGACCCCGACGTCACCGAACGGCTCGGCCGGGCGATGATCGAGGTCGGTGCCATCATCGACTACGCCGCATCGTTCGGCACCCTGGTGCTGACACGCGCCTACGCCGATTGGTCCTCCCCCGTCAACGCCGAGTACCGCTCCCAGCTCGTCGCCCGCGCGGTCGACCTCGTGCAGCTGTTCCCCGCGGCGGCGTACGCCAAGAACGGCGCCGACATCCGTCTCGCCGTCGACGCCGTCGAGGACATGTTCCGCCTGCCCGACCTCACCCACGTGGTGATCGTGGCCGGCGACAGCGACTATGTGCCACTGGCCCAGCGCTGCAAGCGTCTCGGACGCTACGTGATCGGCGTCGGCGTCGCCGGCTCGACCGCCAAGTCGCTGGCCGCCGCCTGCGACGAGTTCGAAGCCTACGACTCGCTGCCGGGCGTGGTGCGTCCGACCAAGCCTGTGGCAGCTCCCGCCGTGACGGTCACCGAGACCGCGGCCCCCGCGGCGGAAGCGGTCCCCGATGCCGCCAAGACCAAGGCGCCCCGGCGCGCGAAGTCGAAGGCCGCGCCGGCCGCGAAGGTCGATGACCAGAGCGAGGCCACCCGACTGCTCGAGCGCGCCCTGCGCCTCGGTCACGACAAGGCCGACGCCGACGAGTGGCTGCACAGCTCTGCGGTGAAGACCCACATGCGCCGCATGGACCCCTCCTTCAGCGAGAAGGCGCTCGGGTACCGGTCGTTCTCGGACTTCCTGAAGTCGCGCGACGAGATCGCCGAGCTCGAGGAGACCGGGCACGAGCGGCTCGTGAAGCTGCGCGAGCCCTGATCGGGGCTCAGCCCACGAAGTCGTACTCCTGGAAGGCCGCGACCTCCGGCATCCAGCGCTCCGCCACGAACGCCCGATGAGCCGGGTGGGCGTCGTACGCGTCGTACGCGTCCTGATCGGCGAAGACCATCGAGAACTGATGCGTGAGGTCGCTCTTGGCGCTCACCTGGCGGCGGATGGTGAAATCCGCGACGCCGGGGATCGACGTGAGCACGGCGTGCCCGGTCGCCAGGAACTCGCGTTCCTCGGCGGCCCCCTCCGGATGGATGAGCCGGAAGACGACGGTGTGCTGGATGGGCATGAGGGTTCCTGTCAGTGAGATCGGGGGGAGGACGGATGCTCAGGCGCGCTCCAGCGCGCGGAGGGCGGCGATGCTGCGGACGGCCAGTTCGTCCTGACTCGGCGCGAGCGGACGCCACACCGACGCGGCGACCGCGATCGTGGCGTTCTCGCCGGTGAAGCTCTCGAGGCCCAGCGGGCCCCGGTACCCGGCATCGTCCAGCGCCCGCAGGATCTCGGGCCAGTCGGTGTGGTCATCGCCGACGGCACCGCGATCGCTGCCGCACACCTGCACATGCGCGATAGCTGATCCCGCCGCACGGATCGCGTCGGCGGGCTTCTTCTCCTCGATGTTGAGGTGGTACGTGTCGAGAGCGAGGCCCACGCCGGCGCCGAGAAGCGGCTCGACGGCATCGAGGCTCTGCTCGACCGTGTTGAGGATGCTCGTCTCGTAGCGGTTGAGCGGCTCGATCGCCAGCGTGATCCCGGCATCCGCCGCTTCGGCGGCGAGGGGCGCGAGGTTGTCGCGCAGCTCCGCCACGACGGCCGCGCGCTCGTCGGCATCCATCCGCCAGGTGACGCCCGTCGGCGCGTAGAAGGGTCCGGCGACGACTGCCGACCCGAGAACTCTCGCGGCCGAAAGACAGGCGCGAAGATACTGTTGCGTCGCAGCGACGTCACCGGCTCGGGCGATCAGCGAACGGCCCGGCCCCATCGCGCCGATCACGATCGCCCCCAGTCCGAGGCGGTCGAGGGTGTCACGCGCGGCCGCCGGGTCCCAGTCGCCGACGTTCTCGAGCGGTAGTTCCAGTGCGTCGTAGCCGAGCGCCGCTGCCTTCCGGGCGAGCGGCTCGAGCGTCGCATCCGTGAGCGGCGAGGTCCACACCCAGGTGTTGACGGCGATCGTGCGCGGCATCCTGCTCCTCTGTCCTGCATGGGGCGGGCGTTCCGTCTCGTTCCGAAGAACGAGACGGAACGCCCGCACGCGACTTACGGGATCTGTCGGTCCTGCCAGACGGTGGGGTACCCCGGAAGGTTCTCCCCGCCGAACTTGGCGTAGTGCCCGTCGGGCATTCCGTCGTTCGCCTCGAGGTACTCGTCGAGCTCGCCCTCGGTGATCGGCTTCTGCGGGAGCACCCACTCCTTCGGCACCTCGGTACCCGCGAAGATCATCTGGGCGGCGAGGAGCGGCGTGCGCCACTGGAAGTTGGAGTACACCGGCGCGAGACCCGTGAGCCCCGTGTCCTTCCACTTGCGGAGGAAGCTCATCTCGTCCTCACCGGTCATGACCGGGTAGTCCGCTCCGGCATCCTCGAACGCCTCGATGGCGGCGACGGCGCCGTCACCGGCATCCATCCAGATGCCGTGCACGTCGCCCTTGGCGAGCTCGTCGGCGATGATGCTCTTGATCTCAGCGGGGTCGGCGCCCGTGAAGTAGTCCACGGCCTCGATGCCGGCCTCATCGAAGAGCTTCTCGGCGCCCGCCCAGCGGTGCTCGAGCACGTCCACACCCGGGAGGATGCGGAGCGCCACGACCTTGTCGCCCTCTTCGAGGTTGTCGATGAGGAACTCGGCCGTGTCGATGCCCCAGGCGAAGCCGCCGATGGGGTGGATGAACGAGACGTAGCAGTCGGTGTCGACACCGCGGTCGAAGACGATGACCGGCTTGCCCGTCTCACAGGCCCGCTCGACCGCCGGGGTCATCGCGGCCGTGCTGTTCGGCGAGATGAGGAAGACGTCGCAGTTCCCCTCCGAGATGAAGTAGTCGATGTCCGCGATCTGCGTGTCATCGGAGTCCTGCGCGTCGCGCGTCTCCATCTCGCTGATCGCGCCGTCGGCCTGCAGCGCCTTCAGCTGCTCGTTCATCGTGATCCAGCCGGTCTGGCGCCACGGGTTGGAGATCGACGCGTTCGCGAAGCAGGCCTTCTTGGCCCCCTCGCTGGCGAACTCCGACGTGTCGACCATCTCGGCGTTGATGTGCTGGAGGTACGGCTCGTCCGCCGGGCCCTCCGGTTCGACACCCCGCTCCTCGTTCTGCTTGTCGAACAGCTCCTGATCGAACCATTCGGTCGTCTCGGTCGTCGTCTCCTCGGGATTCTCCGACTCCGGCGGCGCCACGGACGGGTCCGTGGTGCACCCGGCGAGCGCGATGAGGCCGAACAGAGCCACCCCCGCGGTGGCGATCTTCATTGATCGTCGCATTATTGATCTCCTCTGGTTTCTGTGTGGATGGTGCTGGTGGTCGTGCGGGTATTCGTGGTTGTGGTTCCTGCGGTGATGAGTTCTGAGGGCCGAGGGCCGCGCTTTCGCCGGGCGCGGAACGCGACGGCGGAGTACGCGACGGCGGCGATGATGATGATGCCCTGGACGGCGTCGCGCAGCGTCGAGGGGACGCCGGCGATGTTGAGCAGCATGAAGAGCGCCTCGAGCGCGAAGGCGCCGGCGGCAGCGGCGACGATCCAGCCCCGACCGCCGCCGAGCACCACACCGCCGAGGACGACGGCCGTGATGGCCACGAACTCGTAACCGCGACCGACCGAAGGGTGCACGCCGGCGTATCCGACGAGGAGCACGGCCGAGAGCGTGGCCGAGAGCGACGAGATCATGAAGGCGCGAGTGGTCACCCACGCGCTGCGGGCTCCGGCATAGTCGACCGCTCTGGCGTTGTCGCCGACCGCGATCAGCAGCTTGCCCAGCGGACGCTTGGTGATCCAGATGCCGAGAGCGAGCCATCCGATCACGAGGAACACTGCCCACGGGATGAACTCGAGGAACGGGACGTCGCGGATGCCGCCGCGACCGATCTCGCGGAAGCTGTCGGCCGGGTTCCCGGTCGCCGCTCCCCCGGTCCACCACATGACCGCACCGAGGAGGGCGAGCATCATGCCGAGAGTGACGATGAAGGAGGGCACCTTGAGCAGCGTCGTGATGATGCCGTTCAGGAGACCGATGAACGCGCCGAACACGATCATGAGCAGCAGCACCGGCACGGTGCGGGAGTCGTCCTGCCCGACCAGGTTGCCGGCGATGATCACCTGCGCGGTGATGAGCGAGCCCTGCGACAGGTCGAACTCGCCGGCGATGATCACGAAGTACTGTCCGATGGCGACGATGGCGATCGGGGCGACCCGCTGGACGAAGCGCATGAACTGTCCGGGCTCGGCGAAGCTCGGGTTGAGGATCATCACGGCGACGAGCAGCAGCACGAGCAGGAGGAACACCGCCCCGCGGGGGCTCACGAGTGCACGCAGGGCGTTCATGCGCGCCCTCCTTCCGGAGTGGGGCTTGTATCGGCGAGCTGCGTGGTGTCGAGCTGCAACGCCGCGGCCGCCATCTCGGGTTCGGCGGCCTTCGCCGCGTCGTCTCCTCCGGTGCGCGTTCCGCCGGCGCCGAACCGCGGACGGCGACGCACGATGGAGCGGCGGCTGTATACCGCGACGGCCGCGACGATCACGACGCCACGGACGACGTCCTTGAGGAACGGGTTGACCTGCATGACGCTCATGACGTTGTCGACGACGGCGAGGATGGCCACCCCGCCGAGCGTGCCCCAGACGGATCCGCGTCCGCCGAGGAGCAGCGTGCCGCCGAGCACGACGGCTGCGATCGAGAGCAGCGCGTACCCGCCCTGCTGTCCGACGGTCGGGCTGCCGACGCCGAGCCGGCTGGCGAGCAGGAGACCGGCGAGGCCGGCGAAGATCGAGCACACGACGTGGGCGGCGATGAGCGGCGGACGCGTGCGGACTCCCGACAGACGCGCGATCTCGGGGTCGCCGCCGACCGCGAAGAGGTGCGCGCCGGTGCGTGTGCGGTTGAGCAGGAACCAGACGAGCACGGCCATCGCGATCATGATGATGGTCGAGACCGGCACCGGCCCGACGCCGGTCGCGCCGATGAGCTGGAACTCCCACGGCACCTTGCCGGACGAGCCCTCGAAGTTGGTGTTGAGGATCCCCTGCAGAATGAGACCGACGCCGAGGGTCGCGATGAAGCCGTTCACCTTGAGCACCGTGACGATGAGGCCGTTGATCAGCCCGACGCCGGCGCAGACCAGCAGCGTGATCACCACGGCCGCGGGGATGTTCCCCGGATTGCCGTTCATGATCGTCGCCGCCAGGAGGCTGGACAAGCTGATCACGTACGTGACGGACAGGTCGAGGGAGGCGCCCAGCACGACCAGCGTCTGCCCGATCGCGACGAGGCCCAGCACGCTCATGCCGGTGAGGATGTCGCGGATGTTGCCGGGACTCAGGAAGTTGCGCCCGACGGTGCCCACGAGGATCGCGCCCACGACCAGGGAGAGGATGAGGATGCCGAGCACGATGATCGTGGAGTCGACGCGGAACCGCTTCATCGGAGTTCTCCGTCCGTCGGAATGCCGGGATGGGGCGATCCTGTCGCCGCGGTCAGAATCTCGTGCTCCGCCGAACCGGCCGGAAGCTCGGCGACGAGTTCGCCGTCGTGCATGACGAGGATCCGGTCGCTCATCCCGATCACCTCCGGCAGTTCGCTGGAGACCATGAGCACCGCCTTGCCCTGCGCCGCGAGTTCGCGCATGAGCTGATAGACCGCGTACTTGGCGCCGACGTCGATACCGCGGGTCGGCTCGTCGAAGAGCACGATCTGCGGCTGCGTGAGCAGCCACTTCGCCAGCACGACCTTTTGCTGGTTACCGCCGGAGAGGAAGCGGGCCTCCTGGTCGAGTCCCCGCGTGCTGATCTCCAGCGAGCCGAGGATGCCCGGCACCTCGCGGCGCGACGTCGACGTGCGCCCGGCGAAGACGCTCCGCACGACGAGGAGCGCGTTGTCCATGACCGACTGGCCGAGCGCGAGGCCCTGCGCCTTGCGGTCCTCCGACACGAGCGCGAGTCCGGCGCGGACGGCCGCGCGGGCGCTCGTGATGCGCGCCGGCGTGCCGTCGATGCGCATCGTTCCCCGGGTGAAGCCCTGGATGCCGAACACGCCCTCGACGAGCTCGGTGCGGCCGGATCCCTGCAGCCCCGCGATGCCGACGATCTCGCCGGCGCGGAGTGTCAGCGACACGGCGTCGACGAAGGCGTTGCCGCAGCCGTCGAGCTCGAGTCGCGGCTCCCCCACGACGGTGCCCTCGACGGCGTCGGGGAAGTACGACTGGATCGACCGGCCGACCATGCGGCGTACGAGCTCGTCGGTTGTGAGCGCGGCGATCTCATCGGTCGAGACGAGCGCGCCGTCCTTGAGGATCGTGATGCGGTCGCACAGGTCGAAGATCTCCTTCAGCCGGTGCGAGACGTAGATGACCGCGACGCCGCGCGAGGTGAGGCGGCGAATGATCGCGTACAGGAGTTCGACCTCGTGGTCGCTCAGCGCGGCCGTCGGCTCGTCCATCGAGATGATCTTCGCGTCGAAGGACAGCGCCTTCACGATCTCGACGATCTGCTGCTCGGCGACGGTGAGCGATCCGACGCGTGCCTGCGGATCGATGAACGAGACGCCGAGGTCGGCCAGGAGCTCCGCGGTCCTGGTGCTCATCGCCCGGCTGTCGACGATCCCGGCCCGCCGCGGCTCGCGTCCGAGATACACGTTCTGCGCGACGGTGCGCTCGGGCAGCAGCGTGAACTCCTGGAACACCGTGACGATGCCGGCATCCATCGCCTGACGCGGGTGCATGTGGTGCACTTCCTCGCCGAGATAGGTGACCGAGCCTTCGTCCGCCGGCTGGACACCGGCGATGATCTTCATCAGCGTCGACTTGCCGGCGCCGTTCTCGCCGACGAGGCCGTGCACCTCGCCGGGGCGGACGTCGAAGTCGATCCCCTTGAGCACCTCGACGCCGAAGAACGCCTTGCGGATGTTCGCGACGGCGAGGACGGGCTCCGTGATCGTCGTGGTCATGCCTCTACCTCCAGGCGGTCTGAGCGGTCCCCCGCGGCCGTCTGCACCCAGCGGCCGTCGTGAGCGGCGGATTCGAGCACGGCTTCGGTCAGCACGGCCGAGCGGTATCCGTCGGCGAAGGTCGGGAGCCCCTCCGGTTCGGCCCCGCCGATCGCCGCATAGACGTCGGCCATGAACCCGTTGAATGCGTCCTGGTACCCCATCGCGTGACCCGCGGGCACGCGCTGCAGTCGCGCGGAGTCCGGGTCGGCGGTCGCAGGATCGCGCAGCAGCAGGCGGGACCCGGTGCGCGCGCCGATCCACAACTCCTCGGGGCGCTCCTGCTCGAAGCGGACGGTCTGTCGCGAGCCGTGCAGTTCGAGCGTGAGAGCGTTCTTGCGTCCGGGAGCCATCTGCGAGATGAGCAGTGTGCCGAGGGCCCCGGACTCCGTCTCGACGAGCACCGCGACGATGTCCTCGGTGTCCACCGCACGGCCCCCGCGCTCCGCGAACACACGGCGGGTACGGGCGCTCAATGCGTGGATCCGGTCGCCGGTGATGAACTCGATCAGGTCGCAGAGGTGCGAGCCGATGTCGGCGAACGCCCTCGACGCACCGCCGGAGGCGGACTGCACCCGCCAGTCGTCGTCGTCCGGCAGCAGCATCCAATCCTGCAGATACGAGCAGTCCAGAGTGAGGAGCTCGCCCACGTCCCCGCGGCGCATGCGCGCCCGGGCCTCGCGGACCATCGGGTGGTAGCGGTAGACGAACGGGACGGCGCCGATGAGTCCCTGCTCGACGGCCGCATCGGCGAGCTGCTGCGCGTCGGCGACGTTCGTGGCGAGTGGCTTCTCGCAGACGACGTGCTTGCCGGCGGCGAGGGCACGGAGCGCGAGGGCGGCGTGCGTGGCGTTCGGGGTGCAGATGTGGACGACGTCGATGTCGGCGGCGTCGAGCAGGGCGTCGGCGTCGGCTTCGGCGCGTTCGGCGCCGAGCGCCTGCGCAGCAGTGCGTCCGCCACTGGCGGAGCTGGTGGCGACGGCCCGAAGCTCGCCGCCCGCGTCTCGTGATGCCGTGCCGTGCACGCGCGCCATGAATCCCCCGCCGAGGATGCCGGCTCGGATCGTCCCGAGACCGGTGTCAGTGACATCCGTTGTCATGTCGGGGAGTCTGACACAGCTGCTGCCCCTTTTGCTAGCCTGCCGTCAAAAGTTATCCGTTCGAAATTCGAAGTTGTGCGTCACGAAGCACAAAGCCTGTGCTTTACTGTCGCAATGGTTGACGTTCTGCGCCCGGTCTCGCCGTCGATTCCGGGCACCGGTGAGATCTTTCAGATCCTCCGCGACGGGCATGCCCGCACCAAAGCAGAACTGGCCGAGCTGACGGGCCTCGCGCGCTCCACCGTGGCTCTGCGCGTCGATGCCCTCCTCGCCTCCGACCTCCTGCGCCCCGCGGGCGAAGCGGCCTCGACCGGCGGTCGCCCTCCCGCTCGGGTGGCGTTCAACGCCCGCGCGGGAATCGTGCTGGCCGTGGATCTCGGCGCGACCCATGCGACGGTCGCGGTGGCCGACCTCGCCGGCGTCATCCTCGACGCGCGCACACGCACCGTGGACATCGGCGACGGACCCGAGAGCCTGCTCGACACGATCCTCGGCGACGGCACCGAGCTGCTCGCCACCTCCTCGGCCGAGGGTCTGCCCCTGCTCGGCGTGGGCATCGGTGTTCCCGGTCCGGTCGAGCATTCCACGGGTCGCCCGACCAATCCGCCGATCATGCCCGGGTGGGACCGCTTCGACGTGCCCGGATACGTGCAGCGGACCTTCGACGTACCGGTGCTCGTCGACAACGACGTCAACATCCTCGCCCTCGGCGAGCAGGCGACGAGCTGGCCGCAGGTCGACGACCTGATCTTCGTCAAGGTGTCGACCGGCATCGGGTCGGGCATCATCGCCGGTGGGCAGCTGCAGCGCGGTGCCCAGGGCTCGGCGGGCGACATGGGCCATGTCCAGGTGCCGACCGGCGCCGGATCATCGCGCGAGCCGGGAGACGACCGCGATCTCGAAGCCCTTGCCAGCGGTTCCGCACTCGCGATCGCCTTGCGCGAGGCGGGACATGACGTGCACAGCGCCTCCGACGTGGTCGACCTCGTGCGAGCCGGGAATGCCGCCGCCATCGAGGCGACTCGACAGGCGGGCCGCGACGTCGGCGAGGTGCTCGCCACCGTCGTCAACCTGCTGAATCCCTCGATCATCGTGCTCGGCGGAAGCATCGCTCGCGCCGGCGAGCACCTCCTCGCCGGCGTGCGGGAGGTCGTCTATCGGCGCTCCATCCCGCTCGCCACGCAGCATCTTGCGATCGTGCAGTCCCAGGCCGGCGACCGTGCGGCGGTGCTGGGTGCGGCGATCATGGTCGCTCGCGAAGTGCTGTCACCGGGGAACGTCGACGCCTACGTGGCGGCGAAGGCGCGCTGACGCACCTCCCCGCCACGCGGTGTGACGCTCAGAGCGTGGCGGCGAAGGGGTCGAAGTCCGCGTCGATCGCACCGACCTGCTCGATGCTGCTCGTCACCGGCACGAAGGCGCGCGATTCGGCGGCCTCCTCGATCGACAGGAGGGTGTCGAGCACGTGATACCCGAACTCCCCCGTCGCGACGTGCGGACGCCGGGTGGCGATCGACCGTGCCATGTCGAGCAGTCCCACGCCGCGTCCGGAGAGCACGCCCTCCTGCGCGACGTCGACGATCTCCTGCTCCGCCGGCTCAGGACCGACCTGCAGCGGACGCGTGATCGTGATCGGGCCGCCGAAGTAGTTCGGATCGGGGATCACGATCGTGCCCTCGGTGCCGGTGATCTCCACGATGCCCTGACGCAGCAGCGGAGAGTCGGTGCTGTACAGGCTCTGCGCCTGTCCGCCCTGCTCGAAGTCCATCAGCACGCTGAGCGTCGAGGGGATCTCCACGGGGAACTCCTGCCCCGCCAGCTCCCCGACCTGGACCCGGCGCGTCGGGGTCCCCTGCAGGCCGAGTGCCGCCACCGCCGCGACCGGCCCGAACACGTGCACGAGCGCGGAGACGTAGTACGGGCCCATGTCCAGCAGCGGCCCGGCACCCTTGGCGTACAGGAACGCGGGGTTGGGGTGGAAGACCTCGGGTCCCTGCCACTGGAAGGTGGTCTGGGCGAACAGCGGCCGGCCGATGTCGCCGCGTGCGATCGCCCGCTTCGCGGTCTGCACCCCCGGACCGAGCACGGTGTCCGGCGCGACGCCGACGCGCAGGCCGGCGGCATCCGCCTTCTCCAGCAGCCGTCGCGATTCCTCTCGGTTCACACCGATCGGCTTCTCGGTCCAGACGTGCTTGCCCGAGGCGATGATCGCCTCGGAGACCTCGACGTGCACGGCCGGGATCGTGAGGTTGACGACGATGTCGATGGCCGGATCGCCGAGCACCACGTCGATGCCTCCGGCGTGCGGCACGCCGTACTTCGCGGCCTGCGCCTGCGCCCGCTCCTCGAGCATGTCGGCCACCGCGATGACCCGAACGTCGGGGAAGGTCGTGAGGTTCGACAGGTACTGGTCGCTGATGTTGCCCGCGCCGATGATGCCGACGCCCACGGGGCCGTTGCCGAGCGCCATCAGCCGGCGACCTTCTCGTCGAGGTAGATGCGGCTGCGTTCGATCGCGTCGAACAAGTCGCCCTCGTAGTGGTCGAACTCGACGATGGCGAGCTCCAGAGCGGATGCCGCGGCGATCGCCTCGACGAGGGGCACCGTGCCGTCGCCCGCCGGCACCTGGTCGGCCGGCGGGTAGGCATTCAGGAGGGCGGGGTCGAGGGTGCCGTCCTTGGCGTGCACGGCGATGACACGGCTCCCCAGACGCTCGAGGAGGGCGACCGGGTCGACCCCGCCGCGCGCGACCCAGTACAGGTCGACTTCCAGCACGACGCGCTCGTCGAGCAGACCCGCGAGCACCTCGAGACCGGTCACGCCGTCGAACACGGCCTCTAGCTCGTGGGCATGGTTGTGATAGCCGACGCGCACGCCCACGGTCTCACCGATCGCCGCGGCCTCGTTGAGCAGCCGGGCGGTCTCCTCGATCTGCGCGACCGACTCCCAGCGTGCGGGCTCCGTGTACGGATCGATGACCGTGCCCATGCCGAGCACCTTCGCCGCGGCGAACACCTCTGCGGGGGACGGGACCGGCAGGGTCGTGCCGCTGCCGTCGGGATTGACGAAGGATTCGGACGCGAGGAAGGCATGCCCCGACGGCGCGGTGAGCCCGACGGCCGAGAGCGCCTCAGCGAGCGGCGCGGCCCGGCGCACGAAGTCGTAGGGCTCGACGGCGGTGAACCCCCGCGCGGCGACCGCGGCGAGCGAGCCCTCGAGATCGGCCTCGAGCTCATCCTTGATCGTGAACAGCTGGACGGAGGTCTGAATCGTCATCGGTCGTGCTCCTTGAATCGTCGGCGACGTGCGGGCGCAGCGCCCGACGGCAGCACGCTATCACCAAATACCTCCACGCGGAAGTTTTCATTCGCTAGACTCCGGACATGCCCGAAGACGAAGAGCGGCCCCGTCAGCGCGGCGCGTACGCCAAGGGCATCGCGCGCCGCCAGGAGATCCTCGACCGCGCCATCGAGGTCTTCGCCGCGCGCGGCGCCGACCGGACCAGCCTCCGCGCGATCGCCCGCGAGGTGGGGGTCACCCATGCCGCCCTCACGCACTACTTCGGCTCGCTCGAGGAACTGCTCATCGCCGTCTACGCAGAGAGCAACGCCCCGCGGCACCGACCGGAGTCCCAGCTCGACGACGCGACGCCCGTCGAGCGGATGATCGCCTCCGCCCGCACCAACCGGGCGGTGCCCGGTCTCGTGCAGCTGTACTCGACCCTCGTCGCCTCGGCGCTGGAAGACGGCCACCCGGCGGCGCGCGAGTTCGCCACGGTCCGGTTCGCCGAGATCCGCGCCGGGATCGCCGACGCCGTGCGGCAGCAGCAGACGAGCGGCCGCATCCGCACCGACGTCGACCCCGACGCCGTCGCGGCTCTCGTCGTTGCGGCATCCGACGGTCTCCAGACCCAGTGGCTGCTGGACGACAGCGCCCCGCAGCACGAGGCCCTGGCGCTCCTCGACCGACTGCTCCGGCCCGTCGGCTGACACGGCCAGCGCGGTGCGGCGGACTACGCTCGAAGGGTGACGCCCGAGCCGCAATCCCCCTACGCTGCGGCGCTCGGCGAGCGGATCCACGACCTGCACCCACGACTGCAGTCGTATTTCCGCGCCATCCCCGAGGGCTCGGTCGGCATCGGCGACGGGGTCTTCCATCGCGTGGGAACGCCGCGGCGCTGGCTCTGGCCGATCCTCCGTGTGCTGGAGCGGCGCGGAGTGGTCCCTGCCTGCTGGGAGCGGGAGGTCCCGTTCCGCGTGGAGAACCGCACGATCGCGTCCCGCGCGATCGGGGAGCGCACGTTCCATCTCCCCCGTGGCCCCTGGACGATGCACGACGCGGTCACCCTCACCCGGCGCGGCCGGCTGGTCGATGAGCTCGGCGAACCGGGCCTCATCGCCGCGTGCTTCGACATCGACGTCGACGAGGGAGCGGTGCGACTTACCAGCCGGGCCGTCGGGTTCCGCCTCGGCCGCCTGCGCGTGCGTCTTCCCCGCCTGCTGTGCCCGGTCGTGCGCCTCACCGAACGATTCGACGACGCCCAGGATCGGCAGCAGGTGGCGCTCACCATCGACGCTCCGATCCTCGGCCGCGTGTACGAGTATCGCGGCGACTTCCGCTACCGCATCGAGCCGTTCGACGAGAAGGAGAGCATCGGATGAGTGCAGGGCGCGTCGTGATCGGAGGCTCCACCGGATTCATGGGGCAGTTCCTGCAGTCGCGGCTGCGCACGGCAGGGCGCAAGGTGATCACGATCTCCCGGTCGGGCGCCGACCTCCGCTGGGGAGATCAGTCCGGGATCGACGGCGCCGTCGACGGCGCATCCCTCGTGATCGGCCTGGCGGGAAAGAGCGTGAACTGCCGCTACACGCCGGAGAACCGCGCGGAGATCTTCCGCTCGCGCCTCGAGACCACGGCGTCACTGAGCACCGCCATCGCGAATGCTGCCGCTCCCCCCGCGCTGTGGGTGAACTCGTCGACCGCCACGATCTACCGGCACGCGGAGGATCGTCCGATGACCGAGTCCACGGGAGAGATCGGTACCGGATTCTCGGTCGAGGTCGCCCGGGCGTGGGAAGCCGCACTGTTCGCCGACGACCTCCCAGCCACCCGCCGGGTCGCCCTCCGCAGCGCCATCGTCCTCGGTGACGGCGGCGTGCTCGGACCGGTGCGCGGCCTCGCCCGCCTCGGGCTGGGCGGCCCGCAGTACGACGGGCGCTGGCCGGTCAGCAAGGCTCGCCGCGCCGCAGGAACCGCGCATCTCCCCGGCGCTCGTCACGGTCGTCAGCGGTTCAGCTGGGTGCACATCGACGACGTCGCGCGCATCATCGACTTCCTCGAACAGACGCCGGAGCTGGACGGGCCGGTCAACGCCGCAGCACCGAACCCCGTCGACAACGTCGAGTTCATGGCGACGGTCCGCCGGGTGCTGGGAGTGCGTATCGGCGCGCCGATGCCGCGGTGGATGCTGGAGATCGGCGCCATCGGCATGCGCACCGAGACCGAGCTGATCCTGAAGAGCCGATGGGTGCTGCCGGAGAAGCTCACCGCCGCCGGATTCGAGTTCCGCCACCCGACCTTGGAGGGCGCCCTCCGCGAATCGTTCGCCGGGCCGATCGACGGCCGGCCTCTCTCGCGCTAGGCGGTCGATCCCGCCGGAGACTCTCCGTCGCGGCGTCGCCGCTCGAGTTCCTCCCGGAGCCGCCACTCCTCGATCTCACGGTCGAGGTCGGCGATCTGCTGCTCGGTGGTGCGCACGTCCGCCGGCGGAGTCGGCCGCGTGTCGACCATGCCGACGGGGCGCTCCGCGCGCCGCATCCGCGGCATGGGAATGCCCGCCTCGCCGTACTCGCGTCCGATCGCGAACCACAGGATGCTGCCGATCAACGGGAGCAGGATCACGATCACGATCCACGCCATCTTCGGAAGGTGCTTCACCTGCGACTGGTCGCGGGTGATCAGGTCGATCAGCGCGCCGATCATCAGGGCGATGACGAGGAACGAGAGGAACGGCATGACTTCAGGGTAGACGACGCCGGGCGGGGACGGACAGCCTACGGCAGCAGGTGCCCGGCGGCGCGGAACAGCTCGTACCACTCCGCCCGCGTCAGCTCGATGTCGGCTCCCGCCGCCGCGTCCCGCACGCGCTCCGGTGTCGTCGTGCCGAGGACGACCTGCATATGGGCCGGATGCCGGGTGATCCAGGCCGTCGCGATCGCGATCGGGGTGACGCCATAGGACGACGCGAGCCGATCGAGCACCGTGTTGAGCTCGGCGTACTCGGGGTTGCCGAGGAAGACGCCGGTGAAGAATCCGCCCTGGAACGGCGACCAGGCCTGCACGGTGATGCCGTTGATCCGGCAGTACTCCACGATGCCGCCGCCATCGCGGACGACGCTCTGCTCACTCCCCGCCATGTTGGCGGCGACCGGCTGCGCGATGATCGGCGCGTGTGTGATCGACAGCTGCAGCTGATTGGCGACCAGCGGCTGCCGGACGGCCGTGCGCAGGAGGTCGATCTGCCGCGGGGTGTGGTTGGAGACGCCGAAAGCCCTGACCTTGCCGGCGGCCTCGAGCTCGTCGAACGCGCGGGCGACCTCCTCGGGCTCGACCAGCGCATCGGGGCGGTGCAGCAGGAGCACGTCGATCCGATCGGTCCGCAGGGCCGCGAGAGAGCCCTCGACCTGGGCGACGATGTGCTCGTACGAGAAGTCGAACATGCCCTCCGACGGCACGATGCCGCACTTCGTCTGCAGCACGATCTCGTCGCGCTCTGAGGCGCTCAGCCGGAGCGCGTCGGCGAAACGGGCCTCGCAGAAGTGCATGCTCCCGCCGTAGATGTCGGCGTGGTCGAAGAAGTCGATGTCCGCCGTGCGCGCGGCGGCGTAGAGGTCGCGGATGTGCGCGTCGTCCTTGTCGTCGATGCGCATCATTCCGGCGATGACGGCGGGGGCGGTGGCGGATCCGAAGGGGACGGTCTTCATACGCCTCACGCTACCGCGCCGCCAGGGAGGTTAGGGCTGCCTGCTCGGCGTCAGTGCGGCGACGGGCACGTCCAGGGCGGCGGCGATATTCGCGAGATCCACCATGGTGAAGTCCTCGCGCTCCTGCAGCATCGACGACAGCGCGGCCGGATCGATGCCGGTGTGTTCCGCCAGCCACGCGACCGAGCGTTCCACCCGCTGCAGCTCTCCTTCGACGGCCGAGGCCACCAAATGACCTTCTTTCGACCTCATGCGTCGACACTAGCTCCTCCCCTGGAGGCATTCAAGCCGCAGATGAGCCAATATGACGGCATTCTGGCTTCAGGGCGATGCTATGGTGAGCCGCGTGAAGACACCCGCCGAGCATTTCAACGACGCCGTCGGCCGGCAGCTGCGTGCGGAGATCGCCGCCTCGAGAAGCAGCATCGCCGCCATGGCCCGCACCATCGGTACCGCCCGCAGCGCTCTGGACAACTACGTCACGGGCAAACGGGCCATCCCCGTACCGGTGGTCTATTCGATCTGCGCGGCACTGGGCGTCGAGCCGCACGTGCTCCTGGCCCGAGCGGAAGAACGGCTGCACGCCGACGACGGCGAGCGCTCCGCGCGCATCAGCGTGCTCCGACGCACCCCGAATGTCTCCGGCACACGCGAGGATATCCCCGAGGTCGCCTTCGACTCGCGCCTCCGGCACGACGCCGACACCGACGACCTCTACGAATAGAGCCATGATGCACCCGCTCCTCCGCCTCGCAGAGGAGCACGGCGTGCGCGTCGTGGAGCGCTTCGGACCGACCCGCGGCGGCTTTGAACCGTCCTCCCGCACCATCCGCCTCAACCCCGGCATGAGCGCTCGGACCACGCGCAGTGTGCTCGCCCACGAACTCGGCCATGCCGTGCTCGGCCATCTCCCGACAGACGATGCGCGGATCAGGGCACAGCAGGAACGACAGGCCGACGAGTGGGCGGCGTGCCGGCTGATCACGCCTCGCGCCTACGCCGAGGCAGAGGAGGCCCGGGGGCCGCATCTGGCGAGTCTCGCGTTCGAGCTCGACGTCACCATCGAACTCGTGCTCGCGTATCAGCGTCGCCTCCGCAGGACCGGGGAGACGCTGCTCCGGTCCACCGCCGCGTGACGTCATCGCGCCCTGGTTGAATAACGGGATGGCCTTTCTCGCGTCGCCCGCTCCCGTCACGCTCACCGGCGAGCTCGTCGAGCTCCGACCGCTCGAACCCGCCCACGTCGATGGGCTCATCGACGCCGTCGAGGAGGGCGACCTGTGGAAGACCGCGTGGTACACCTCGGTCCCCGCGCCCGACGGCGTCGCCGCCGAGGTCGCACGTCGCATCGCCCTGATCGACAAGGGCGAGATGGTGCCGTTCACGGCGTTCGATGCGACCGGCCGAATCCTCGGGCTGACCTCGTACTACGACATCGTCGCCGACGTGCCGAGACTGCACATCGGCTACACCTGGAACCGCCCGTCGGCGCACGGCACCGGGACGAATGCGGAATCGAAGCTGCTGCTGCTCCGGCACGCCTTCGAGACTCTTGGCGTCTTCCGCGTCGGTCTCACCACGCAGTGGGTGAACTTCCAATCCCGCACGGCGATCGAGCGGCTCGGGGCGAAGCAGGACGGCGTGATGCGTGCGATGAGCCGCTACCGCAACGGCGCGCTGCGCGACAGCGTGGAGTACTCGATCATCGAGCCGGAGTGGCCGGCCGTCAAGGCGAACCTGGAGTCGCGATTGGAACGGCGGCGCTGAGGCCGCCCGAGATCACTCGGTGGGGCTGCCCGACCAGTTGTCGTGTCGGCGCGTGGCAGAGCCGCGCTGGCGCATCACGAAAGCCAGCGAGAGGCTCGTGATGAGCAGGCCCGCAATGAAGACGATGGCCTGGAAGTCCTCGAGCGACTGCGCGAGAGCCATCATCCAGATGCCTCCGAGGAAGAGGACCAGGAAGAAGATGAAGCTGAGGATCACGGGAACTCCTGTCGTAGCGGCCGCTCTCTAGCGTACCGGTCGCGGCTGCCCGCTAGCGCAGCCCGCCTCAGAGGGAAACCCCCTCCCGGGCCCGGCCGCGATGTGGTTCTCTCGCCCCATGAACGCTCCGCTGACCGCGATCGCCGTCTCCTGCACCCTGAAGCCCTCCCCCGCCGAATCGAGCTCCGACCTTCTCGCGTCGCAGCTGCTCGCCGCTCTCGCGGCTCACGGCGTGACCGGAGACGTGGTGCGCGTGGTCGACCACGTCGTCAGCCCGGGCGTCGAGAAGGACATGGGCGGGGACGACGAATGGCCGAGTCTGCGGCGTCGGATCCTGGATGCCGACATCCTGGTCTTCGTCACGCCGACCTGGATGGGCCAGCACTCGAGTGTCGCGCAGCGGGTGCTCGAACGTCTCGACGCCGAGCTCAGCGAGACGGACGCCCGTGGCCGACTGACGCTGCTCGACAAGGTGGCCATCGCGGGCATCGTGGGTAACGAGGACGGTGCGCACCACATCGCGGCAATTCTGTTCCAGTCCCTCGACGACGTCGGATACACGATCCCCTCGCAGTCCTCGGTCTACTGGAACGGCGAGGCGATGCACACGACCGACTACAAGGATCTCGACGAGATCCCTGAAGAAGTCGCCTCCGCGACGAAGACCGCGGCCCGCAACGCCGCTCATCTCGCGCGCGTCCTGCGGGACCGCGAATACCCCGTCGAGTAGACCTCCACGGAATATATTGGTTGCAGTCCATCAATGCGGGATGCCTGTCGTGGTCTGAGATCGCGCTCAGAGCCTTGAAATTCCGGGGATCTCGCGACGGCCTTCCTCTCCAGGGCTGACTTTCGGCTCAGCGCACCCCCCAAATGGTGGGGTTGACGCTGTCTGAGCGACCCCCTTAGGTTCAGTCGCGAAGCGCTCACCTCCCTGACCAGCATCGGAACGCCACCCCAGCGGCGTTCCCGACATGAAGGAAGAATCGACCATCTGGTCGGCCCGACCACGATTCGCCACCGGACCTGATCCTGCCCGTCAGAGCGCGCCTTCGCTTCTGACGAAGCGCCCTCGGTTGCCCGCGTCGCTCGCGCGCGCGGCACCGACCCCGAACGTGTCCGCTCCCCAGGGCGGACCGCTCGCTGACCCTCCCGTCAGCGAGGGGCGTCACCGCGACGCCCTCTCACCCCAGAGAGAGGAACACCCCTTGTTCACTGACACCCCCAGGCGCAGAGTCGCGCCGAGAGGACTCGCCGCGACGGCGGCGGTCCTCACCTGTCTCACGCTCGCCCTGACGCCGACGTTCGCCGGAGCGACGACCGATTCCCCGGATGCTCCCGAGATCGTCGGTGCCGGCTCCGCTGCGGCGGTCGAAGGCGAATACCTCGTCGTCCTCAAGCCGCAGGCGGGCATCGGCGCCGCCGACGACATCGCGTCCGCCCTTTCCGACGCGGTGGGCGGCGAGATCCTCGACGTCTTCAACACCGTCATCGACGGGTACTCGGCCAAACTCAGCGAGGATCAGGCCCTCGCGATCGCCGCCGATGCCAGGGTCGACCACGTCGAACAGGCGCAGCGCGTGTACGCGATCGGCGAGCAGACGAACCCGCCCAGCTGGGGCACGGATCGCGTCGACCAGCGCGACCTGCCACTGGACCGCAGCTTCAAGTACCCCGACTCCGCGGGCGCAGGCGTCAACGTGTACATCGTCGACACCGGCATCCGCCTCACCCACTCGGAGTTCGCCGGCCGCCTGCGCCCCGGCTTCGACGCGCAGACGCCGGGCGGTGACGCCAGCGACTGCAACGGACACGGCACGCACGTCGCCGGAACCGCGGTCGGGTCGACCTACGGCATTGCCAAGAAGGCCACGGTGTACCCGGTACGCGTGCTCGACTGCAGGGGCAGCGCGCTGAGCACGACCCTTCTCTCGGGCATCGAGTGGGTCGCCGAGAACGCCCAGAAGCCGGCGACGGTCAATTACAGCGTGGGATGCCGCACCGCGTGCTCGATCCCGTCGATCGACGCCGCCGTCAAGAACGTCGTCGCGAAGGGGATCACCTGGGTGTCGGCCGCCGGTAACAGCAACGACAACGCCTGCCGGTACAGCCCGCAACTCGTCCCCGAGACGATCACGGTCGGCAACACGACGCGCACCGATGGCAAGGCCACCACGAGCAGCTGGGGCAGCTGCCTCGACGTGTGGGCTCCCGGCTCCGACATACTGTCGTCGTGGTTCACCGGTGACACCGCTTCGGCGTCAGCGACGGGAACGTCGATGGCCTCACCTCAGGTGGCCGGCGCGACCGCGCTGTACCTCGGCGAGAACCCGTCGGCAACACCGGCGCAGGTGCACGCGGCGATCGTCGACAACTCCACCCCGGGCAAGGTGACGGGGCTCGACGCCGCGTCGCCGAACCGCCTGCTGTACACGGGCTTCCTCAACGGCACCACCACGCCCACGCCGACCTCGGTCGACCTCGCTGCGATCGGCAACAAGACCGGCACCGTCGGACAGCCCGTCACCGTGGCGGCCAGTGCGACGGGCGGAACGGCGCCGTACACCTTCACGGCGACCGGCCTGCCGGCGGGCCTTGCGATCAACGCCTCCACCGGCGCGATCTCGGGCACCCCGACGGCGGCGGCCACCTCGACGGTCACCGTGACGGTCCGTGACGCGGGTACCCCGGTCACCTCCGACACCGCGACCTTCACCCTGACGGTCACGGGCGGCGGCACGAACCCGAACCCGAACCCGAGCACCTGCACGGGTACCACGGCCAGCAGCGGCACGCTCGCCGTCAGGGCACAGGCCACTTCGGCGGCCTTCACCCGGGCCGCCGGCGCGGTCGAGGTGTGCCTCGACGGTCCGACCGGCGCCGACTTCGACGTCTACCTGCAGAGGAACTACTCCTTCCTCGGCTGGATGACCGTGGCGCAGGGCGTATCGAACGGACCGGATGAGAAGTTCACGTACAACGCGGCGGCCGGTTCGTACCGGATCGTCGTCAAGTCCGACTCCGGCTCGGGAGCGTACACCGCGACCGTGAAGTAGTCAGAAAGGGCAGAAAGGGCGGATGCCGCGGGGCGCACCCTCGCGGCATCCGCTCGTCGTCCGGGAGAGAATGGGAGCATGTCCCCGAAACCCTCCCGGCGGCTGCTCGCCTCCGTGCGCCGGATCGTTCATACGGACCCCTCCTCCGTCGCGCCGACCCAGGCCCTCCCCGTGATCGACGAGGGCACTGTCCCCCGGGTGCTCGACCTCTCGACGCGCATCGGGGAGTCCATGTTCGCGGTCGGGGCATCGGCGCACGAGGTGACCCTCGCGATCACCCGCGTATGCGACGCCCTACGGGCTGAAAGACGTGCAGGTCGACGTCACCTACAACTCGATCACGGTCTCGTTCCACCTCAGCGGCGAGGCCTGGCCGGAGACGCTCGTCCGGGTGGTGCGCGTCGCCGCGCCGGACCACGCCAAGCTCCAGCGCATGCAGGCCCTCGTCTCCGACATCCGAGGGGGCATGGATCTCGCGTCGGCACGCACGGCATTCCGAGTGATCCGCCGGATGCCGTTCCGCTATCAGCAGTCGGTGGTCGTCGTCGCGCGCGCTCTGCTCGCCGTCGGCGTCAGCATCCTCCTCGGAGCCTCACCGATCATCGTGGGGCTGACCTTCATCGCCGCTCTCTGCGCGGCGATCACCCAGGCCGCGCTCGCCCGACTGCGGGTCCCGCTGTTCTTCAGCCAGATCGCCGGCGGGTTCGTCACGACGGTCGTCGCGGTGGCGGTGTCGGCGCTCGGGGCCGCGGGGATCGAACCGTTCGTCGGCATCCGTCCGTCGATCATCGTCGCCTCCGGCATCGTGCTGATGCTCGCCGGTCTCACCGTGGTCGGGGCGGCGCAGGACGCGATCGACGGGTTCGCCCTCACCGCAGGCGGCCGCATCCTCGATCTCACGATGCAGACGCTGGGCGTCGTCATCGGCATCCTCGTCGGGCTCGAGCTGGGCACGGTGCTCGGGTTCACGATGGAGCTGCCGGTCGACCCGGCGCCGTTCGGTCCGCTGCCCGGCGTGTTCGCTGGAGCGGCCATCATCGCCGTGGCCGTGGCCGTGTTCAACGGTGCCGGAAGCGGGATCATCCTGGTGAGTGCGCTGCTCAGCGCGATCACGATCGGCGGCTACACACTCGCCTCGGCGCTGAACCTGCATCCGGCGGCGGCGAGCGCACTCGGCGCACTCCTCGCGAGCTTCATCGGCGTACTGATCGCGCACAACCTGCACGTTCCGTCGGTGGCCGTGACGACGGCTGCCATCGTGCCGCTCGTGCCGGGTGTCGCGGTGTTCCAGGGGCTGCTCGAGATGGTGCACAGCGGTGGCGGCGCCGCCGACGTGATCGATGCGGGGAGTTCCCTCAGCTACGCCGCGGTGATCGGAGTCGGACTCGCCTCGGGCGCATCGCTGGGCCTGTACCTCGGCACCCCCGTGCGCGCGACAGTCGAGGGTGTCACCCGCGCCCGGTCACGCGCGCGGCGCTGAGACCGCGGCCGGGCCTGCCCCGCGGCGGAACGTCACGACCTCGCGCCGCCGCGACTTCTGCAGCGTCAGTCCGGCGAGCTCGAACCGGCGGAACACCCGACGGGGCAACGGCGGCAGCTCGGCGGTGAACCCGCTCGGCGGTTTGGCGAGCCCAGCGACGAGGGTCATGTCGACGCCCGCCCCGCGGACTTCGATGCGGGCGTACTCGCTGCCGGTGCGCCAGAGCAGGAACTCGAGCTCACGGAACGGGATCGCCCGCTGCTCATCCCCCACGCGCACGCGCAGTTCGTCGTTGCCGAAGGCGACTGTGCACGACGTGGTGCGCCGACGCAGCACCGCGGTGAACACCAGGTATACCGGCAGAGCGACCAGCAGGCCGACGGCGATGACCAGCAGACGCGGGCCCAGGCGCATCGCGATGTCGTCGAGGGCGATCAGCAGCAGCGTCGTGCCGCTGCCTGCTACCCCGACGATCACGATGATCGCGGTGCGGAGGGAGCGCACACGGATCGGTATCGCCGGAAAGCGCACGGCTGAGCCGTCGGCATTCGCTTCCTTCACCCACTCGGGCGGTACCGGCGAGGGTCGCTTCTTCGTGTTCCGACGGGTGAACCCGTCACTGATGCGCGCGAGGAGTCCGAGCCAGATCCACCCTGCCGCCGGAATCGCCGCCATCTGGAGGACGACGATGACGCCCCGCACCGGCTCCGGGAGAGAAGCCATCGCGTCCCGGCCGAACTCGACGACGAGGATCAGCACTGCCGCCACGAGGACGGCGACGGCGATGTGCAGGATCAATCCGTTGCGCGGAGGCCGCATCTCCAGCGCGGCGTTCACGAACGAGAAGCCGAAGCACCAGCCGCCGATCAGCATGAGCAGGAACGGGAAGAAGCTCAGATCGTCGCCCGCGAGAGTCGCGATGATCGCCACCGCCAGCAGCGCTGAACCCCAGGTGAGAGGGCTGAGTACCAGTCGCCGCCAGGTCGGGGCGCGCACAGCCGGTGGGGTCTCGATGTCGGTCATCCAGGCAATCCTAGGATGCGCCGCCTTGCAGATCGGAGGGGGTCGATGCAACCCCGTTGGCCCCTGCGAGGGACGCGGTATCGTGCCGGGATGAGCGATATCAAGACCATGGAGAGGACCGAGATCCTGATCGACGGCGTGACCGCCCTCCTCGCGCAGGAGCAGGATCTCGACGAGTTGCTGGAGCAGATCGCCGAGGCGGCGAACGGGCCGGCGGCATTCGTCGATTTCGTGGTGGTCGGGAACCGTCGTCTGCGAGTACTGATCACCCCGCGCTCGCGCGTGGTCGTTTCGACCGCCGCCGTGCAGTACGACCCCCGGGACACCGGAGACGAACTCTCGCCGTGGGGCGGACAGTTCGACGTCGACTGGGGACACACCGGTCGCGTGAACGATCCCTACGAGCTGGTGTGACTCGGCATCCGATCGCACCGGGCTCGCCCCGGATGTTCAGCTCGCTGTGCCGCCGAGTTCTTCCCGCAGGAGAGCCGCACCGGCGCTGAGCGCACGCAGTTTCTGTCTCGACACGTCACGAGGCAGCGGTGCCATACCGCAGTTCGTGCTCGGGATCAGCTTGTCCGCGTCGACGAACCGGAGCGCGTTCCGGAGGGTGTCGGCGACCTCCTCCGGGGTCTCGATCGCGTGACTTGCGACGTCGATGGCTCCGAGCATGACCTTCTTGCCCCGGATGAGCTCGATGAGTTCCAGCGGCACGTGGGAGTGGTGACTCTCCAGCGAGACGGTGTCGATGCTCGAGCGCTGCAGCAGCGGGAACGACTTCTCGTACTGCCGCCACTCGGCTCCGAGGGTCGCCTTCCAGTCGGTGTTCGCCTTGATGCCGTAGCCGTAACAGATGTGCACCACGGTCTCCGCGCGCAGCCCTTCGGCCGCCCTTTCGAGCGCCGCGACGCCCCAGTCCTGCACATCGTCGAAGAACACGTTGAAGGCCGGCTCGTCGAACTGGATGATGTCGACCCCGGCCGCCTCGAGTTCCCTCGCCTCCTGGTTGAGGATCGTCGCGAACTCCCACGCCAGCTTCTCGCGGCTCTGGTAGTGGCGATCGTAGAGGGTGTCGATCATCGTCATCGGGCCGGGCAGGGCCCATTTGATCGGCTGATCGGTCTGCTGGCGGAGGAACTTCGCGTCTTCGACGAACACGGGTGTGTCGCGGCTCACAGCACCGACGACGGTCGGCACGCTGGCGTCGTATCGATCGCGGATCCGGACGGTTTCCCGCTGGTCGAAGTCGACGCCGGACAGGTGCTCGATGAACGTCGTGACGAAGTGCTGGCGGGTCTGCTCGCCGTCGCTGATGATGTCGATGCCCGCGTGCTGCTGCTCGTGGACGGCGATGCGCAGCGCATCCTGCGTGCCCTCGACCAGGGCGTCGCCCTCGAGCTTCCACGGGGACCAGAGGGTTTCGGGCGGGGCGAGCCAGGACGGCTTCGGCAGGCTGCCGACGAGGGAGGTGGGGAGGAGCGTGTTCATGATCGGGGGTCTCCGTGGGTCATCCGACAGGAACGAGTGAGCCGGCGGCCCACTGCTCGAGGAGGTCGCCGTGCGGCTTCATGAGGTGTTGGTGCGCGAACCTGCCCTGCTCGGTCGCGAGCCGGCTGCGTTCGTCGCGGTCGTAGGCGATCTTCGTCACCGAGTAGTCCTGCTGGTCGAGAGTCGGCCGATAGACGCTCGCGGCGGCCGAGTTGGCGTTGTAGATCTCCGGACGATAGATCTTCTGGAACGTCTCCATCGTGCTGATCGTGCCGATGAGCTGCAGGTTCGTGTAGTCGCCGAGCAGATCGCCGCGGAAGTAGAAGGCCAGCGGCGCGACGCTGCCGCGCGGCATGAAGTACCGAGCAGTCAGCCCCATCTTCCCGAAGTACTCGTCGGTCAGCGAGGGATCCTTCTGCTCGTACTCGACGCCGAGGATCGGGTGGTGGTTCTCGGTGCGACGGTAGGTCTTGCTCGTCGAGACGCTGATGCAGATCACGGGCGACAGCGTGAAGCGATCCCGGTACGTCTCCGAGTCGAGGAAGTGCTGGAAGAGCTTGCCGTGCAGATCGCCGAAGTCGTCGGGAACGGTGAACCCGCCGGCTGCTTCGGTGGCTGCCGGCAGCCGCACGCTGAAGTCGAAGTCGCGGACGTACGACGAGAAGTTGTTCCCCACGATCCCGTGGCTGCGCCGTCCGGTGAGCCGGTCGACGATCTGGATGTCGAGGACCTCGAGCAGGGGGAAGTCCTGGTCCTCACCTTCCGCAGCGAACTGCACCGCGACGGAGACGATCTCGAGCTCGAGCGTGTAGCGGTCCCGGTTCGGGTTGTCCCACTCCGCCAGGTCGTTGAACCGTCGGTCGATCATCGTCAGGGCGTTGCGGAGGTTCTCCTGCCGGTGCTCACCCCGCGCGAGGTTGGCGAAGTTCGTGGTGATCCGGGAGTCGGCCGACGGCGAGTAATTCTCGTCGAACCGCGTGGTCGTGATGCGGAAGGTGAATTCGTGCGCCATGCCTCCATGGTGCGGCCTGAGCACTGCTATCGAAGAATGCGCTGCGGCTATGCGGTGACATAGTGTGAAGCTATGGTCAAGCGATCGAGCGGCATCACCTTGCAACAGCTCACCTATTACATCGAGGTCGCTGCGGAAGGATCGATCAGCGCGGCGGCCGATCTGCTCTACGTCGCGCAGCCCACGATGTCGGCGGCGATGAAGGAACTCGAGAGCCGGGTGGGGCGCGACCTCCTGATCCGCTCCGCCCGCGGGGTGACGCTCACTGCCGATGGCGTGGAGTTCCTGGGGTACGCCAGGCAGGTCGTGGAGCAGGTCGCCCTGCTCGAGCAGCGCTATCTCGGCCGGCCGCCGTCGCGACGCCTGCTCGGGGTGTCGACCCAGCACTACTCGTTCGCGGTCGACGCACTGGTGCGCATGGTGAAGGCGACGTCGGCGGCCGAGTACGAGTTCTCGCTGCGGGAGACCCGCACGTGGGACATCATCGAGGATGTCCGCACGCTCCGCAGCGAGCTGGGGATCCTCTACCGCAACGACTTCAACCGGAACGTCATCGACAAGCTGCTGCGGGACTCCGGGCTCTCGTTCCGGCCGCTCTTCGTCGCCGAGCCGCACATCTTCATCTCCCGCAAGAACCCGCTCGCCTCACGGAGCCGCGTGACCCTGGCCGACCTCGCCGACGTGCCGCGGCTCACCTTCGACCAAGGCGCGAACAACTCCTTCTACTTCGCCGAGGAGATCCTCTCCACCCTGTCGAGCGCCAGGGAGATCCGTGTCTCCGACCGCGCGACGATCTTCAACCTCATGATCGGGCTCGACGGATACACCATCTCGACCGGCATCATCAGCGACGACCTCGATCCCGAGATCGTCGCCATCCCGCTCGACGCCGACGAACGCATCGAGATCGGCTGGATCGGTCACTCCGCAATCCCCCTCACCGAGCAGGCGCAGCGTTACCTGGCCGAGCTGCGAGCGGTGGTTGCAGGGTTCGGTGTGACGTTGCTGGGGTGAAGGGTGCTCTCTGCTCTGGAAACCGCGAGCCGGTGGACTTGGGCGCAGTGGCTGAGCACGACCGTCAACGAGGGGCCCCGCCTATCGAGGTGCTCCGGGATCGGTATTTGCGCAAGAGCCGGCGTTCTCCTGCGAGCGGGCCCTCGACACGCGCGCCCACGGGTTGCACGGGAACTAGGCGCAGCCTTCGATGGCGTAGACCTCCGGGACGTTTCCGACGGTGATGTAGGTCACGACCGCGTTCTCCACTCCGAAGACGATTGCCCGCCCGTTCCCGTCCTCGACTTGGTAGTCGGTGATTGCCTCGCTCAGAGGGTGAGTCACGGCCTTAGCTTCGGGGTGCAGGCGTATGACATCGGCTTCGGACGTTCCGAGCTGGATGCCCTCGGAGGTGGATACGGGGATGTCGGCGGCCTTCCCCGTGCGGAAGTAGGAGCCGAGCGACACCACGTCAATCGCGCCAGGAGAAGCCTCGGGCCCAGCAACGAGGACCCCGAGTCCATCCTGCGACACCCCCACACCGAACCATCCTCCCGTCACGCAGCCGACTTCACCCCAGTAGCTGGCGTCCCCTTCGAACCCGGGAAGTGCAGACACTTCGTCCCACGTGGTCTTGCCGACCTCGAGCGCCCCGATGCCGTCAGCACTGATGCGCCATCCGTCGACATTCGACTTCGCCCACTCCATCAGCTGCGCTGACACGCGGGTGATGGCTTCCAGATTTGTGGTCATCTTGGTGTGCCCGCACGGGGCCTCCATCATGACCCCGTAAAGGGTCTGGAGTGCGAGTGGGTGCTTCACAATGTCGGCCGTCCCGAGCCGCATTGCTTCGAGGGCGCTGGGCGAGAACCCCGCGAGCTCACCCCCCACCCCGTTTCCGAGGGTGTCCTTCCACAGGACTTCGCAACGAACGACGGAGGACGATGCTTGCTCAGCAGGCGGCTGCGGGCTGTCGACGGAGTTACGATATCCCGCCTGGGAATCCATCCAGACCACGCCGTCGCTGTTCAGGTCGTACTTCTCGACCTTGATGTGAAAGAACGTCCGGACGAGAGTCGCGCTGCCAGCGACCTGAAGAATCGGAATCTCTGTCGACACAGCCGGAGGGGAGTCGCACGCCGGCGGGTAGGGGCCGGGGTGATGAAGGGCGAGACACAGATCAGCGGGCAGCCCGTCGCCCGCGCTGTTGGCTTTGATGAACTGAGCCAGCGTTGCGACGTCTGATCCGCCCCACGGAGAACCGCGATGCGGGGTGTCGATGGTGATGACCCCGCCCACGAGATCATCGAGCTGAGGATCCTTGCCACGGTTGAGCGCGACGCGGGCCACGATTCCGCCCATCGAATGAGTCACGAGGTAGATCGAAGGTCCGGTGCGTTCAGTGGCGCCGGCATACTGCAGGAGGGTCGCTCGTAGGCACTCCGCGACCTGCGAGTCCTCGCCCGGCCAGTCGCCGTTCGCGTTCTCGTAGGAGAAGGTGTCCACGACCCACTCCGAGGCAGGCAGCTCACTCGCTAGGAGGCTCGCAGTTTCCCGCATCGGGGTGCCGGTCCAGCCGTGGACGACCAGCGCGACGTTCTTCCCCTCGTACGCACTCCAGTCCCTATCGAAGGAGAAGTTCGCCGAGCAATCGAGAGTTTTCGCTTGTGCGGGAATCGCGACGAGCATGGCAGCCACGGCGAGCAACACCACGGCGCCGGCCAAACGCTTGAGCCTCATGACAGGACCTCGGAGTCGACGAAGACGAGTCCGAGGTCGGACCGGACGAGGGTGACCGACCACTCGGACGTCGTCCCGTCGGGTTGCGTCACGGACGCCGGTATCGTCCAGGCACCAGGTGCCACTTCGGTGACAACTGCTGTGTCCCATTCGACCTTGAGTTCCGCGAACCCCGTGACGATGTCGTCGGTCGCGTCGTCGAGTGGAAGGCCGAGGGCTGCCGCGACACTCTCGCGCTCACCGGAGGCGAGGCGGTTGTCCAGCTCTTCGACCTCGGCCGCGCTCGGAGGGGTCGATGTCGCGCTCGGCGTTGGCTCTGCGGTGGGCGACGACTGTTGCGAGATCAGCCACACGGCAACCCCAATAGCAACGGCGACGAGGATGACGCTGCCCGCGATACCCGCAACGACCTTGGAGCCACGTTTGGTCTGGCCCATTCCCACCCCCAGCGATCATGCAGGCCAGGAGCCTGGCGCAAGCAGGATCAGTGTATCGATGCGCCCGACCGGTGCCATCACGAGCGAGGCCGTCTCGTTGGCCCCGTCGACGCTTCTCCTCTCAGCCAGCGAATCGCGACCGCAGTCGAAGCGGACAGCACCACTGCGGTCACATGAAAGTGTCTAGCAACTCCGGCGTCTCCGGAGTCGTGCCCGCCAGGAACTGCCAGACCGCTCTGTCCTGACCTTTCCAGTCCACGAAGGTGCTGAAGATGAAGCGCTTGATCTCGTGAACACCGTTGTGATCCGTCACCAGGATGTCCTTGTACTGCACTGGGTTGCCGTCTTTGTCGGTGCCTGCCGTCACCGGCCCGAACTCCTCCCCCGTCCAGGAGTTGATGATCCGGGTGATGGTGGTCAGAGGCGACATTGTCTCCAAGACCGCGTTGTACTCATTGCTCACCACTAGGCTGTCGCCACTCATGTAGTAATAGGCGGACACTGCTTTCTGTGCAGCATCAAAGTCGAAGTTCTCGGTGGTTCCGTCGCCCGCTCTTTGGAGGAAGAGCGCGCGCTGTACGTATTCGTACTGGTGGACGATGCTCGCCGCGCTGTTATCTACCGCCGCGACCTTCAGCGGGTTGTATGCGGTGATGTACTCGCCATCTGCATGCCGTTGCGAGATCTCGTCGTACTCCGGCCTGAGCACGTCTCCGAGGTAGAGCAAGCGGTCCGCGCGGTCCAAGAACTTGAACTCCGCGGCCGGGATGGCTTTCAGCTCTTTGATGCGATCCCGAATCGCCCGAATCTCCAGCTCTTCGGCGCTGGGCTGCTCCTCGGCTGCCGGTGTGCTCGGGGTTCTCAGTTCTTCCACCGGCTCTGGCTCCGACGCTGAGCACCCGGTGACGAGGGCCACGGAGAGTGCGAGCACGGCGCTCGTGGTGAGTAGACGAGGTGAACGCATCGAGAATCCTCCCAAGGAACGGAGCACCGCCCCAGACGGGCTCTGGTCGCAGTGTAGCGGTCAGCCCGATCCGGGAGTCGCCCCAGAATCGGTCAAGTAGCCCGGAGCCCGGCCGTTCACCCCATTCCCAAGGGTTTCTTACGCCAACTACCGAATCAGTGCCGGTTCCTGTGACGCGTGCGACTTCAACGTGCGGCGGCGCCGCATCGCGCGACGCCGCACACTACGCTCTCAGAAGTCCCAGTTATTGCCAGTGGAGGCTCGGAAGGGCGAAATCATGCGGCTTCTGCAGCCTGCTGCCTGCTCGTGCCTTCTGCGTGCCACTCGCGGTGTCCTACCGCTCTGGCCGCTGTCGCGGACCAGGAGCACTTCCCAGAGTTTACTCGTCGCGCATTAGCCTGAACAGTTCGACCCAACTTTCCGGCTCGACGCTAGCCAACGACTTCAACGGCGCGGACGACAGGGTCTGGTGCGTGAATTAATGAAGTAGAGCCTTCATCGGGCGGTGGAAGCGGGTCCGATAGTAGTACTTCTGTCAGTTAAGGCCGCCTGGCCCGCTTCGCTCCGGGACTGCTGCGATTATTCGAGGCCGGGTACCCTGCTGCTGGGTTTCCCGGCCTCTGTGATCATTCGTAGCGGAGTGAGGTCACCGGGTCGGCGCGTGCGGCACGGGCCGCGGGAAGAGTCCCAGCGAGGAATGCGATGCCCATAGCGGCCAGGATGATCAGCGCGATGGAGACCGGATCGAAGGCGATCAGCGTGAGGCCTGGCAGGCTTGTGAGAAGTCCGCCCGAGAGCGCGGAGCTGACCACGCTGCCGACCAGGATCGCGATGACCACGCCGACGGCACTGCCGAGGAAGCCGATGAAGGCCGCCTCGAGGCTGAACAGTGAGAGGATCCGGCCGCTCCCCATTCCCATGGCCTTCATGAGCCCGACCTCTCGGGTGCGCTCCTGCACTGACATGAATAGCGTGTTGACGATGCCGAAGCCTGCCGCCAGCAGCGCGATGATCGCGAGGGCGTTGAGCACGAGAACAATGCCGTCGATGACTGCGGTGACGGCGCCGAGCTGGTCGGCGACGGTGGTGCCCCTGAAGCCGGCGTCGGCTAGCGCTCTCGGAGGGCGGCGATCTCGTAATCGGTGGCGTCGGGGCTGAACCAGATGCCCGCCTGCGCATACTGTTCGGTCTCCTCGGGCGACAGCCCGGTGCTCTGCGCCGCGTACAGCGCGTCCGTGAGGGCATCGTTTGTCTTCACCGACACCCCGCAGGGGATGCCAGCGCCGCGTCGGCGACTCCGGCCACTGTCGCGTCGACCACGTGCTGGGCACGGTCCGCGTCGGTGACCGCGATTGACATCCTCTGAGGAACTACAGTGCGTATGGGTCCTTGGCAATCTCCTGCGCCTGATCCGAGTCGAGCTGCTCAAGGGCACCGGCGAAGTTGTTCGGTGCGGCCCCTTCTCGTTCGTGAAGTCGAGTGGTGATCTGGTGCTGGCGCACCGATCTGCTCCAGCCATGACGTGCATCCTTCGCCGCGCACCAGTCGCGCAGCACCTGATCGTCAAGCTTGTCGAGCAGCTCGATCGCGTGGCCCCCGGCAATCGTGCAATGGGTCGTTGCACAAGATCGGTTTCATTGGGCCAGGCCTCAGCGAAGGCCCGCATGTAGAGCAGATTCCGGCGGGAGAAGTCTTTCATCGTGGTGAACTCGGCACGCAGATCTGTGGCAAGTCGATTCAGCACTTTCGTGCCCCAGCCCTCCTCCGCCTGCCGGTCCAGGATCGTGCGCCCGATGCGCCACCACAGCTGCAGGAGCTCGTTGCTGACCTTCCGCTGCGCCTCCGGGCGTGCGGCGCGCACGTGCTTCTTGAGGCCTTCGAGCGTGGCGGCGTAGTCGTCGGGCACCAGATCACTACCCCGCGGAGCCGGACAACCTCATCCACGACCGCCGACGTCCGCGCGTCTCTGGACGGCAGGATCGCCCGCTGCAAGATCCCCAAGCACGTCGTCGTGGTCGACGAGCTGCCGCGCACGACCGCCGGCAAGGTCCGCAAGGCCGACCTGCGCCTGCGTTTCACCCGCCCCAGCCCAAGAGTCGAGCGTGCGCGTGTCCGTGCAACGGCAAGATGTCACCGTGCCCGTCCGTCCTGCGTACTCTCGATTACATGACCTACATTTCCATCCTCCCCAAGAGTGAGACCATTCAGGCGCGAATCGCGGAGAGCGGCGAGGTCGCCATGGACCTGCTGTTCACCGCCACCCGAGAAGTTCTGGGGATCCCCGACAACGACATCATCGTGGAGTTGCACACGTCCACCACGATGGCATTCCAGCAGTCTGCCGTGAGCGCGCAGGTCGCACCGGACGCCGTCCTCGCGTTCGCGACCAGCGACCAGCACCTCCAGCCGCTCTTCCAGGCCCTCTGCGACCGGGTGGTCGAGGACTGGAGCGGGCTGTTCGAGGACATGAAGCTGGAAGTGTGGGTGAGCCTGATCGACGCGTCGGCGACCAACATCGAATGGTGACGAGCCCGACGACTGCTTCGGGCGGCGCGCCGCTCGGACCTCAGCGCCGACGGATCGCATGCCGTCGGCGGCGACCGCGTGGGTCGTAATGCGGTCGGCCACGATGTGCAGGCCGTAGCGCCAGTGCCACGAGCGTCCGAGCGACGAGGTCGGCGGTCAGCGTCGGGCGGAAGACGCCGGTCCGGATCCCTTCGTCGACCGCTCTGGGAATGGTGAACTCGAACGCCCGATCACCGACCTGCTCGACCCGCAGGCCCTTGGACTCGGGCGGCGCCCTAGCGCCGATCGGCATCGCCGGCCTGGCGCTGGGGGTCATACAGGGCGTCGCCGCCCAGTACGGCTACGGCGGCGCGGTCTACTTCGCGGAGGAGACCCGCAATCCGCGGCGCAACGTGGCCAGGGCGGTGCTCCTCTCCGCGCTGATCACGGTCGTCATCGAAGTGGTCCCCCTCGTGTTCGTCATGCTGGGTGCCGATTCGCTCGAGGGGCTCATCGGCTCGGAACCGCCGGTCCAGGCGTTCCTGGAGCAGCTCGCAGGACACGCGCTGTGGGTGTTCGTCTTGCTGTCGATCGCGCTGGCGATCCTGAACGCCAACATCGCGCTCAGTCTGCAGGCCGGCCGCCTTCTGTTCGTCGCCGCTCGAGACCGGGCGTTTCCCGCGGGAATCTCCCGGGTCCTCTCACGCGTCTCCGGATCGGCGCACATGCCCCGCGTGGCGACCGTCGTGATGGGGGTGGTCTCGGGCGTGTGCTGCGTGATCCCCATGACTGCTCCTCAGCGCGACCGGCTCGACCGCCGTGACGGGCCTCGCCTTCATCGCGATCGCCGCGATCGTGGTGCGCCGACAAGGCGGCGTCGATTCGCCGGACCTGTTCCGCATGCTGCTCTGGCCCCTGCCCGCCATGGTGGCACTCCTCGTGATCGCCGGCGTGATCGGCATCAGCCTGTTTTACCCCGAGCAGTGCGTGAGTCTTAGTGTCGCGGGAGGGGTCGCATCGCCGGTACGCGTACTACTTCGGCTATCTGCGCCCTCGCCAGGGCACGCAGTTCCTTCTGCTCGAGCCGGCCGACGACGACGACGCGCGGTCGCGGCGGGTGCTCAGCTCAGGCGAATCCTTCCGGAGCGGTGAGAGCTGGCCAGGTCACCGGGCAGTGCCCGGCCACGAGACGCGCACCCTCCCTCTCGGCGAGCGCGACCAGACGATTATGCGACTCGCGCACCGCCGGGGCGTCCGCCGCGACCGCATGCGTGCCCACCACCTGGTCGAGGTCGATGCCCGCCTGCAGGTCAATCGCGTCCATCGCGAACAGCCACGTGCCGGACTCTGCCATCGTGATCCGGTAGGACATGTGACCAGGAGTGTGGCCCGGCGTGCTGACGGCCTCGACGCCCGGGCCGATCACCGCGTCTCCGTCGAGGATGCGCCAGCGTATCGCCGGGTCCTCGTAGTCCTCTCGCAGGTAGGCGTCGTCTCGGCCAGCTGTGGTCAGTGCGAAGTCCCGTTCCCGTCGTTGGATGCAGACCTCGACGCCCGCCTCCGCCAGGTGCCGCAGACCTCCGGAGTGATCGAAGTGAAGGTGCGAGACGGCCGCCACGGCGATGTCGGAAGGCGTGAGCTCATGAGCTGCGAGCGCATCGAGCAGTGGGTCGCCGTCGGTGAGGAACTCCGGCAGCCCCGCCGGAGCGTAGAGCTCCCGATCAGGATTAGGCCCTCGGAATCGCCGGGCATCCGTGCCCGTGTCGAGCAGGACCCATCCGATATCCGTGTTCACCAGGATCGCGCACACCGGCTCTCGGAGAATTCGTTCGGAGCCACCCTCCATCGAGATGGACTCGGGGATCTGGTCCCAGGCGAGCGTCAGGCAGATCAGCCGCCGCGCCGTGGGACGCGTCGGTGAGACCGCGGGGATACGGCTGTTCATGAGTGCTTCTCTCGTCGTCGTTCCGGTGGATTCCGCGCCCAGGCGAGGCTCAGCGCCTCGACGAGTCGCATCAGGGACTCGCGGATCGCGGTGGTCTGCATACGGGTCAGTGCGTCGCTCGTCAGGTTGTCGACTTCGAGGCCGGCGATCGCGGCCATGATCAGTCGCGCGTCGGTCGTGGGCTCCGATGATCCGAGCCGCCGAAGGACGTTGGCCAGTTGCGCCTGCAGGGCCTGCAGCCAGGCCGTCGATGCCCGGGCGACCTCGGGGCGCCTGCTGGCCTCCACGAGGAACTCGTATTCGGCCACTAAGGAGTTCGCATCGTTCTGCAGCCCCTCGACGACGAAGTCGGTGAGTCGCTCGGCGAGATCAGTGCCGGACCCGGCGTCGCCGATCGACGAGATCGTCTGCACCACCCGCTGAAGTTCGCGCTGGGAGTGCGCGTCGAAGGCTTCGCCGATCAGCTGCTTCTTGTTCGCGAAGTAGTAGCCCACCGCGCCCAACGGAAGCCCCGCCTCGGTCGCGAGCGTGCGCATCGACAGGGCGGCGAGACCGTCGCGCCCGATGATGGTCAACGCGGCGTCGAGGATCCGGCTCTTGCGCTCGGCGCCCTTCTTGCTGGGCGGGTCGGTGGCAGTCGGCACGTCTTCCCTCTTCCGTTCGTCTCGAGTAGATCGATCGTACAACAAAGCCTCGCACTCCTTCCGGCTTTAAACGTACGAGCTGGCGCGCTGATGGTCTTCAATGTTGTACGATCGTTCCAATATCAGCGACGACCTGGGAGGCCCACCGTGGCTCAGACACGACAGCGCACGGCCATCATCACCGGAGCAGGCAGTGAACACGGGATCGGATTCGCCGCCGCTCGGGCCCTCGCGGGTGCGGGAATGCGCGTGGTCGTCACATCGACGACGGAGCGCATCTTCGAGCGGGTGTCCGCTCTGACCGACGCCGGCTTCGAGGCGGTGGGCGTCGTGGCCGACCTGACGCGGCAGTCCGGCGTCGACGACGTCATGGCGGCCGCCCACGGAGCGTTCGGCCCGGCCGATGTGCTCGTCAACAACGCGGGGATGACATCGATGTCCGACCCCGACGACCCCGGCTCCATCGACGACCTGTCGCTCGAGCGGTGGCAGGCCTCGATCGAGCGAAACCTGACCACGTCGTTCCTCATGATCCGGGCCGTGATCCCCGCGATGCGCGAGGCGCAGTACGGGCGCATCGTCAACGTGGCGTCGGTGTCGGGCCCCGTGCAGGCCTACGCCGGCGACGTCGCCTATCACGCGGCCAAGGCCGGGGTGGTCGGAATGACTCGGGCGACCGCGATCGACACCGCCGCGGCGGGGATCACGGTCAACGCCGTCGCTCCGGGCTGGATCGACACGGCATCCGCATCGGCGCACGAGCGGGCGATGGGCCAGGCGACGCCGGTCGGCCGATCCGGAAGGGCCGATGAGGTGGCCCACGCGATTGTCTTCCTCGCGAGTGAGGGGGCCTCGTACATCACCGGCCAGCTCGTCACGGTCGACGGCGCCAACTCCATCAATGAGGAGCGCGGCGCCTGACCCGTTCCGGCGGAGGCCGTAACGGCCCGGGTCCGTTCGGGACCCGGGCCGTTTCTCTCTGTCGTCAGCCGTGGGCGCCCGCCAGCACCACGCCCGCCGGTCGCTCGATCGGCGTGAACGTGCCCACGTGCGCCTCGACAGCGCGGGCGGCAGCGAGGGCGATGTGATCGCCGTTGCGTGCGGCGATCAGCTGCACGCCTGACGGAATCCCGTCGCCGTCGACTCCCGTCGGCACTGCGACCGACGGTAGACCGAGGAAGTTGACCGTCACGAGCAGACGGTGATCGCGCCAGAGCTGCGTGGTCGCCTCGGGGCCCGAGAGGTCGTAGCCGATGGCCGGCATACGGCGCGCCGAAACCGGGCCCAGCACGATCGGAAACTCGGCGTGGAACCTCTCCCACGCGGCGGAGATCAGCAGACGCTGCCCCCAGGCCGCAGAGTAGTCAGCGATCGATTCGAAGACCTCGGTTTCTTCGGCGTTGTCGAGAAAGTAGCGCGTCGCGCCCTCGCCGAGGGGCACGGACCGCCCACCCGGCTGGAACGTGCTCACGAACTCCGTGACCGACAGCCGGCGCCAGAGCAGAGCGGCCTCCTCGATCATCGGGGCCTCGACATCGACGACCTCCCACCCGTCCGCGGCGAGCGCGTCGGCCGCCACCGAGATCGCCTGGGCGACCTCCGGGTCCACCCCCCACCCGAGCGGGTCGCGCGAGACGGCGACACGACGTGGGCCGTCATAGCCGGAGGGATGCGGGATCGATGCCGCCGTCGGGTCCATGCCGTCAGCCCCGTGGATCAGAGAGAAGACGGTGTCGAGATCATCGATGTGGCGGGCGATCGGCCCGTTCACCGCGAAGAACTGCTCCGTCAGCGGCCAGGCCCCCACGGGAGCCGACGCAGGCACGCGCCCCGCCGTGGGGCGCAGCGCGCAGATCCCGGCGGCATACGCGGGCAGCCGCAGGGAGCCCCCGTAGTCGTTGCCCAGTCCGACGGCCGACATCCCGGTGGCGACGGCGACGCTGTCTCCGCCGCTGGAGCCGCCGGGGACCCGATCGCGGTCCCACGGGTTGTAGGTGCGGCCGAAGAGCTCGTTGTCGGTGTCCCAGCGCAGACCGGTGTCGGGCATGTTGCCGCGGCCGATCGGCACCGCATCCGCCTCGAGCAGTCGCCGCACCATCGTCGCATGTGCATCAGGGATCGCGTCCGCCAGGAATGCCCAGCCCTCGGTCGACGCCGACCAGGTGATGTCGATGTTCTCCTTGATCGAGATGGGCACGCCGGCGAGAGCACCGACCTCCTCCCCCGCGGCGATGCGGCGGTCGATCTGGTCGGCGAGATCGCGCGCCCGCTCGGGGAACACGACGGTGAGCGCCCCCAGGGAGCCGTTGAGCACGTCGATCCGATCGAGATGTGCGTCGATCACCTCACGAGCGGTTACCTCGCGCGCGCGGACGCGGCGGGCGATCTCTCGGGCGCTCAGCGTCCAGAGTGCGGTGCGGGTGTCGGTCATGGTGTGCCTCCTGTGGAGTCGGGCGCGGACGAAAGGGGTGCGAGGTCGGAGAGAGCGCGGGTGAAGGCGGGGCCTCCGGGCACGGAGTCCACCAGCGTGCGGGTGTAGTCGGAGCGGGGTCGCGAGAACACGCTGCGCACCGGACCCGCCTCGACGACGTCACCGTTGAGCAGCACGATCACGTCGTCGCAGATCTGGCTCACGACGGCGAGGTTGTGCGAGATGAAGAGCACGGTGAGTTGCAGCTCCCGACGGAGCCGCGCGAGGAGGACGAGGATCTCCGCCTGGGTCGAGACATCGAGCGCCGAGGTGATCTCGTCGGCGATGATCATGTCGGGGTCTGTGGCGAGTGCGCGCGCGATCGCGATGCGCTGCCGCTGGCCCCCGGAGAACTCGTGCGGGTACCGCTCGATCGCCGCGTCGTCGAGCGCCACGGTCGCGAGTGCCGCGGAGATGCGCTCGCGGTGCGGCGCCACGCGGGCCAGCACCGGGTCGAGCGCCTCGGCGAGTGTCTGACCGATCGTTCGTCGAGGGTCCAGCGACGAGTACGGATTCTGTGGGATGAGCTGGATGCGCCGGCGCACCGACCGCCGGGTCCGATGGTCCGCGCCGACGAGCTCCGTGCCCGCGAACCGGATCGACCCATGATCGGCCTGATGAATGCCGATGATGGTCTTGGCGATCGTCGACTTGCCGGACCCGGATTCACCGACGAGCGCCACGGTCGAGCCGCGGTGCAGCGACAGATCGATGCCGTTGAGGATCTTCGTCGCCCGGCGCCCGTGCCCGAGGGTCACATCGAGCCCTCGGACGTCGAGGATTGGATCAGCGGTCGCGGTCATAGGGAGACCTCCTCGGTGAGGGACGGGAGGACGAGCCTCGGAGTCGCGTCGAGCAGCGCCCGGGTGTACGGGTGCTGCACGTCGCGCGTCGCGAGCTGCGTTCCGGTGAGTCGTTCGACGATCTCGCCCTGACGCATCACGAGCACCCGATCGCAGAGCGCCTCGACCACACCGATGTCGTGTGAGATGAAGAGGATGGCGGTGCCTTCGCTCGTGTTGATGTGCTTGAGGTGTCGCAGGACCTCTGCCTGCACAGTCACGTCGAGCGCCGTCGTCGGCTCGTCAGCGATGATGAGCCGGGGGGTGGTGACGAGTGACGACGCGATGATCGCGCGCTGCAGCATCCCTCCCGACAACTGGAACGGGTGCTGCCCCATCCGCTCCTCCGGATTGCGGATCCGCATGCGGCGGAGGGCTTCGACCAGGGTCTCGGTCGCCTTCCGTCGTGACATCCCCAGATGCACGCGCGCGACCTCGGTGAGCTGCGCCCCCAGGCGCAACGCCGGGTTGAAGGTCGATCCGGGGTCTTGGTAGACCAGGCCGATCTCCTTGGCCAGGCGGCTGTGCTGCCGGGAGGACCGCAGATCCAGGTCGCCGAGACGCATCAGCCCCGACTCCACGGCGACGCCGTCGGGTTGGAGGCGGGCGAGACTCATCGCCGTCATCGACTTGCCCGACCCCGACTCCCCGACCAGCCCGAGGATCTCGCCGGACGCGATGTCGAAGTCGATGCCCTTGACGAGTTCGGTCCCGTTCGCTGCCGTCACCCTCAGGTCGCGGACCTCGACGAGTGCGTCGGGTGCGAGGGAGGCGACGGGTGCGATCCGCCGGGACCGAAGGCGAGCTCTCGGTTGCCGCCCCCACGGATCGATCCGCGCCGCCAGACCGTCACCGGTGAGCATGGCGGCCGCGCCGGCGAAGATCAGCATTACCGACGGCGCCACGACCAGCAGGGGCTGAGAGTAGATCGCCGGCAGTCCCTCGTTGAGCAGTCGACCCCAGTCGTAGTTCGGGCTCTGCACCCCGAGTCCCACGAACGACAGGCTCGAGATGTCGAGTAGCGAGAGTGCGAAGCTCGAGGCGATGAGGACGAGCAGCGGTCCGCCGATGTTGGGCAGCAGGTGCCGGACGAAGAGCATCGGTCCGGGCGCTCCCAGAAGGCGCGCTGTCCCGACGAAGTCCTTGTGGGCGACCGACGCGGTCATGTTCGAGGTGATGCGTGCGAAGCCGGGGACACCGGCGATGCCGATGGCGATGATCGCCGACGACGTGGCCGGGCCCAGGATGGCGGCGATGACCAGCGCCAGGATGATCGAGGGGAACGCGACGGTGGAGTCGATGATCCGCAGCACCGCCTCGCGCAGCCGACGCGGCGCCAGCCAGATCAGCGCGCCGATCAGCACGCCTGCGACCACGGCGATCGCCGTTGCCCCGGCCGCCATCACCAGCGTCAGCCGGGTCGCGACGAGCGAGCGAGCGAGGATGTCGCGACCGAAGTCGTCGGTTCCGAGCCAATGCGCGGCGGACGGCTGCGCGCGGGTGTCCGGTGTGAGGGTGTTCGCGGCTCCGCTCAGGAAGACCGGAGCGAGGAGCGCGACGAGCACCAGGGCGCTCAGCATGGCGATCCCGACGATCAGCGGCACCGGGACGTAGCGACGGCGGTCAGTCATTGGTCGGCCCACCCAGGGTTCGGGGGTCGATGAGACCCAGAAGGATGTCGATCACCAGATTGATGACGATGGCGATGGCGCCGATCGTCAGCACGATGCCCTGGATGACCGGGTAATCGCGATAGATGATGGCCTGCACCACCTCCATGCCGAGACCCGGAAGGCTGAAGACGCTCTCGATGATGACGGCGCCGCCGAGCAACCCCGCCAGGATCAGCCCCGTGAGGGTGAGCGTCGAGGCCATCAGATTCGGCAGCGCATGCTGCAGGTACAGGCGAGCGGAGCCGATGCGCCGCCCTCGCGCCGTGCGGATGTAGTCCTGCTGCAGCACCTCGAATGTCTCCTGACGCACGACGCGCGCGACGGCGAACGTGGGTCCGATCGCGAGGGCGGCGATCGGGAGGACGAACGCGCCGGCGGTGGTCGCGCCGCCGGCGGGGAGCACCCGCAGCCAGATCGCGAAGACGATCACGAGCAGGCTCGCGGCCACGTACGCGGGAAAGGAGGCGAAGAATCCCGCCACCACACCGAATCCGGTGGCCAGAAGAGGGCGCCGACCGCCGCAGGTGAGGACCCCGACGAGCATTCCCAGCGGGATCGAGATCAGCACCACCACGGCGATCGACCCGAAGGCGAGAGCGGCCGTGTAGGGCAGCTTCGTCGCGATCGTCTCGGTGACCGGGGTGGAGTAGCGGAAGCTCTCCCCCAGATCGAAGGTGGCGAGGCCCTGCACGTAGAGACCGAACTGGTTCCACAGCGGCAGATCGAGGTGGAGCCGCTCACGTACCGTGGCAATCGCGGCCGGAGTTGCGTCCGGCCCCAGGATCGCCAGCGCCGGATCGCCGGGTATCAGCGGGACGATCAGGAACGTCAGCACCGCCAGCAGCCCCAGTGAGAGGACGAGTCCCCCCAGACGGCGCAGGGCGAAGGTGCCCCAGGAGCTCTGGGCGCGGCGACGACGGACGACGATCGCCGTCGTGTCCGTGCGGGTCGCCGGCTCGATGCGGGTCGACAGGTCTGCGCCGGACACGGGCGTCAGTCCACGATCCGGAAGATCGGATCGTCGAGGGATCCACCGAGCATCTGCACCGTGAAGCCAGGGCGCTGCACGTAGATGAATGCGTCGTTGATCAGCGGCATCACGTTGAGGTTCTCCACCAGCGCGTTCACCGCGCTGTTCAGAGCCGCGCAGCGTTCCTCTTCGGTGGGGGCGGTCAGCGCAGTCGAGTAGGCCTCGTTCGCTTCCGCGTTCGCAGCGGCTCCGACGTTCCCGCCACCCTCCCCGATGGTCGGTCCGACGAAGCTGCCGAGAGGACTCGTCAGGGATCCGAGGAAGTTGAGGTCGGCGAACATCGTGAGGTCCCATCCGTCCGGCTCGCCGAACACCGTGGCGATCCAGCTGCCGACGTCGGTGTTCTCGATCGTGACCTCGGCACCTGCTGCGCGCAGCGCCTCGGCGATGTACTCGTTGCCGGCGCCGGCCGGACCGGCGATGGTCGGGCCGATGAAGCGGATGCTGAGACCGTCGAGGGCGGCTGTCGCGGCCGCCACGTCCTGCTCCGGGATCGGGGTGTTCGCCTCGGCGACGCACGGCGTCAAATCCGAGGCCAGGGAGGTCGCGATCTCGCCCGTCCCCAGGGATGTCACCTCTTCGAACATCGCGCGATCGATCGCCTGGGCGACTCCGAGGCGCAGGGCGGGATCGGTGAAGACGCTGCTGGGCCGCTCGTTGAACATGAGGTAGAAGTCGGAGAAGCGGTTGACCGAGACCTCGTACCCGTCCATCGTGTCGAAGCGTTCGATCGCCTGCGCCTGGATCTTGGCGATGTCGAGCTGACCGCTGATCACGAGGTTCGCCGTCGCCGTGGAGTCGGGCGAGACCACGTACTCGAGCGTCTTCGCCGGACTGCCGTCGATCGCGGTCTTCCATTTCGGCCAGGCGTCGTAGTCGTCCCGCAGGGTGTAGACGTACTTCACCCCAGGCTCGAAGGACTCGAGCGTGTACGGACCCGACTCGCTGCCCTCCACCGTTCCGGCCGCGAGACCCTGCGGGTCGGCCAGCCCGGCGGGGCAGATGATGCCGGTCGACGAGACGCTGAGGCCGGTCATCAGGTCCGGCCACGGGGCACCGAGATCGATCGTCACTGTGCCCGCGTCGTCGTCGGCCGTGATCGTCGGCGGAGTACCGCCGAAGACTTGACCCGCCACGGTGGCGCCGCTGTCCGGCCGCGCGAGGTAAACGAGGGAGTCCTTGACGACGGTCGGCGTGATCTCGGTGCCGTCCGCGCACGTCGCTCCGTCGCGGATCGTGAGGACGGCCTGCGTGGGAGTGGCCGTCCACTCGCTCGCCAACCCGGGGACCAGCCCGCCCTCGTCACGACGGACGAGCGTGTCGTAGCCCGTGCGGGCGAGCAGGTTGTCGGGAAGTGACAGGGTCACGCTCGGGTCGAAGGTCGCCGGGATATCGATGGTCGTGCGGATCGTGTCGGTGGATTCAGAGTCGCCGCCTCCGCCGGCGCCGCACGCCGTGGTCGTCAGAGCGACCGCGGTGGTGAGCGCGACGGCGGCTACGAGGGTGTGTCGTCTGGACATGCTGTGCCTCTCGATGGATGGGGTAATGATGCGCTCGCGGGAGCGGGTCAGGCCTGTACTTCGAAGATGTCGATGGTCGCGTTGTCGGGATTCGTCACGCCGCGGCCGACGAAGACCGAACGGGTGAGCCACTGCAGGTCAGGAGCGGTGGTGCGAAAACGCGGGGTCGATTGGAAATAGCCCATCGCCTCTCCGGTCCCACCGGGAAGGTGACGGACGACGCCGACGTTGACGACGTCGACGATCTGGTCGCCGTCGGTGCGGATCAAGTAGCGCGCCTCGACGTCGTAGGCGTCGTCGGCTCGGGTGACGCACCAGTCGCCGCCTCCGGCGACGACGGTGCCGGAGACCTCGCCATCGACGGTGCCTCCGACGATCGGGATGAACTCGAGCAGCTCCGCGTCTCGCTTCTGCAGTGGAAGATAGGATCCGACCTCTGCGACGATCCGGAAGACGAACCGGAGGTGTGGAGCAACGGAGGGGTTCATGGTTCGTCCAATCTCGATCGCAGCATTGCGTGTTGAGACGAGTATGGGGATAGTTAAAGGTATAGTCAATGCTGTTCACTAAAAAGAAACAACAGCGGAACATGACAAGAACTACGACGACCGCAGATCGCGGACGCCAGCGGGGGGATCAGTGGTGAATTCAGAAGTGCGACCTCGGCGCAAGCGCGGGTCTCTCTCCCGAGAGGAGATTGTGACCGCAGCTCTGCGCATCATGGACGCCGAGGGCGAACCAGCCCTGACGTTCTCGCGACTCGGCGAGGAGCTGAAGGCATCGCCGACGGCGGTGTACCGCCATTTCGCGAGTCGCCATGACGTGCTCACCGCACTGGCCGATCACCTCGACGGGCTCTCGCTCGAGGGCTACGAGCCCACCGACGAATGGCGCGCCGACCTCGAGGCGCTGGCCTGGCGTGCCTGGCGCACGGCGACGTCACACCCGGCCGCGGCGGCGACGTCGTTCTCACTCGTCACCAACAGCCTGAACGAGCTACGCGCGGTCGAGTGGGTGCTCCGTGCGCTCCACCAGGCCGGCCTGCAGGGGCGGGCGGCGGTCATCCAGTACCAGGTCTACTCGAACCTCGTGCTCGGATCCGCCAGCGCGGAGGGCGCGCGGCTCAGTTCGCACGACGCCCGACAGGATGAGACCGGCTGGGTCCAGGTTTACGCCCCGAAGGACCCCAGCCAGTTTCCCTACGCGGAGGCGGCGAAGGCCGATCTCGCGCACGTGGACGCCGACGAGGTCTTCGCCAAGCAGGTGGAGATGTACCTGGATGCACTCGCGCTGCTCGGAGGCCGCGACTGACGCGGTCACGGCACGCCAGTCGCGGCCTCGCCGCGCGGCCGGGTTAGAGCACCTTCGACAAGAACTGCCGCGTGCGCTCCTGCTGCGGTTCCGTAAACACCTGAGACGGCGTGCCGCTCTCGATGATGCGCCCCGCATCCATCACGGCGACTCGGTCGGCGACCTCGCGGGTGAATCCCATCTCGTGACTGACGATGATCATCGTCATGCCGGCCAGTGCGAGGTCCTTCATGACCGCGAGCACCTCGCCCACCATCTCCGGGTCGAGCGCACTCGTGGGCTCATCGAAGAGCATCAGCGCGGGGCGCATGGCGAGCGCTCGGGCGATCGCCACGCGCTGCTGCTGCCCGCCCGAGAGCGAGCGCGGCCGCACGTCGGCCTTGTCCGCGAGACCGACGCGCGCGAGGAGCTCACGGGCGTAGGCAACGGCCTCGGCCTTCTTCTCGTGCTTGACGTTTACGGGCGAGTTCCACACGTTCTCGAGCACGGTCATGTGCGGGAACAGGTTGAAGTGCTGGAACACGAACCCGATGTCTGCGCGCTGACGGGCGAGCTGGCGCGCCGAGAGCTCCATGAGGCGGCCGCCGCGTCCTTCTCGGGAGCCCAGGCGTTCGCCATTCACGAAGATCTCGCCGGAGTCGACGCCCTCCAGCCGATTGAGCGTCCGCAGGAAGGTCGTCTTGCCTGCGCCGGAGGGGCCGACGAGCACGACGACCTCTCCGGCCTCGACCTCGAGGTCCACATCGGTCAGGATGCGACGGTCACCGAACGACTTCGTGACCTTCTCGGCACGCACGATCGGTCCGGCGGGCACGGTGCTGACAGGGGTGGTGAACGTACTGGTCATGGCGATCCTCACGCGGCTTCTACCGGCTGCGACTGCAGTGCGGGGGTGCTGGCGGCTGTCCGGCGCGGGGTGCGCAGACCGAACAGGCGCTTCCAGATCGACTCCGCGGGCGGGAGGCCTGCCCGCGCATTGAGCACGTTCTCGATCCATGTCTGCACGATCGTCCAGACCGTCGTCAAGGCGAGGTAATAGAGCGCGACGACAAGATAGATCTCGAACACCTTGAAGGTGGCGGCGCTCATGGTCGCTCCGGCCTGGAACATCTCGGCGACGCCGATGACAGACAGGACGGAGGTCTGCTTCATCAGGCCGTTGAAGGAGTTTCCGAGCGGAGGCACCATCACGCGGATGGCCTGCGGCACGATGATGCGTCGCATCGCCGCTCCCGGCGTCATGCCGAGCGACAGCGCGGCCTCATTCTGACCGCGGTCGACCGACTCGAGGCCAGAGCGGACGATCTCCGAGATGTAGGCGCTCTCGTTCAGCATGAGTCCGACGATCGCCGCCTGGACCGCCCCTTTGATCAACGCGCCGGCGATGTCCTGATCCTCGAACCGGAAGAGTCCGATCGCAGCGAAGCCGGTGTACAGGATGACCAGTTGCACAAGCAGCGGCGTGCCCCGGATCACCCAGATGTAGAAGCTCGAGAACAGCCGTAGGACCAGGAAGCGGCTGCGCCCCAGGAGGGCGATGCACAGCCCCAGGATGAGTGCCAGCACCATCGCGACCACCGAGATGATCACGGTCAGCGCGACGCCGCTGAGGAACCGGGGGCTGGGAACCAGAAGGCTCTCCCAGAAGTACGACCAGTCGAAGTTCATGAGATCTCTCTTTCAGAACGGCGCGGTACGGCCGCGCCCGTCGCGATGGTCAGGATGTGGCTTTCGCGATGTCGAGGGACTCGAATCCCCAGGTCTCGAGGATGCTCTGGTACGTGTTGTCTTCCTGGACAGCGGCGAACGCCTCCGCGAGAGCGTCGTGCAGAGCCGTGTTGTCCTTCAGCGAGGCCGCACCGATCTTGATCTCTCCCACCGGCTCACCCACCGGGATCAGCTGCCCCTCGGACTGCTTGGAGAAGTAGGCCGCGCCCTCCGCTGTGTCGAGGTAGAAGTCCTGCTGTCCGGCGATCACCTGCTGCAGGGCGTCGGACGCCTTATCCGTCAGGGTGATGGTGATCTCTTCCTCGCCGTCGGCCGTGCATGCGGCGGACTGCTCGTCGAGCAGCCCAGCACCGGTGGCGCCGTTGATGCCGATGGCTTTCTTCCCGCACAGGCTCTCGTCATATCCCGTGATCTCGGCCGGGTTGTCCGCCGCCACGAGGATGCCGGAGCCCGATAGGAGGTAGGGCACGAAGCTCGCGATCTCCTCGCGCTCCGGCTTGATGTACAGCGACGAGATGATCGTGTCGCACTGCTGGGCCTGGAGAGCGGGGATCAAACCAGCGAAGGAGTACTCGCTGAAACTGAGTTCCAGATCCATCTTCTTCGCCATGTCCTTCGCGAGGTCGACCTCGACGCCGACGGGTGTTCCGTCCGCCTCGGCGAACACATTCGGGGGAGCCTCCAGGTTGACGCAGACCGTGAGGGTGCCCGGTTTGATGAGACCCAGTTCGTCGCCTCCCTCGCCGCTTGAGGAGGAGGTGGTGCCGGACGAGCCGGCACATCCGGCCAACAGGACGGTGATTGCGGCGACGCCGGTCAATGCGGCGAATCGGGTGTGCAACATATCGGTTCCTCACTCATGTGCTCCGTGCAACGGATCGATTGGAGGGAGTTTGACAGTTGGTAGGACCAACTGTCAAGCTGTCTTTATTCGATGCGGAAACGAGGTCTCCATGGAATGGTCGACACTGCGCAGGTCCCCCGCGCTGTCTCTCCCCGATCGGCTGTCGCTCGACATCGAGCGCACGATCCTCGAGGGTGAGATGAAGCCGGGAGACCGTCTGCCGAGCGAGCAGGCGCTCGCTGAGCAGCTCGGTGTCTCCCGCGTCTCGGTCCGACAGGCCCTCCATGAACTGGAGCAGCGAGGTCTCATCGATCGCAAGCCTGGCCGCGGCACGACGGTGCGCGCCAGCGCGCTGCAGTCGGGCAGTGCCGCGCACTCCCTGGCAGCACTGCTGACGGCCACGACGGGTCGCGGCACCGAGCTGACGCAGATCATGGAGCTCCGGGCCCTGATCGAGCCGCCGATCGCTGCGCTCGCCGCCGCACGGGTCACGCCGCGTGACATCGAGCAGCTGCGCACGTTCATCGCAGACATGGAGAACGAGACCGACCTCGCGCGATACTCGGACCTCGACCGCGCCTTCCACCAGGCGATCTCGCAATACACACACAATCCGCTCATGGCCCAGCTCACCGATCTGATCGCGACGCAGATCGCGCCGAGCCGACGGCGGACTCTGCAGACGCCCGAGCGCCGCCACATCTCGAACAGCGGGCACCGCCTGATCTTCGCCGCCATCGAGAAGCAGGACAGTGAAGCGGCAGAAGCCGCCGCCCGCGCTCACGTCGAAACCGTGTTCGAGCAGATCCTGCGCGCGGCCGCGTCGAACGAGACCACCCCGGAGACGAACGCGTGACCGGCGCCATCTCCTCCTCGCACTACCTTGCCACCGAAGCAGGCGAACGCGCCCTGCGCGCCGGCGGCTCCGCCGTCGACGCGGCTATCAGCGCGGCGGCCGTGCTCTGCGCCGTGTACCCGAACAACGTGGCGCTGGGCGGCGACCTGGTCGCGCTGGTGCGGGATCCTTCTGGCGGAATCCGCTTCATCAACGCCACCGGCCGTGCACCACGCACCCAGCGACTCGAGACTCTCCGCAGGCGATACGGCGACCGCTTGCCCGCCCGCGGCATCGACACGGTGACCATTCCCGGCGGGGTCGCCGGCTGGGGCGTCCTGCACGACGCGGGCGGACGCCTCGCCCTCGCAGACCTGCTGGAACCGGCGCGCACGCTCGCCGAGGCGGCACCGGTCTCCCGCTCCGTCGGAGCGGCTATCCGCACCGACGCCGACGCCCTCACCGCCGACCCGGGCTGCTCTGCGATCTTCTTCCCCGCGGGCCGCGCGCTCGTCGAGGGAGACACGCTTCGCCAACCGGCGCTCGCCCGCACGTTCCGCGAGCTGCAGGAACAAGGTCTCGACGCGTTCTACCGGGGGCAACTCGCCGAGCGCTGGGTGGCGGGACTGCGTGCCGCGGGATCGCTCATCGACGTCGACGACGCCTCCGACTACCGGCCGACGGTCTCCGAGCCGCTGAGTCGTCGAGTCTTCGGGCTCGACATCCACACCGGGCGCCCGAACTCGCAGGGCTTCGCCTTCCTCCGCAATGCGATCGCCGCGGCCGACGCCGGGATCGCCGACGCGCTCGGCGCCGACGCCGGACGGCTCGCCCAGGCGTTCTACGCGAGCAACGGCGTTCGTCGTGCCTGGCTCTCCGACCCTGACACCGCAGCCCACGACGCCGACGCACTCGTCGACATGCCCGATATACACGTCGATCAGCCCTACCCGAGCGCCCCGGCCCACGGCGACACCGTGGGCCTGGTCGCCACCGACGATGACGGCTGGGCCGTGTCACTCGTGCAGTCGGTGTTCTGGTCCTTCGGCTCCTGCGTTCTCGAGCCCGACACCGGCATCCTGTTCCAGAACCGCGGCACGTCGTTCTCCCTCGAACCCGAACACCCCGCCGCGTGGGGACCCTCGCGGCGCCCTCCGCACACGCTCATGCCCGTGCTTGTCGAACGCGACGGCGAACTGGCATACGCCGGCGCGACCATGGGCGGACAGGCGCAGGCGCAGATCCACACGCATCTGCTGCTGCGCGTGCTCACCGGTGCCTCCGCGCTGGAGGCGACCTCGTCGCCGCGCTGGGTCGTCGGCATTCAGGACGACGGCGACGTCGAGGAGACCGTGACCGTCGAGACCGACGTCCCCCGGGCCGCTCGCGACGCTCTCTCCGCCGCCGGCCTCCGGGTACGCATCGTCCCGCCGCGCGACGAGGTCCTGGGGCACAGCAATCTGATCGTGGCCACCGAATACGGATGGGACGCGGCGAGCGATCCGCGTTCGGACGGCTCGGCGATCGTGGTCGACACGGAGACGATAGGGGCACGGCGATGATCGGTTCCGCAGCGAGTCCGGCGGCTCCGGAGCTGGCCCCGCGCGCGCCGGTCCTCGCGCTCATCGCGCTCGGGCTGGTGGCAGGATTCCTGTCAGGTCTCTTCGGGATCGGCGGCGGGATCATCGTCGTACCGGCACTCCTGATGCTGGGGTACGACCAGCGCCGTGCCGCCGGCACGTCCGTCGCGGCCATCCTTCCCCCCTCGATCGTGGGCACCGTCGGATACGCGCTGACCGGACACATCGACTGGATCGCGGGCATCGCGCTTGCGGTCGGCGTGGTCATCGGAGCGCAGGTCGGCAGCTACCTGCTGGCGCGACTCTCGCGTCCCGCGCTTTTCTGGTCGTTCCTGTTGTTCCTGATCTTCTCGGCCGCCAGCCTGTGGTTCAGCGTGCCCTCTCGGGACGACTCGATCGCCATCACCGTCTGGACCGTACTCGCGCTGATTGGCGCCGGCGTCGTCACCGGCATCCTGTCGGGCGTGCTGGGCGTGGGCGGCGGAGTCATCGTGGTCCCTGCGCTGATGTTCTTCTTCGGCGCGAGCGACCTCATCGCCAAGGGCACCTCGCTCTTCATGATGATCCCCGGCTCGCTGTCGGCCACGCTGGGCAATATGCGCCGCAAGAACGTCGACCTGCGCGGCGGACTGTTCGTGGGAGCCACCGCGTGCCTCGCGTCGCCGCTCGGCCTGCTCACGGCCACGGCCATCACACCGCTCTGGTCGAATATCGCCTTCTCGGTGCTGATCGCCGCGATCACCGTGCAGCTGATCGTGCGCAATCTACGGCGCCGCTGAGGACGAGGATCCTACGGCTGCGGGTATCAGCTCCAGTAGCCGTCGGGAGCGATCGGCACGGCTGCGAAGTCGCTCTCATGCGTGCAGATCAGCTCGGCTCCGACCTCGCGCTCGAGGGCTTCGACCCGCTCCCAGCTCGCCACCATGGCGTCTGGGCTCCAGACGATCGCCGGCAGCCGCCTCTCACGCATCTTGCCGAGGTTGTAGGCGGCATCGCCGAGGAGCACGAGAGGGGCTCGTTCCTCGAAGGTGACGAGAAGCGACTGGTGGCCGCGTGTGTGGCCCGGCGTGGAGATGATCCGCACACGACCGTCTCCGAACAGGTCGTGATCGCCTTCCAACAGACGCCAGTCGAGATCATGCTCGAAGTCCTGCGGCATGTAGAGATCGGCCTGGTACGCCGGCGGATTCCGCGCGAAGTCGAGCTCGGTCGCCTGCACGTACACTGGTGCATGGGCGACGAACTCCAGGCCTCCGGCGTGGTCGAAGTGGAGATGTGAGGGCACCACCGCGTCGATGTCCTCCGGCCGCAGGCCCAGCTTCTGCAGCTGCCCGACGAGATCACCCCCCTCGTACATCTCGATCGGGAACGCCTCCGCCGCGGAGGCCCCCCAGCGCTGTGCCAGATCGGGATGCAGGCCCGTGTCGAACAGCACCCGCCCCTGCGGGTGCTCCACCAGATAGAAGAAGTACGGGCTGTACTGCTTCGTCCCGACGTTCTCGTCGAGCGGATCGTTGATCGCGAGATCGGCGTAGTCGCCGCCGTTCAGAAATGCGTGGACCTTCATCGCCGTTCCCCTTCCACGCGATCGGATCGCGTCGTTCGTGTGCCGACGGATTCGGTGTGCTGCGGCCACGCACGCAGGGCGATCAGATAGATCGCGGCCGTCACCGCCATAGGCACGAGCATGCTGACGTCGATGCCCTCCGCGATGTTGGCGAACGGCCCCCACGTACAGCGGGGCACCGTTGACGGTGAGCACTCCCAGCACGGAGCCCACGGCCCAGGCGGCCGCAGCGGGCACGTTCCAGCCGCCGGTGAACCAGTACCGACCGCCTCGACGTCCGTCGGCGAACGCCTGCAGGTCGTCGGGATCGTAGCCACGAGAGCGAGCCCGAAGGGCGCCGATGGCGAGGATGACCACCCAGGGCGCCATAAGTGCGTTCAGGAGCAGAGTGGCGGCGGTGATGGAATCGACGGCGTCGAAGACGAAGGTCCCGACGTAGAGCAGGACGATGGCCAACCCCGCGGTGAGCAGAGTCGTCTGGACCCTGTTCAGGCGCGGGAGGACGCCCTCGAGATCCAGCCCGCTCGAGTACACGCAGAGCGTCCCCTGCCCGAGCCCGCCGAGGAGTCCGATAAGCAGGATGACGAAGACGTACCAGATCGGTGCCGCCTCGACGAGATTCGTCACGTACGATCCCGCGGTGATGTCGGCGAAGGCGGCCCCCGTGAACACTCCGAACAGGGAGGGGACGAAGGTCCCGACGATGAGGCCGAACGACAGCCAGAGCGCGACCGAGCGATCGCTGTGCCGCGCCGGCGAGATTCGCCGGGTGTAGTCGCCGATGTTCGGCGCGTAGGAGACCGGGCCGGCCGCGGAGAGGATGACGCAGAAGATCCAGGTCGGCCAGTACGACCCGAGCAGGTAGCCGCCGTCGACCGCAGCGCTCGGATCGAAGTCGCCCGCGAACGCGAAGACGCCCAGCAGCAGCGCGACCATGCCGACCAGGACGATGCCCTTCTCGAGAGCCACGATCGTGGCGTGACCGTACAGCGCCGCGAGAACGATGAGGACCGCGATGATCCCGTATCCGACCGCATAGGCTCCGTCGCCGGCAGTGGTGCCGAGGAGCCGACTGAACGCTGAGACGATCGCGTCACCGCTGGTCCAGACGGTGAGTGCCGCGAACATGAGTGCGATGGCCAACGTCAGCGCCGATCCGATGAAGCGACCGCGGATGCCGAAGAACGCGCCGCTCGAGACGGTCAGGTTCGTGCCCGTCCGGGGCCCGATGAGGCCGAGTGCGACGACGACGAGGGTGCCCAGCACCTTGCCTACCAGCAGCGAGCTGATGTTGCTCCATAGCCCCATACCGAAGACGAACGGCAGCCAGCCGTAGAGGATCGTCCCGAAGGTGAGGTTCGCCCCGATGAAGACGAACGCGAGGTTCCGCGGATGCGAGTCGCGTTCTCCTTCGGGGATGTACTCGACACCACGGCGCTCGATCTGCCCCCTGTGGTCGTCTCGCGTGCGGCCGCTTTCGGTCGCACTTCGCCTCGTCGCCATGGGGACCCCGTTCAGATTCGCGTGCATCCACGCCGGATCGGTCGACCGGCGGAGAAAACATACCAACGGCGTTTGTTTTTGTAAATCAAACAGGTGAATGTCATGCCGGATATGGCTGCAGATGAGCCTGCGGGAATGCGAGGTGGCCCGCTCGCTACGCTCCCGCTGCCGGGAGAGCGCCGGGCCGAGCCGAGGCGATCAGCATGCGCAGACCCATCTCGAAGGCGCGCGTCGCGACGGGATCGTCCGGGTCCTCGTGCTCGAGAGTGGCGAAGGCCGCGGCGAATCGCGGGAACTCCGTCTCCTGCCCCGTCGGGTCGAACACCACCGGCGGTCCCGACATGTCGAGGACGCTGCCGAGGATGAACGACTCGAAGGCCGTAAGCAGCGGGAGGACGTCCTCACTGCCCCAGCCGACCCCTTCGGCGGCGACCGCGAAGTCCTCGTATTCCGCCAGGAGGACCGGCGCCGACGCCTTCGTCGTCATGAGCAGAGGGATCGTGCCCGAGTGATGCGCGAAGGCGCGTCGATATGAGGTCGCCCAGGCCCAGAGCCCCTGCTCCCACGGCTGCTCACGCAGCGGGCGGGAGTCGATCAGCGCGGACACGAGCGCACGCACGTCTTCGACCATGGCGGCACGATCGGGCACGTGGTTGTAGAGCGACGCGGGGTTCACGCCCAGTTTCGCGGCCACGCGACGGATGCTCGCGCCTTCCACTCCCTCGCGATCGATGAGCTCGAGGGCGGTGCGCGCGATGAGGTCGCGATTCAACAGGGGCTTCGACGGTCGTGCGATGAGAGTCTCCTTTGGCCATCGTCAGCCTACGCCGTCGAAACATCTGGCGCTCAAGAAACAAACGCTGTATGTTTTATCTCGCGACGCCCGTGCGGCGGTGCACGAAGCGCTCGCAGCGTCATCGGAGATGAGAATCATGGATCACTCGACATTCACTGTCGTCGAAGCCGACATCGAGCAGCTGCATGCCGCGATGGAGGCAGGGATTGTATCGAGCGTCGAGCTCGTCGCCCGCTATCTCAACCGCATCGCCTTCTACGATCGCTCCGGCATCCGCCTGAACTCCGTGCCGGTCCTGAACCCCGCTGTGTTCACCGAGGCGCGGGAGTCCGACATCCGGCGCGCCCGCGGCGAATCCCGCGGAGTGCTCGACGGAATCCCCTTCACGGCGAAGGACAGCTACGCCGTGACGGGGCTGACGGTCGCCTCCGGATCCCCCGCCTTCGCCGACCTCGTCGCATCTGAAGACGCCTTCGCCGTCGCCCGCCTGCGGACGGCCGGCGCGGTGTTCCTCGGCCTCACCAACATGCCTCCGATGGCGGCCGGTGGAATGCAGCGCGGGGTCTACGGCCGGGCGGAGTCCCCCTACAACGCCGACTACTTGACCTCGGCGTTCGGATCTGGCTCGTCCAACGGCTCCGGCACGGCGACAGCGGCCAGCCTCGCGGCGTTCGGTCTCGGCGAAGAGACGTGGTCATCCGGACGCGCGCCCGCGTCGAACAACTCCCTCGTCGCCTACACCCCGTCTCGCGGCGTCATCTCGGTGCGCGGAAATTGGCCGCTGGTGCCCACAATGGACGTCGTCGTGCCGCACACGCGCACGGTGGCCGACTTGAAGATCGTGCTCGACGCGGTAGTCGCCGATGACGCCGACACGCACGGTGACCTGTGGCGAACGCAGCCGTGGATCCCCCTGCCGCAGCCCTCCGAGCTGCGCCCTGAGTCCTTCGCCGAGCTCGAGGAACTCCCTCTCTCAGGTCTGCGCTTCGCCGTTCCCCGGATCTACATCAACGGAGACTCCGCCTCCGCGTACCCGATCGAGACACGCGAGAGCGTGATGGCGTTGTGGGACCAGCTGCGGACGGATCTGGAGTCCGCCGGCGCCGAGGTCGTAGAGACGTCGTTTCCCGCGGTCGACAATTACGAGAAGCTGCACGCACAGGACCGCGACCTCGTCGAGCGCGGGTTCGTCACCGCCCAGTTCCTGCAGGACGAGGTCGGCGCGCTCGCGATCTGGGCGATGGACACCTTCCTACGCCAGAACGGCGATCCCGCTCTGGAGCGGCTCGCTGATGCACAGGCCTCTCAGATCTTCCCCCACCCGCGCGGAGCCCTGCAGGACCGCTACGGCATCCTTCCCTTCGACATCGCCTACGACATCGGCGACTATGTGGCGGTGGCCGCGGAGCGCGAGCCCGACTGGACGCGGATCCCGGGCCTGGAGGCCGGGCTGCGCGGCCTGGAGCACGCCCGCCGTGTGGACCTCGAGGAGTGGATGGATGCCGAGAACCTCGACGCGGTGATCTTCCCCACTGCGGCCGATGTCGGCCCCGCCGATGCCGATGTGAATCCGCGTTCCGCGGACATCGCCTGGCGTAACGGTGTCTGGGTGTCGAACGGCAATCTGGTGCCGCGCCATCTGGGGATCCCGACCTTCACGGTGCCCATGGGCATCATGTCCGACACTCGGATGCCGGTGGGGGCGACAATCGCCGGGCGCGGTCATGATGACGTGCGACTGCTGCAGATGGCCTCGGCGGTCGAGACGCTGCGCGTGCGCCGAGAGGCCCCCGTGCGCACACCGGCGCTGGACACCGAGGCCCTGTTCCGGACCGCGGTCCCGACGGCTGCCGGCTCGATCACGGTGCAGATCGACACCGTGACCGTCGACGCGATCCCGGGCAGTGACTGCCTCGTCCGATTCACCGCGACCGTCACCGTCGGGAACCTCGACGACTGCGCCGCCTCAGTTGACGGCATCCCCGTGCCGACGGCGACGACCGGCGCGCGCATCACCGGTGAACTGGTCGTCCCTGCAGACGCCTACGACGCGCGCCACAGCGAGTGGCGGCCGGCATACGGCCCTCTCGTCGTCGTCGTCGTCCGCGACGCCGACGGCGCGGCGGCCGGCGACGCGGCCACGACCACCGCCGCCCCGTTCTGATCCCTGACATCGCCGGACGTCGCGGGCACCTGGACCCGACCGTCATCCAGAACCGAGAAGAGAAACCATGTCGCACGAGTTCTTCGACTACTTCGCGCACGTCGAACTGCCCTCGCCGGCCCTCGACGACGCCGAGGTCCGACGGCTCTTCGCCGAGGCCTTCGGCGTCGACGTGGATCTGCGATCGCTCGGCAGCCAGCAGGATCAGAACTTCCGGGTCTTCCCGCGCGGCTCATCCGAGCCTCTCGGCGTACTGAAGCTCAGCAACCCGGTCTTCAGCGAGCCGGAGATCGACATGCAGGACGCCGCGGCCGCGACCGTCGGCGACCGTGAGCCTGAGCTCCGCGTGCCTCGCGTGGTGATCGGCCCTCACGGCCCCCTGTCGTCATGGTGGAACACATCGCAGGGACGCATCCACGCACGGGTGATCGAGAACCTGTCCGGCCGCACCCTGATGGGGTCTCGCTACCTTTCCCCCGCAGTCGTCCGACGCATGGGCGAGCTGTCGGCGCGGGTCAGCCTCGCCCTGGCCGACTTCGACCATGCCGCGAGCGGCCGGGTCCTGCAGTGGGACCTCCGGCACGCCGGCCGGGTGATCGACACGCTTCTTCCTCTCGAGCCGGATGCAGCCGTGCGCGAGTTCGTCCGCGCCGCCGCCGATGACGCGCTGCGCACGCTCCGGCCGGTCGCGGAGTCGCTGCCGACCCAGGCCGGGCACTTCGACATCACCGACGACAACGTGCTGCACCGCGACGACGATCCGCTTCCCGACGCCGTGATCGACTTCGGCGACGTGGCACGCTCCTGGCGGGTGGGTGAGATCGCGACGACGGTGTCGTCGCTGCTGCACCACGACGGCGCGACGCTCGCGACGACTCTTCCGGCGATCTGGGCGTTCCACGAGCGTCGCCCGCTCGACGAGAACGAACTCACCGCATTGTGGCCTCTCGTGGTGCTGCGCGGTGCCGTGCTCGCATTGAGCGGCCGTCAGCAGGTGCGCCTGGACGACGCGAACTCCTACGCGGGCGACGCGCTGGAGCGCGAGATGCTCATCCTGAAGGTCGCGGCGTCCGTTCCCGCCCGCGTCATGAACGAGGTGATCCTCGATTCGCTGGGCCACCGGGGTTCTCTAGACGAGACCTGGACCGGCGCTCCGCTCGCCGTGTTCGATCGGGTGACCGCGCTCGACGCCGGCACTACCTCGCCCCTGAACGACGAGGGGGGGTGGTCCAAACAGGGCGCACTCGACGACGCGGCGTTGGCGTCGCTGGACGACGGGTCCGACGCCGTGTTCCTCCCGGCGTGGCAGGCCGTGCTCACCGGGGCACCCACGCGCACCCCGGAGGTACCGGCGACGATCCCCACCGGTCTCACACTCTGGCTCGCGCAGCCGACGCCGATCGCCGGACTCGACCACACGCCCATCCGACCGGGCATGAGCGCCGTGTCGCACGGCGGCGAGACGCTCACGATCTCGGGACTGCCCGCCTCGTGGAACGGCGCCGTCCTTCCCGCGCGCACGCGCCTGTTCGTACAGCGGCATCGGGACACGGTCGCGGAGGCGGCCGAGCGCGTCACCGCCGACATGGCGGCCGGATGGAGATCGGTTCTCGGTGACCCCGCCCCTGCGTTCGGGTTCGCCCCCACGCCCGCAGGCGGCGAAGACAGCGATCAGGTTCTCGGCCGCCGTGAGGCCGTGCTGGCGGAGGTTCAGGAGCACTACTACGCACGTCCACCTGAGATCGAGCGCGGGTGGCGGGAGTACCTCATCGACGTCGACGGCCGCGTATACCTCGACATGGTCAACAACATCGCGTCGGTCGGTCACGCGCACCCCCGCATCGCCGAGGCGGCGCACCGGCAGCTACGTCTGCTCAACACGAACTCCCGATTCCACTACCGGGCGATCACCGACTACGCTCAGCGGATCGCAGCGACACTGCCGGACGAGCTCGACACTGTGTTCTTCGTGAACTCCGGCTCCGAAGCGGTCGACCTCGCCATCCGGCTCGCGCAGGCCTCGACCGGCCGACCGGACATGGTCGCCATGCGTGAGGCGTACCACGGGTGGACCTTCGCCAGCGATGCGGTTTCCACGTCGGTGGCCGACAACCCGTCCGCCGTCGACTCGCGGCCGGAATGGGTGCACACCGTCGCGGCGGCGAATCCCTATCGCGGGACGCACCGGGGTGCCGACGCGGTGAAGTACGCCCCCGACGCGGCGCAGGTCATCGATGCGCTCGCCGACGCGGGGACGCCTCCCGCCGGCTTCATCTGCGAGTCGTACTTCGGCAACGCCGGAGGCGTCGCTCTTCCGGACGGCTATCTGCGCGAGGTGTACGCGGCGGTCCGTCGACACGGCGGAATCGCCATCGCCGACGAGGTGCAGGTCGGGTTCGGCCGACTCGGAGAATGGTTCTGGGGCTTCCAGCAGCAGGACGCCGTGCCCGACATCGTCGCGGTCGCCAAGTCGATCGGCGCCGGTCAGCCCCTCGGCGCGGTCATCACCCGCCGTGAGATCGCCGATCGCTACCGCACGCAGGGGTACTTCTTCTCCTCGACCGGCGGCTCTCCGTTGTCATCCGTGGTCGGCCTGACGGTGCTCGACATCATCCGTGACGAGGGTCTGCAGGAGAACGCGCGACAAGTCGGCGCTCACTTGCGGTCGCGCCTGGAGGCGCTCGCCGAGGACCATCCGATCATCGGCGCCGTCCATGGGTCGGGTCTCTACCTGGGACTCGAATTCGTCCTCGACCGGGAGACCCTGGAGCCGGCGACCCGCGACACGGCCGCGATCTGCGACCGTCTGCGTGAGCGGGGCGTGATCATGCAACCGACCGGCGACCATCTCAACGTCTTTAAGATCAAGCCGCCGTTGTGCGTCACCCGCGCGTCGGTCGACTACTTCGCCGACGCCGTCGCACACGTGCTCGCGACCGGCTGGTGATGTCCGCTCCGCTTCGCACTCGTTCACACCACCCGAGATAGGAGCCACGATGTGGCGTATGCCGGCAGAGACCGCAGAACACACCCGAACCTGGATGGCCTTCCCCCGAGAGGGTTTCACGCTCGGCGACACCGCCGCGGCGCGTGAGGAGGGGTACGCGGCGTGGACGGCGGTCGCCCACGCCGTCATCGAGTTCGAGCCCGTGACGATGGTGGTCGACCCGACCGAAATCGCGCGCGCCCGGCGAATGCTCGATTCCTCGATCGAGATCCTCGAGGCGCCTGTCGACGAGTTCTGGATGCGCGACATGGGCCCGACCTTCGTCCTCGACGACGACCGGCCCGGAGCGCTCGGGGCCGTCGACTGGATCTTCAACGGCTGGGGAGCCCCGGCATGGGCCGAGTGGCAGAAGTCCGCCCAGGTCGCCCGCATCGTCGGTGAGGCGATCGGCGCCGAGGTCATCTCCTCCCTCCTGGTGGCGGAGGGCGGAGGGCTGCACGTCGACGGGGCCGGAACCGTCCTCCTGACAGAGACGGTGCAGCTCGACCCTCGCCGCAACCCGCTGGCCGACCGCGCACGCGTCGAGGCCGAGATGGCTCGCACGATCGGTGCCGATCAGGCGATCTGGCTCTCGCAGGGGCTGACGCGCGACTACGACGACCTCGGCACGAACGGACACGTCGACATCGTGGCCACGTTCACCGCGCCGGACCGTGTTCTGCTGCACGACCAGCTTGACGCCGGGCATCCGGACGCGCAGGTGATGAAGGCCCTGCGCGGCGAGCTGGAGTCTCAGTTCGCGGCGCTCGGACGCGCGGTCGAGATCACCGCGCTGCCGGCGCCGTCGACGCTCCGCGACGATCACGGGTTCGTCGACTGGAGCTACGTGAACCACCTGGTCGTGAACGGCGGCGTGATCGCGTGCGGCTTCGGTGACGAGGTGGCCGATGCCCGCGCCCGCGCCATCCTGAGCGAGTCTTACCCCGGTCGCACCGTCACCACGGTCGACGCCCGCCCGCTCTTCGACCGTGGCGGCGGCATCCACTGCATCACCCAGCAGCAGCCCGCTCTACCCGCCGCGGGCTGAGCATCCCTCTCACCTATCACGCCGGCGACGATGCCGGGGAATGAGGTCATCATGGCTCCGACCGACCACGACGCACGTCTGCCGCTGAACAGCAGGCGAGCGATCTCAACCTTCGGGCTGTCCGTCCTGGGACTGCTCACCGCCAATCTGCTTCCGTTCATGGTCATCGCGCTCGAGCAGTCCGTGGGGCTCGGTGTCACGGAGGCGGGCGCGGTGATGACCGGATGCCTGCTCGCCACCGCAGTGGCATGCGTGGCGACGACCCGCCTCGCAGAAGGGTCCCGCCGCATCGCGGTCGCGCGTGCCGGGCTGGCGCTGTCGGCCGTGATGTTCGCCGTGGCCGCGTTCAACGTGAGCGACCTCGTCACCGTCCTCGCCGTGATCCTGGGCGGAGCAGGTGCTGGCGGCGCCCTCTCCGCCAGTGGCGCCGCGCTCGCCGCTCTGCGCAACCCGAACCGCATGTCGGCCGCGAACGGTCTCGTGAACCGCGCGGTCGTGACGGTCGTGCTCGCGGTCGTGCCGCTGATCGGGATCACGACGGGAAGCGTCTTCGGCATCGTGGCGGGCGCGTCTGTCGCACTCCTGTTCGCAGCGTCGTGGCTGCCGAAGGCGCCGATCCGTGATCACGAAGCAGATGCCGCTGCGCGGGCCGCACGCCGCGCGAAGCCTGCGGACGCTCGTACCGATAGAAAGGTGACGGTCGCCGGCATCGCGCTGCTCGTCATGTACGCACTCTGGGCGATCAGCGAGGACTCCGTCTGGGCTCTGGCGGGGATCATGGGCGCGGAACAGTCCGCATTGTCCGACGCCGGACTCGGTCTGGTGCTGAGCGCCTCGAGCGCGGGCGGACTGGTCGCGACGATCGCGCTGACCTTCATCGGCGAGAAGCTCGGTCGCGCGGTTCCGCTGGCTGTCCTGCTGGTCGCCGGAGGCGCTCTGAAGCTCGTCGCCGCTCTCACCACCGATCCGACCGTCTACACGATCGCGCTGATCGCCTGGAACACCGCGTACATCGCGGTGTTCCTGCTGTTCATCGCCACCGCCGCCGCGCTCGACGCGAACGGACGCTTCTCGGGTCCGGCTATCGGCGTGTACCTGTTCGGCTCGAGCTTCTCTCCGGTGTTCGGCGGGTGGCTGTCCGAGACGTTCGGCTACCCGGGATTCGGCTGGGTCATCGCGGTCGTCAGCTGGCTTCTGGTGATTCCGATGGTGATCGTCGCGAGGATCTCCACACGCGTCGAGAGCCGGGTGAGCGCACTCGAGCATTCGTCCATCCTGAACGAGGAGGCGGCCCGATGAGCGGCCAGACCATCATCGCCCGAGGTCGGATCCTCGATCCGGCTCGCAGCGACCAGGCCGACTTCTCGGCCAGCGCATCGCCGACGGACATCGTCGTCGAGAACGCACGGATCACCGCGCTCCGCGGGAACGTTACGCCCAGCGCATCCGACACCGTCATCGACGCGCACGACACGGTGCTGCTTCCGGGATTCGTCGACTCCCACGTGCATCTCGTCTGGACCGGTCAGAGCCTGGCGAACGTCGCCCTGACAGACGCAGCGGATCTCGGCGAGATCCAAGCCCGGCTTCGGGCGGAGCGCGAGCGTCTCGGAGCCGACGCCACGATCCTGCGGGGTCGGGGCTGGCTCTTCGATGCGATCGACGGGGAGCCGACGGCAGCCATGATCGACGAGGTGGTGGACGACATCCCGGTGTACCTCGACTCCAACGACATGCACTCGGTCTGGGTCAACACCGCCGCGATCCGCGCGCTGGGCATCGATGCCACGACGCCTGACCCGGCCGCGGGGCGCCTCTCGCGTCTTCCGTCAGGCGAGCCGGCGGGGATGCTGTACGAGCGAGCTGCCCACGAGATCGGATGGGCGCATCTCGCCGCCAACACCGGCGACGACGACCGCGTCGCATCTGTACTCCGCGCTCTCGACGCGTTCGCCGCCGCGGGGGTGACCTCGGTCGTCGACATGGGGATGGATGAAGCCGGGTGGCGTGCGCTCAAGGCAGCGCAGGCCGAGCGCGGCGGAACCCTGCCCGTGCGCGTGTCGGCTCATTGGCTTGTCGCGGACTTCGGCGACGACGAGCAGAACCTCGCGCAGGTGCGCCGGGCGGCCGAGGTCAGTGACCACGCGTCGGAGTGGCTCGCGATGATCGGCATCAAGCTCGTCCTCGACGGCGTCATAGACGCCTGCACCGCGGCGATGACCTACCCGTACGCCGACGGCAGCAACGGGGACCTGATGTGGGATCCCACGCGCCTCGAGCGTGTCTCACTCGCGGCGGACGCCGCGGGCCTGCGGATCGCCATGCACGCGATCGGCGATCATGCGAGCGATGTCGCGCTCGACGTGCTGGAGTCCGTCATCGCGATGAATCCGGCGTGGGACCGGCGCCCGCGGCTCGAGCACCTCGAGGTGGTGTCCGAGGGTACGCCCGTGCGGATGGCAGCCCTCGGGATCACCGCATCGGTGCAACCCGTGCACGCCGATCCGGCGATTCAGCCGAACTGGCGTGCGCAGCTCGGCGACGACCGCGTCGAAGGCGGGTACCCTTGGCGGAGCTTCACGGACGCGGGGGCCCTGATGGCCTTCGGCACCGACGCCCCCACCGCTCCGCACGAAGCGCTCGACAATCTCTACATCGCGACGACCCGGCGCTCCGTGCTCGACCCCTCACTGCCCGCCCACACCCTGCATTCCGTCGTCTCCCCCGATGCGGCTCTACGACACGCGACAGTGGACTCGGCGGCGTCCTTCGCCGCCGATGATCGAATCGGACGCCTGGAGCCGGGCTACCTCGCCGATCTCGTCGCGCTCGACAGACGTCCCCTCGACGACGACGGGTTCCGCACGAACGCCGTCGCGTTCACGATGGTCGGGGGCCGGATCGTCTACCGACGCGGGGCGTGACCGCTGAGTCGTCGGACAGCCGGCGGCGTTTGGCACGCAGGCCAGGCTCGCGGCTCAATACAAAGCCCTTCAGCTGAGCGGACCGTGCCAGCGACCTCGACAGGGCAAAGCCTCGCCAACTCGCAACGATCGAACCAAAAGTATCTTGCATCGCACCACAGGATCCCAGCGGTGCCTCCGGTGGAAGGCGGACCGGTCAGAGGCGGAAGATATTCAGTCACTCGGGCCTCATCGATGGCTCGTCTGCCAATTCACTGCCAAGCACGACCCGAACGAACTCAGCCGAATCGCAGCAGTCAGCACAATCACCGCTTCAGGCACGATTCCCCCGGCCGAGCTCGCGGATGACTGCCATGCCCAACGGATCCACCGCTATCCCCACGTGTCGCGGATCTTCGTCGGAGACACCGCACTAGTCCGCAGCGCAGAGAGCAAGACCGCCACTCGCTCTCTGACTCGGCACCAGGCGCAGGAGGATCGAGACGCAGCCTCGAAAGGTGGATACGACAGTTGCGTGAATGAGGACGGCAGACTGTCTGACGGAGTGCAACGGAGCACCGTATGACGCCTGGTGCGCGAGGATCCGCGATGATGCACTTGGTGCTTCGCTGTGATTGCCGCCAGACGCAATGTCACGTGAGCGCTGCCGCGACGATCTGGATGACGACCATGGCGAGCAGGGCTGCAAGGTAGACACAGAAAGTGATGAGCGCGATCTTGAAGGCGCGATACTTCGCGGCCGCGATGCGCGCAAGTGAGGCCGCTTGCTCCCACGCCTTTGCGCGGACCTCGTCGCCAGCGCGGCCGCGACGAAGATCGCGGCCGCGCTGACCCAGAGACCGAAGGCGAAGGGTACTGCGAAGACGTCCGGAAGAGCCCCGAGGAGCCTAGGCACAGCGAACGTCAAGCTCAGCCCGAAGGATCTCCGGCGAGGATGGTGAACTTCGTGTCTGCGTTCTTGATCCATCCGCCGATCTCCTGGATAGCGAGCTGGCTGTGGTCCCAGTCAGGAGGCGTCAAGGGGATCGACGGGCTTACGACGCATGTGCGTAAGTTCCGTCCGCGGGCCAGTGGCGACTCATGCGCCATTCCGTGTACCCAGCAAGCCAGTGCGCACCCCAAGCGATCGCGGTCGCGGCATCGTGCTCTTCCAGAACCATCCCCTCGAGCAAGCTCGACGGGTGCGCCTTCTTCGATGGCGAGACGCCGGTCGTCGGACTTAGTGGTCGCGGCAAGCGGATCGACAAAGTATTCTTCACTCTGTTGCATGAGGTAGCGCACATCTTGCTTGGCCACGTCGGAACGGCGCCCATCGTCGACGAGGTGAATCCTGATCACGCTCCAGACGCTGACATCGATGAGGCGGCAAATGAACTCGCCGCAAGATGGTTATTTGGCGATGGGCTGCCGGCGGCACCGGCGGGGGTTAGTGAAGCCTGGATACCCCAGGCCGTGGATGCGCAAGAGCGCTCAGAAGCAATCATCGACGCAACGATCACGGTGCTCGCCGAAGGCGGATTCGCGAAGCTTACCCTCTCGAATCTCGCGAAGGAGCTCGGCGGCTCGAACGCCGTCCTCGCTGAGATCGCGACCATTGACCCCCGCCAACGTACCGGTCACGTCCTCCGTTGCTTCTTGCTAGACGACGAGCAGGACGTTCGCGAGAAGAAGGTTTCGTCGCTCTGCCTGCTTACTGCGGCACCGAGCCAACATCCAGAGTTTCTAATGAGGTCGACGCGGTCATGCGGCGCGTGGTCCGAGCGGGCCTAGAACCAGTGGTCTCGCAGGAGTAACTCGAGAGCACGATCGATCTCGTCAGGGTATGGACCAGTGGCATGTCACTCAGCCTCATCGATCGCCCCCCGCGTGGCCAGCGGAGAAGCAGCGGCGTGCGCTCCACCACTTCCTCGACCGCATGCGCCTCGAGTGCGCGTGAGATACACGCCCGTTGACGTTCGAGAGACAATGTTCACACGGTGTTCGCTAGGAGGAGACGGGCCACGCGCTGGCGCGCATCTTCCCGTCGGGCGACCTGGCGCCGACGCCGGCGGGCTGACGTCGACCGGCCACGGCTCCGCTCAGGCCCCGCGGACGCTTGACGCAGAAAGCGAGGGAAGGGGGAGGGTCCGGGGCCGCCACGACTCGCGACGGGCCTCGAACTGCGCGATCTCGTCTTCATGGCGGAGTGTGAGCCCGATGTCATCGAGCCCTTCGAGGAGCCGCCATCTCGTGTAGTCATCCACACCGATCGGGATCAGCTCTTCGTCGATCCGGGCGGTGCGTCGAGCGAGGTCGACGGTGATCTCGGTTCCCGGCGATCGGTCGATCGCGGCCCAGATCCGGATGAGGTCGTCCTCCGAGATCGTCGCGGCGAGCAAGCCCTGCTTACCCGCGTTCCCGCGGAAGATGTCGGCGAACTTGGGGCTGAGCACCACCCGGAATCCGAAGTCGCGCAGCGCCCAGACCGCGTGCTCGCGGCTGGACCCGGTACCGAAGTCGGGTCCGGCGACCAGCACCGAGGATGACCGGTAGATGGCGCTGTTGAGGACGAAGTCAGGGTTCTTCCGCCACTCATGAAAGAGCGCGTCCTCAAACCCGGTCCTGGTCACGCGCTTGAGGAACACTGCGGGGATGATCTGGTCCGTGTCGACGTTGGAGCGCTTCAGCGGCGCCGCGATACCGCTGTGGGTCGTGAACTTATCCACGATCAGGCCTCTTCTCCGACGGTGACCAGCAGATCGCCGGGACTGGACAGGGTGCCGCGGATAGCGGTGGCCGCAGCGACCAGCGGGGAGACCAGATGCGTGCGACCGCCCTTGCCCTGCCTGCCCTCGAAGTTGCGGTTGGAGGTGGAAGCGCAGCGCTCACCCGGCGCGAGCTGGTCGGGGTTCATCCCCAGGCACATGGAGCAGCCGGCGAACCGCCACTCCGCACCGAAGTCGGTGATGATCTTGTCGAGACCTTCGGCCTCGGCCTCCAGACGCACGCGGGCAGAACCGGGCACCACCATCACACGGACGCCGTCCGCCTTCTTCTTGCCCTCGATGATCGACGCGAACGCCCGCAGGTCCTCGATGCGGCTGTTCGTGCAGGAGCCCATGAACACGGCATCGACAGGGACCTCCTTGAGCGGCGTGCCCGGCGTGAGGTCCATGTACTCCAGAGCCCGCTCGGCCGCTGCACGCTCGTTCGGGTCGCTGATGTCGGCGGGGTTCGGGACCAAGGCCGACAGCGAGCTTCCCTGACCCGGGTTCGTGCCCCAGGTCACGAACGGCTCGAGCTGGTCGGCGTCGATGAAGACCTCGGCATCGAAAGTAGCGCCGTCATCGGTCGGAAGGGTGCGCCAGTAGGTCACGGCATCGTCCCAGTCCTGGCCCTTGGGCGCATGCTCGCGCCCCTGCACGTACGCGAACGTCGTCTCGTCGGGTGCCACCATGCCCGCACGCGCGCCGGCCTCGATCGACATGTTGCAGATCGTCATCCGGCCCTCCATGGAGAGCGCGCGAATGGCGCTGCCGCGATACTCCAGCGCAAAGCCTTGCCCACCGCCGGTGCCGATCTTCGCGATCACCGCGAGGATGATGTCCTTCGCCGTCACCCCAGGACGCAACACCCCCTCGACGTTGATCGCCATCGTCTTGAACGGCTTCAACGACAACGTCTGCGTGGCCATCACGTGCTCGATCTCGCTCGTGCCGATGCCGAAGGCCATCGCACCGAATGCACCATGTGTTGACGTGTGCGAATCACCGCACACCACCGTCACCCCGGGCATCGTCAAGCCCAACTGCGGACCCATCACGTGCACGATCCCCTGCTCCGCATCCCCGAGCGAATGCAGACGCACGCCAAAGTCGGGAGCATTCCGCCGCAACGTCTCGATCTGTGTGCGGCTCGTCAGGTCGGCGATCGGCTTGTCGATCTCCCACGTCGGAGTGTTGTGATCCTCGGTGGCGATCGTGAGGTCCGGCCGGCGCAGCGGACGCCCTTCCTTTCGCAAGCCGTCGAAAGCCTGCGGGCTCGTGACTTCGTGGACCAGGTGGAGGTCGATATAGATGAGATCCGGCTCGCCGTTCTCGCCCTTCACGACCACATGATCATCCCAGACCTTCTCAGCAAGCGTGCGGGGAACCAAATTACTCATGGCGAAAACCTCTTCATCGAATTCTGATCGTCCTTCGCGCGCAGACAAGCCACAGCCCGGCGTTCTTCAGTAGAAGGAAGGGCGTGGGCGCATCTTCACCGCGACCGGCTCGCCGGTGCGCAACGCCTCGAGGCAGGCGTCGGTTACGGCAGCACCCGCATAGCCATCCCAGGAATTCGGACCATTGACAACGCCGTTGATAGCGTCCTCCGCCCATCCCGCGAGTTCACCACGATACGCGTCGGCAAAGCGGACCGTGTAGTCCTTCTCTCGGCCGCCGGATGTGCGGAAACCGAGACTCACCGACGTCGACGGCGCGTTCGTCAATCGGGCAGTGCCGTTTCGCCCGACCACCTCGCACCCGATCTCATACCCGTACCCCGCGCGCAGGAACACCTCCGCGTAGACCATCGCTCCTCCCGCGGTGCGGAAGTAGAAGAACTGCGGATCGAGCCACTCCTCCAGTCCGGAGCGCCCGCCCGTCCCCTCGACCCTCACCTCGACGATTTCGTCGTCGATCAACCACCGGGTCGTGTCCACCTCGTGCACCACCGCCTCTGTCGTGTGCATCGAGGAGGTGAACGACTCGGGAACATCCGCAGCACGATGGACGTACTGGAGAGCGACGATGTCACCCAGGTCTCCCGTGGCGACGGCGCTCTTGAGATCCACGAAGGCCGCGTCGTACCGGCGCATAAATCCGACCTGCACGAGCTGCCGTCCGGCATCGATCTCAGCGTCCAGGATCTGCTCGCAGTCCGCCCCGGTGAGGGCGAGTGGCTTCTCACAGAACACGGGTTTGCGATTCTCGATGCAAGCGAGCACGAGCTCAAGGTGCGACGATGCGCTGGAGGCGATGAGGACCGCGTCCACATCATCCGCCGCGATCAGCTCTTCCGCGCTCGCGATGACCCTGACGTCGCCCGGGAGCGAATCGGCGATCTCCCTCGCACGGCCCAGGTCGAAGTCGGAGACGGCGACCAGTTCTCCCACCGCGACCGACCGCGCGACCGTCGTGACCTGCGCCGCGCCCAGCAGGCCAAGCCCGATTGCTCCGATGCGGAGTTTCTTCATCTCAGATTCCTCTTCTTCTGTGCTTTCGCAATGGTGAACGCTGTGCCTAGACGGATGCAGGCTGCTCCGGCAGCACCTGAGTCCTCGGACGGAACAGCTGGAACTCGCGCGATGCCAGCAGCCCATGAGGCCGCAACGCCAGCACGACGATGAGACCGATACCGAGCGTCAGTGCTCCGAATTCCGGCAGCATCGGCAATTGCATACCGAACAGCACCGCACCGCTTTCAATCTGCCGGGTCAGTTCCTGCCAGATCGCCACGATGGTTGCGCCGAGTATCGCGCCACTGACACTGTGGACGCCGCCGATGACTGCCATGATCACGACGATGACAGCGGGGTCGATCCCGAACGTCGCCGGCGAGAACGCGGTGAGGTAGTGAGCCCATACGGCACCCGCAGCGCCCGACAGTACTCCGCCGAGCAGCAGGGCGGGCAGACGCACGCGCGTCGGCGACAGCCCCGACGACTCCGCCGCCACCGCATCGTCTCGCCCCCCACGCGCCTGCAGTCCCCAACGGGAGAACTCGCCCCGGGCAGCGAGTGGCCGACGATCAACGCAGAGATGCGCGCACGCTATGAGGCTGGGCAAGGCAAGGCGACATAACCGCCACCCCTCTCCCGTGTGCACTCAGGCGGCGCATGAACGCCCGAGTGCACATGAAGTCACCCAAGAATTACTGAAATCGAATGTTTAGGGAGCGAAAAATGACTGGGAAACCGAGTATCGGATGGATCGGCGCTGGACGAATGGGGTTCCAGCTGGCGAAGCGTCTTCTGGATGCCGGGTACGACGTCGAGGTTTACAACCGCACGCGTGCAAAGGCGGAGCCCCTCACGCAGCTCGGCGCGACGGTGGTCGACAGCCCGGTCGAGCTTGCGGGCCGCGACGTCGTGTTCAGCATGGTATCCGCGTCGAGAGACCTCGAGCAGGTGATGCTCGGGGAAGGTGGCCTGCTGACTGATGAGGGCCGCGTACCCAAAGTCATCGCGGATGCGTCGACGGTCTCGTCGGAGGCGAGCGCCACGGTGCGGGCCGCGGCGGAATCGCGAGGTGTGGGCTTTCTCGCGACACCAGTTTCGGGAAATCCGAAGGTGATCTCCGTCGGCAAGCTCACGGTGGCGGCGTCGGGCCCCCGCGAGGTGTTCGAGGCGGTGGAGCCGATGCTGCAGACGTGGGGTCGCGGCGTGACGTATGTCGGCGAGGGCGAGGTCGCGCGCACGGTCAAGATCGCGCACAACGTGTTCCTGGGGGTCGTCACTCAGTCGCTCGCCGAGATCACAGTCCTGGCCGAGAAAGCCGGGGTCTCGCGTGAGGCGTTCCTGTCCTTCCTCAACGACTCGGTGATGGGGTCGGTCTTCACGCAGTACAAGACCCCCGCGTTGGTGAACCTCGACTTCACGCCCACATTCACGAATGTGCTGCTGAAGAAGGACTTCGACCTCGGTTTGGCCGCCGCTCGCGACCTCGGTGTCGTCATGCCCCTCGCGTCGATCACGCGTGACATCGTGGCGCAGGAAGTCGGCAACGGCAATATCGAGCGCGACTTCGCTTCTCTCATCCTCACGGCCGCGCACGGGTCGGGTCTGGACATCGTCGCGGAGAACGTGTCTGTCAGCGACGGTCTCGAGGCGCGGTGATGGGGGCGCATCACTCACATCAGCGGGATCGTCGGTTCGAGCGGCCCACGTCTCGGCCTGCAGGCATACGACCGCTGGAGGCGCCGGGTCAGAACGGGGTGGACTACGAACGCCGTGTCGATTTCGACCGACTGCGTGACTACCGCCTCTCACGCGCCCAAGAAGCGCTCGAGAACAGTGACTGCGGCGCGTTTTTGCTGTTCGACTTCTACAACATCCGCTACACGACCCAGACGTGGATCGGTGGAGCGCTCGGCGACAAGATGATCCGGTACGCGCTTCTGATGCGCGGTCACGATCCGATTCTCTGGGACTTCGGCTCCGCTGTCCGTCACCACAAGCTGTACTCGGATTGGCTGCCGGAGGAGAACTATCGGGCGGGTTTCCTCGGTTTCCGGGGCGCGGTGTCGCCCGACGGCGCGGGGCTCATGCGCGATGCCGTGTCCGAGATCGCTTCGCTGCTCAAGTCGGCCGGCCTGGCCGACGCGCCTTTGGGTGTCGACATCGTGGAGCCGCCGTTCCTGTTCGAGCTGCAGCGTCAAGGACTGCGGGTCGCGGACGCGCAGCAGGCGATGCTGGACGCTCGTGTGATCAAGAATCAGGACGAGATCCTCCTGCTCAATCAGGCCGCAGCGATGGTCGATGGCGTCTACCAGGACATCGTCGAAGCGCTCAAGCCGGGGGTGCGGGAGAATGAGATCGTGGCGCTGGCGAACAAGCGGCTTTACGAGTATGGCTCGGACCAGGTCGAGGCTGTCAACGCGATCTCAGGTGAACGTTGCAATCCGCATCCGCACAACTTCACCGACCGGATCATCCGCCCCGGCGACCAGGCGTTCTTCGATATGATCCACTCGTTCAACGGCTATCGCACCTGCTATTACCGCACGTTCGGGGTCGGCTGGTCGACGCCGAGTCAGCGCGACGCGTACAAGCAGGCACGGGAGTGGATGGATCTCGCGCTCGACGCGATCAAGCCGGGAGTCGGAAGCGACCAGGTCGCCAGCGTGCTGCCTCGCGCCGAGGATTTCGGTTTCGAGAACGAGCTCGCGGCATTCGGCCTCCAATTCGCTCACGGCCTCGGCCTGGGACTGCACGAACGACCGATCATCTCCCGTTTGAACTCGATGAAGGACCCTGTCGAGCTGCGCTCGGGCATGGTCTTCGCGATGGAGACCTACTGCCCTGCGAGCGACGGCGTGTCGGCCGCGCGCATTGAGGAAGAAGTGGTCGTTACCGACTACGGCATCGAGGTGCTCACGAAATTCCCGGCACAGGAGCTTTTCATCGCAAACCCATACTGAGCGAGCGAAAGCTGGGCAGACTCCCGGCTTCGCAGCAATATGCGGATTCAAAGTTAGAGGAAGCGGTACGACAAGCACCGTGCCGACAACCAGCTAGTCGGTACGACCGACGGGCTACTTCTTCTTCCGGCCCTTTGAGCCATCTTGTTCCGAAGTAGTAGGTCAAGGCGGCAGTCAGCGGCAGGGCCATCATTGTCCCTTCCTGGAAGACCGTCCACACCGGGCAGCGCATGAGCACCATACCTGCCAGCAAGCCGAGAGACGCGATGATGACGAGCATGGCGATCCGGTATCGCGCCCGGGGAGGAGATCGGCAGCAGCACCCTGCGCACTCGCGGCGAGCGGATCCATCTTGCCCTCACCTCGGATCGCTCCGAGCTGAGGGCTGACGGCACGGATCTCGCGAACCTCAGCGTCGAGCTCTCCGACGAGACGGGAACAATCGCGACCGACGCCACCGCCACCGTATCGGTGGAGATCGACGGCCCCGGGGTCCTCGCCGGGTTTGGAAGCGTCCAGCCGGACACCACCGAAGTCTTCGCAGTTGCGACCCAAACCACCTACGGCGAACGGGCGCTAGTGATCATCTGTCCCACAGGTCCAGGGACGATCACCGTGCACGGCCGTTCTCGGCGGTTCAGCGAAATCGGGCTGCGGAAGCTGGAACCGTGGAGAATCCTCGGAGTACTTCGGAACGGATCGCCCGTCGCGGAGGCGGAAGCGTGGGACGGGCGAACACCGTACCCGAGGCTCGCCGACGGCGGCGTTCAACGGGACGTGTACGCGCGGATGATGCGCTGGAGGACGTAGTGATCGAATGACGATCCGTGGCCCGGCCGGACGTCGTTGACGTCGAGTCGTCGGAGTAGGTCCATGGAACGTCGGTAGTCCTCGGGGTCTGATTCGTGGAGGTCGTCGAGCAAGATGTCGTCGTAGACGACGTCTCCGGAGAACAGTTCGCGGTTGACCCGGTCGAGAAGTGCGATGCTGCCGTGGGTGTGGCCCGGGAGGTGCAGAACCTCGTATCGCCGGTCCCCGAGGTCGATGATGTCTCCTGCTTCTGCGGGGGTGGCGGTGATTTCGCCGACGTCGTGGTGTCGGGGATCCCATGCCGCTCGCGGTGAGGCTGAGACGAGCAGGCCTTCGGGCAGTGACGGGTCTGGTTTCGCTCCCAGCTGCTGGGCAAAGGTGCGTCCGTGGAGCGATGTCACCGCTGCCGGCACGTCCCCCGGATGCGCCCGCACATCGGCGAATTCTGCGGCGCCTCCGGCGTGGTCGAGGTGCCCGTGGGTGAGGACGACGATCGGCTCGCGCCATGTGAGTCCTTGCGTGGCTGTCAGCGTTCGGAGCGCTTGTCGAAGGCTGGCGATTCCGAGCCCAGTATCGACGAGGAGGTCCCGGTCCCGGCCTTGTCTCCACCAGATGTTGCCGCGAACGAACTCGTGCGCGTATGGTTCGTCGATTTGAGTGAGGCCTGGGGAGACGTCACGCATTCGAAACCAGTCAGTTACGACGGGAAGAGTCATGCGGCGACTCCAGTTCGATTGGACGATGTCCGCTGCTCCTCGCGCTTCCACAGCGTTGCGTACGTGGCTACTGCGATCAGCGGGCCCGCGATGGAGGAGAGGTCGGCGCCTCCCAGAGCCGCGGCGATCGGGCCGACGTACAGAGTGGTGTTCACCATCAGGAGCGCCACCGTTGTGGCGATCAGCAGGGCCGCTGTCCCAGGGAGCGACCACCCACTGCGGAACCATAACGGGCTCCTGTTGTCCGTGCGGCTCAACTCCAAGCCGTCGTAGCGGTTACGGCGCAGCACCACGTCCGCGACGTAGATCGCGAGGAGGGGGCCCATGACCGCGACCGAGATCTCGATCAGGTAGTTGAGCGTTTCCAGGAGATCCCGTGCGAGGAAGAGCAGGTACACCGCCGCCAGCACACACACGGCTCCCACGATTGTCACTGTGACCCAACGTCGGACGCGGGGGGCGAAGGTCTGGACGTAGAGGCCGGCGGAGTACGCGGTGAGGGCGTTGTTGGCGATGCTCCCCACGATCACCGCCGCGAGGAACACAGGATAGAACCAGGCGGGAACGATGGCGGCGATCGCGGTCTGCGGGTCGTTCATGTCGATGCTGGTGGCGGCGATGGCCCCCAGTGCTCCGAGCAGGACAGAGGGGATGATGCCGCCCAGTGCGGTCCAGACGACGATGGCCTTCCTTGAGCTCGTGGTTGGGAGGTATCGGGAGAAGTCGGCGCTGGTGTACCAGGAGAGCGGTCCGGAGGCGATGATCGTCAGTCCCAGCAGCCAGAGTGCTGCTCGCTCCCCGATGCCGAGAGCTGGGGACTGGTATCCCCAGTCGGCGGCACTGAGCACGAAGATGCCGGCGAGGAGGAAGCACGCACCGACAACGATGGAGATGTATGGACTCAGGCGTTCGATCGTGGCGTGACCGAAGACGCTGAGCGTGAGGCTCAGAGCGGCCACAGCGATGAGCAGCAGCAACTCCCCCACTGGCGTCACATCGACCCCGAGAGCCTCAAACAGTGCCGTCGACGCGAGTGCCGCGAAAGTGACGTTCAAGATCACGAAGAGGACCGCGATCAACGCGCCGAGTCCGGCCCCAAAAAACTTGTTGCCGCGCACGCCGAACATCGCCCGCATGATGATGACGCTGGGAGTGCCGGACGCCGGGCCGGAGATCGAGACCCAGCCGACGGCGAACCACCACAGGTTTCCGAGAACGCAGATGATGAGCGCTTCCCACACCTGCAAACCGACAATGACGAGCAGCCCGCCGTAGACGATGTAGAGGTAGGTGACGTTCGCGGCGGCCCAGATCCCGAAAAGACCGGCAGGGCGACCGTGGCGCTGATCTTCTGCGATGACATCGATCCCTCCGACCTCGATATGACCAGCGGTATCTGTGCTCACTGTGTTGCTTCTGGTGCTGCTCATGCCATAGTCTCCATCGCCTATTAAACCGCTGACCAATAGGGCGAGCGTAGTGAGAGTATGAAGACATGTCAACGAAGATCGCGAGTACGCGGGTGAGGCTGCCACCAGAGCAACGGGCGGCCGAGATCGTGCGGGCGGCGAAGCAGATCGCTCGCGACGAGGGGCTTGGCGCTCTGGCCGTTCGGCCGATCGCCGCTCTAGCCCAGGTCACACCCGGCCTCGTCACCCACTACTTCTCGCTCGACGAACTCATCGCCAAGGCCTACACGGCTCTTGCTTCAGAGGAGTACGACGAGATGACCAAGGCTTTCGAGAACCTGCCTGGACCAGTAGAAAAGCTCGACGCTGTGCTCGAGTCGTCCTTGAGTGAGGAGTATGCGGCGGTGACCTTCGTGTGGGTCGAAAGCTGGGCGGTCGCGCGAAGAAACCCCCATCTGAAGTCCGCGCTCCGCGAGCAAGCCGGGGTATGGCACCGACTCGTCCGCGACATCATCGAAGAGGGGATGAGCCTTCTCGAGTTCCATGTCGAAAGCGCCGACGAGACCGCGTGGCAACTCCTCGCACTGATCGACGGAACAAGCGCACACGCCTCGATGCGAGAGGTCGATGATCCACTCACCGAGAGCACGCTCCGCCGCTCTGCCGCAGCCATCCTCGGACGCTTCGAAAGTCCGAACCTGCGCGTCGCCAACGCCGCTCAGACATGATCCCGAGCGGCAGTCGAACTGCTATCCGATGCAGGCGCGAGAATAGCGACAGCTCACTGGCGGACGTCAGCTGTGAACTTGATCAGTCGATGACGGGCTTCTGTTGTCGCTTTGTGACGTTACCGGCTTGAGCGCGCCCATGGCTTCATCGAGCAGCGCTCCGAACGGTCGGCCGCGGTCTGTGGTCATCCAGACGTCCTTCGCGGCGAGCACGCAGGTCAGGGCCGCGCCGGCGATGACAGCCGGGCGAGGGTCGGTGACCGCTTGAAGGCCGATCCGCGCCCCCACCAGTTCGGCGAGTTCGCCCTGGACGCGTGAGATCCGCTCGAGCTCGCTCGCGCTCAGGGCGGGGATCTCGTGGATGATCTTCTCGATCGCGAGGGCCCGCTCCGCTAGCGTCGCGTCTTCGAAGTGCTCGACGACAACATCGAATGTCCGCCGCAGCGATTCCCAGACCGGCTCGTCGACGGGTCGTGCAGCGAGCGCCTCGGCCAGCATCTGCGACCAGGCATCGTATTTGCCCAGCATGAGGTCCTCTTTCGAGGTGAAGTAGCGAAAGAACGTGCGCCTGGAGATGCCGGCAGCCGCGACCAGGTCATCGATCGTCGTCTGTTCGTAGCCCTTGTCCGCGAACAGATCCTGCGCCAGCATCGCCAGCTCGGCGCGCATGGCCCGTCGCGCTCGTTCACGCACGGGGATCGGAGTGGACTCGTTCATGTGTATTACCCTACCGTTAGTCGGCATAGGTGACACTCAGTGGCAGATGTGGCTTATAGTGGCATCGACAAGTCGACCACGAAACATCGGAGCCGCCCCCGTGACCACCCCATGGACCATGAATGACATCCCCCGACAGGACGGCCGGGTCGCCGTGATCACTGGAGGCAGCAGCGGACTCGGCTTCGAGACCGCCCGTGCCCTCGCGGACCACGGAGCGGCAGTGGTCCTCGCCGTCCGCGATATCGGCAAGGGCGAACAGGCCGCGTCGAGAATCGCCGCTCATGTGCCCGGCGCCAACGTCACCGTCCAGAACCTGGACTTGAGCTCCCTGGCATCCGTGCGCGCAGCGGCCACCGACCTCCGGTCCGCTCACCCGCGGATCGACCTGCTGATCAACAACGCCGGCGTGATGTACACGCCTCATCAGAAGACAGCCGATGGCTTCGACCTGCAGTTCGGCGTGAACCACCTCGGCCATTTCGCGCTGACCGGGCTGCTGCTCGATCACCTCCTGCCGGTGCCAGGCTCCCGGGTGGTGACAGTCAGCAGCTACGGTCACCGCATTCGGGCGGACATCTATTTCGATGACCTGCAGTGGGACCGCACCTACGACCGTGTCGCCGCCTACGGTCAGGCCAAGCTGGCCAACCTGATGTTCACCTACGAATTGCAGCGCCGCCTCGCCGAGCGCGGCAGCACTGTGGCCGTCGCCGCGCACCCGGGCAACGCGTCCACCGAGCTGACCCAGAACTTGCCCGCCCTCGCTCGGGTCGCCTCGGCCGCCGTCAAGCCTCTGCTTGCCCAGAGCGCTGCGGACGGCGCGCTACCCACCCTGCGTGCCGCAACTGATGCAAGTGTGCTCGGCGGCCAGTACTACGGCCCCGACCGTATGCGGGAGACGCGAGGACACCCGCAGCTGGTTACCTCCAGCGCCGCCTCTTACGACCTGGCAACGCAGCGCCGCCTGTGGTCCGTGTCCGAGGAACTCACTGGCGTCACGTTTCCCGTATAACGACTCAGTCCCGAAAAACAGACGCCCTCTATCCAACAATCGTGGGCAGTTCCTTCACGCAGACCTTCATTTGACGCACAAATCACCCCTAGAGAAAGAAGCACATCATGGCCGCATATGACGTCGCCAACCGTTCCGCAATCGTGACAGGAGGCGCATCCGGCATCGGCCGGGCGACTGCTCATTTGCTTGCCGCGAACGGCGCATCCGTCCTTATCACCGACATCAACGCCGCGCTCCTCAATAGCGTGGTCGATGAGATCATCGCCGCTGGCGGCAAAGCCGTAGGACTGGTCGGAGATGTCACCGACCCGGAGCACGCCTTCGAGGCCGTGCGCAAGGCCAGCGAGCTCGCGCCTCTCGGCATTGCCATCAACAACGCAGGGATTGGCGGATCGGTAGCTGCAGCCGCCGACTATCCCATGCAGACCTGGGACGAAGTCCTCGCTGTCAACGTCACCGGGGTCATGAACGGAATGCGTGCCCAACTGCCAGCCCTTGTCGCGAATGGCGGCGGCGCGATCGTCAACACCGGCTCGATCGCTTCCAGTATCGGTGTTGCCATGTCCAGCGCATACATCACCTCAAAACACGCCGTCCTGGGACTCACCAAAGCTGCCGCACTCGACTACGCCGCGCAGGGTGTCCGCATCAACTCGGTCGGCCCTGGCTTCATCCTCACGCCCCTCGTCGAAGACAACATGGACGCAGACATGCTTCGATACACGGAGAGCAAGCACCCGATCGGACGACTCGGTAGGGCCGACGAGGTGGCGGCCGTGATCGCCTTCCTCGCAAGCGATGCTGCAAGCTTCGTCACCGGCTCTCACTACCCCGTCGACGGTGGCTACCTGGCACAGTAAACCCAAGGGAACGCAGGATCGAAAAGTCCCCGCTTTCGGAACGAAATGCCTGCGTAAAACCAAACCCGCGGCGGGATCCGCCCTAGAAGATGACTCAGGCCGAAGTGCCCGTTGAGGGAAACCTCAACGGGCACTTCGGCTAACGCCGCGTTAGTGAGCGGCACCGATTTCGACGAGCAACACTCCTCCAACGATGAGTGCGACACCAACACACATGATGAGGGTGAGTGGCTCCTTGAAGAGGAACCTGCTCAGTACGGCAGTCAACGCAACGCCAGCTGCGGCCCAGATGCCGTAGGCAACGCCGAGTGCCATCCCCGTGCTCAGGGTGAGGACGAGCATCGCGAATGCGACGAGGTAGCCGATCACGACTCCAATGAGCCATTTTTTCTTACCGGTCGAGACCATCCGGAGCGAGATTGTGGCGAAGACTTCGAAGGCGATTGCACCGATCAGAAACAACCAGCCCATTAGGCGACCGTGCTTTTCTGACGCGCGGCTTGTGAGCCAAGTTCGACGCAGAGCACTCCGCCGATGATCAGGACAATTCCAAGGCCCATGACGGCAGTGAGTGGCTCACCGAACAGCAGCGACGACAAGACGGCCGTAAGCATCACCCCTGATGCGCCCCAAATTCCATAAGTAACGCCGAGCGCCATACCCGCTCTAAGAACGAGAGAGAGCGCTACGAAGGATCCGAGATATCCGATCACAACGACGGCATACAGGGCAGGGAGGTCCATCGCCCCTTTGAGCGAGAGCGTCGCAGTCACCTCCAGGGCGATCGCCCCGGCAAGAATCAACCACTTTTTCATGATCGTGTGGTCCCTTCGGTTAGTTCCAGAGCGATTGTGAGAATTGCGAAGCGGTCCGATTCCGAGAAGTCCACAGTTCCCAACGCGCGGTCGAACCACGCTCCGTCCGCAAGGAGTCGGGCCGCACGGATCGACGCGAGCTCCACGGGGTCTGCCGTGATGTCCTCCCCGAACCAGGGCCTAAGTCGATCGATCCAGAGTTCGTTGAGTTTGTCGCGCAGCCGAGCGTCAGACAGCAACGCCAAGTCGCTGGGGTCGAGGTCTGAGGTGAAAGCGAACTCGACATAGGCCCGCAACCGGGCACGAGCATCCGCTTCGTCGTCCACTCGAGCATTCAGATCTAGTTCCCATAGATCCATCAACCGTTCGACAACTGCGACCGTGAGAGCACCCTTGGTCTTGAAGTGGTGCACAATCCCCGGTTTGGTCAGCCCGGCATGAGCCGCTACCGAATCGAGCGTCAATATCTCTCCCTGCCGCAACGCCACCAGTGCAGCATCGAGTATTTCTGTTTTAGTAGCCATGATTTTAACCTACCATCCGTTTGGTAGGGTTATCACCTACTGCTCAGATGTCAGCCATTCGCGCCGCGGCGTCACACCAGCCGTAGGACCGTGTGACGCCGCGCGCTATCTGCGCCAACGATGAGGCTCGCCCGCGCTACTGCTCAGACAGCCGTCTACCCGCCCGACGCAACTGCGTGCAAGGTCGCCCGCTGATCCTGCTGTGGGCGACCAGCCGAACCTCAATCAGATGTCGGACTAGTGGTTATCCTCGGCGGCCACATTGAGCGTGATGCTGACGGGCTCGAGCCCCTCGGCAGTCACATCGACGACGATTGCTCCGACACCAGTCGGACGGATAATGGCCAACAGGCGCCCGTCGAAGCTGGTGTGCTCCTTCGCGTCGAACTTCTCTGTGGTGTCAGGACGCGCGCTGCCCAGGCCCTGCAAAGTTCCCGCGCCGCCGACATCGACCTTGACGAGGCGGTCATCCTCATTGACGAGAGTGCCGTTCTCATCCCGCAGTTCGATAGTGACGAAGCTGAGCTCCGACGTGTTGTCGACCAGCTGATCGCGGTCGGCGGCAACATGAAGCCGCACGTCGTTGGATGCGGTGCGGAGACTGGTGCGGCTCTCTGCAAATCCGCCGGTGAGGGCGACGGCGGTGAGCTCTCCCGGTGCATACAGCACGTCGAAGGTGGCGCGGTAGCTGTTGTCCCGTCCGGCGGGTGACCGACCGATGCTCTCTCCGTTCAGGAGCAGCTCGACCTCGTCAGCGTCGCTGTAGACCTCGACGATGACGGGAGACCCCGTGGCGACATCCCAGCTCCAGCTCGCGATGGCGTCAGACCACGTCCATTGGCTGGCCTGCTGGCGCGCACCATAGTGCTGAGGGCGCTGCACCGCGATGTAAGGCTGCTGCCGCAGGCCGAAGACCGTCTCTCGGTAGTAAGACGCGGGGCGGCGCAATCCTGTGATGTCGATGTCGCCGCACCAAGCAGCAATCCACGGGTAGGGAGCGGCGAAGACAGCTTCTTCGTCCTCGGCGAGGTACTGCATCCGGCCGATGCCAGTCTCGCCCAGGTAGTCCCAGCCCGTCCACGTGAAGTCTCCGATGACATGGGAGTTCTCCTCGACGAGACGCCAGTTCACGTCGATGTGGGTGGGGAAGGTCTCGGTGCCGACGATGATGCGGTTCGGAAATGCCTCGCGGTCGGTGACGTAGCGGGAGTCTCCGTAGTTGAGGCCGGCGACGTCGACGATGGCGAAGGACTCCGCGGTCTTCTCGGTTACGAGCTCGGAGGAGTTGATCATGGCCATGAGGTCGCCCGCGTCATTCACGCCAGCGGGAGCGCCGCCCCCGCCTTGAGCCGCCATGAGACCAGCGACATCGGTGAGCACGGAGACGAAGCCGTTGATGCTGTTGGTCAGGTAGCGAGTCTCGTCGAGCGAGCGGATCTTCTCCGCGATCTTGCGTCCCCAGTCGGATGCGAGCGCGTTGCCCGTCTCAGGGATCTCATTGCCGATGGAGTAGAAGATCACGGAGGGGTGGTTAAAGTCCTTCGCGACCACAGCCTCCACGTCGCGCTCCCACCATTCGGGGAACGACAGGGCATAGTCGAAGGCGGACTTCCCGACGGTCCACATGTCGAACGTCTCGTCCATCACGAGCATCCCGTGCCGGTCGCAGGCATCGAGCATTGCCTGGCTGAGGGGGTTGTGAGCGCTGCGGATGGCGTTGAATCCCGCCTCCTTCAGCAGTTCGACGCGACGCTCTTCAGCACGACCGATGGCGGCCGCCCCGAGGATGCCGTTGTCGTGGTGGATGCACGCACCGCGGAGTTTCACGGTGGTGCCGTTGATCCGCAAGCCGTCCACCGGGTCGAGCTGAATGCTGCGGATGCCGAAGATGGTCTCGCGCTGCTCGACCGGACTCGCCGCGTCGAGGAGCGTACTGACCGCCGTATAGAGCGATGGGCTCTCGACGTTCCACAGTTGCGGGCTCTCCACGTAAAGGCGCTGCCGCGTCATGGAGCTCGCACCGGCGCGTACTGTGACAGGTGCGGTATCTGTGGCGACGACATGGCCGCCCGCGTCGCGAAGGACGGTCAAAATCGATCGCTGTGCGGTGCCAGTGCTCTCATTCTGAACGACGGTCGCGACTTCGACGACCGCACGGCGCGCGTCGATATCGGGTGTGGTGATCTGCACACCGGTCGGGGTGAGGTGCACGAGGTCGGTGACGTGCAGCAGCGCGTCGCGGTGCATGCCGACCCCCGTGTACCAGCGGGAGTCCTCGTGATTGCGGGACTCGACTCGGATCGTGTTCGATGCGCCGTAATTCAGGAAAGCGTCGAGAGGCACGAAGAAGGTGGAGTATCCGAACGGACGTTGGGAGGCGAATACCTCATTCACGTAGACCATGGCATCGCGATGGACTCCCTGCAGCTCCAGCGTGACGCGCTTGTTTCGAAACTCCTCGGGAATGTCGAGCGCCTTGCTGTACTCGACGGTCGAGCTGGGGAAGTAGCCCGAGTGCGAGGTGTGCCCGGCGGTGCCGGATCGGTCCCGGTGGATGAGAGCGTCGTGCGGAAGCCGAACGGGGACCGCTTCGGCGGCACCGCCCTGGAGGGCTTCGAAGATGCTCGTCTTCTCGCGAACGCTCCAGCCGTCGTTGAATGAGGTGGTTGTCATTGTTGCTCCTTAGTGCGGGGGGGTGCCCCTGGCGGTGGCTGCGGCAGCTGCCTAGCGGGTTGGTTCAGGTGGCGCGGGTCGTGCGGGCCGCGGAACGGATACGGTCGAGGACGGAGAATGTCTGGATCGAGGCGGCCAGCGTGTTCAGCGGGTGCTCCGAGAATCCGCGCCCGATGGCTTCTCCCACGGCTCGCAGCATCGGCACGTATCCGTTGCCTTGGGCCTCGAGAGCTGTCGTCGTCGGCGAGCCGAAGGCGTCTGCGATACCGCCCGCATGGGTGGTGAAGCGGGTCGTAACCCAGAACGGGGCCGGAATCTCCACCCAGCCGTCCGAACCACTGATGGAGGCACTGGGGTCGATGTACTCCACCATCGACGCGGCCAGGTCTGCGAACCTCCCGTCGGCGTACTCGAATGTCGCACGGGAGGTGAGGTCGACACCGTCGTCGCGCAGTGTCTGTTCGGCGCGGATGCCCAGAGGCATTCCGAGAACATCGAGCGCGAGAGTCACCGGGTAGACCCCCTGATCCAGAAGGGTACTGCTAGCTCGTTCTGCCGAGAGACGCGTCGACTCCGGGGAGTGGAACGGGAGCCCGAACGAGGCCCGAACGCTGCGTACCTGCCCGATCGTTCCGGACCGAACGCGGCCGATGAGCTCTCGATAGGCCGGAGCGAATTTCATCCACATCGCCTCCATCACGAATCGACCTGATCGGCGTGCCGCCTCTGCAATGACCCGCGCTTCATCCGCGCTCACGCCGATCGGCTTCTCGATGAGCACATGCTTGCCTGCACGGAGCGCGGCCAACGCAATCGGCACGTGGGTCGCGTGCGGAGTGCCGATGTACACGATGTCGAGTTCATCGTCGAGGAGCATCTCGTCGATGTCGCCGTACGCCCGTTCGACGCCCTGTTCGGCGGCGAACGCCTCTGCGGTTGCGACGTCTCTCGAGCACACCGCAAGCACGCGCGCGGTGTCGAGCCGTGCCAGGTCAGAGCTGATCGAGCGTGAGATGTCGCCGGTGCCGACCACACCCCACGCCAACCGCATCGCGGATGTCGTCATCAGTTCTTCTCGGCCGGAACCGCGGAGTTCGCGCGCCGGTCCGCGAGGTCACGCTGCATCTGAGAGAGATTCTTGTCCACATTGAGGAAGTAGATGATGACCCCGATCAAAATCGCCGTAATCCCGGGCAGAACCAGATAAAGGAAGATCTCGACGTTGATCGCCGACTGCGGCTGCGACGACGCTAGGCCGTCGTAGTTACCGAAGGCGAGCAACCATCCGACCAGGGCCGTGCCGAGGCCTGCGCCGAAGTTCTGGCCCGCGGTCGCGGCGGCGTAGGTCATCCCGTCCAGTCGAACGCCACTCTTCCACTCGCCGTAGTCGATGACGTCGGCGACGAGAGCGAACATGGCCGAGGCGTTCGGTACCCCGCCGATCGCGCGGATCAGGCTCCCGATGATGAGAAGCGTGACGTTGGTCGGGTCTATGAGAGTGACGGCCGTGCCGACCACCACGAAGCCGGTACCGAACAGGATCGGCTTTCGCTTTCCGAATCTGCCGATGATGGCGGGCATGAACCACATGCCCAGCAGCAGGGGGGCGAGGCCGGCGATGCTGAGGAGGCCGAAAAGCGACGGGTCGTTGAGCACGTCGGAGGCGAAGTAGATGCCGACGCCCGCGGTGCCTTGCACCATGTATTGCAGGAGGAAGAAGCCGAAGACGAGCAAGAAGTATGGATTGCGGAAAAGGATGCGAATCATTTTGCCTAGCGGCATCTTCGGTCCCGATGCTGCGGTGACGGTGCTCTTCACGCGCTCCTTGGTGCCGAAGAAGACGATCAACAGAGTGATCGCGGCGACGCCGCCGTAAATCAGGGTCGTCGCCGTCCAGCCGCCCTGGCCACCGCCGAATGCTGTCAGCAAAGGAATGGTCAAAGAGTTCACCACGAGGGTGGTGAAGATTGCGCAGAACGTGCGAATTACAGTCAGTGATACGCGCGTCTTCGAGTCGGACGTGATCACGGAGAGCAGCGTGTGATACGCCAGGTTGGAGCTGACGAACCCGACGCCGAGGCACAGGAAGTAGAAGATGAAGGCGTAGATCTCCTTGCCTGTCTCTGTAAGCCCCGCGGGAACGTTGAACAGCAGCGCGAAGGAGATCACCAGCACCGGCGTACTGAAGAGGATCCACGGTCTCGCCTTGCCCCAGCGTGTCCTGGTCTTGTCGACGAGCGTGCCGACGATGAGGTCGAGCGTGCCGTCAAGCACACGCCCGAAAAGAAGAAGAGTGCCGGCGATCGCCGCACCGACACCGACGGTGTCGGTGAGATAGAAGAGGAGAAACGCTGACACCGGTGCGAAGATGAGATTCGCCCCGATGTCGCCCACCCCGTAGGAGAGCTTCTCGCGGAGCTTCAATTTCTCTCCGGAGCGGTCCTCGCGGATCGCCTCACCAACGGCATCCGACGACAGTGCAGCGGTCACAGATTCTTCTGTACTGAGAGCGACGGCGGCGCGCATCTGCTCGCCCTGCACCCGACCGGAATTCTTTGCCATGTATGACTCCTTCGTCATCTCGGTGCCCGCCCACCCACTCGGCCTGACGACCGAGTAGTGACACGAGCAAGTAACACGTGTTAGTAACGCGCGACACCACGCTAGACCATTCTTCCTAGCCGGTCAATACAGCTGTGTAAGACTTGGGGGATGACCGCCAAAACGCCAGCACGAAGAGCGACGAGTGCAGATGTCGCCAAGCGCGCAGGGCTCTCTCGCACGACAGTGAGCCTGATCCTCAACGGCAACGTGTCCAGCTTTCCGCAGGAGACGCGCGATCGTGTCGCAGCGGCCGCAGCAGAACTCGATTACCGCCCCTCCAGAGCGGGACGCGCGCTGGTGAGCGGGGTCAGCGACATGGTCGTGATCACGATTCCGACTGCCACCTTCGGCCCGCATCTTCAGAATGCAGTGGATCAGATCACCGAAGCTTCTGCGGCACTCGGGATGAGCGTCGTTGTGCACTTCGCCAGGCACGACACAGCTTCGACCCTGACCTCCGTCCTAGATTTGCGCCCCCTGGCTATCGTCGATTTCGGCGTGTTCACGCCAGAGCAGGGCCGCACCCTGGAGGCCTCTGGCAGTCATGTGATTCCCCCCCTCCCCGAACCCGGACGCGATATCGAAGACGAAATCGACGTCTACGTCGGGCGCCTACAAGTGCGTGAGCTCGTTCGCCGCGGAAAACGGCGGGTAATCTTCGCCCAGCTACAAGACTCTCGCGCAGCCCCGTATGGCGATGTCCGGCTTCGGGGCGTTCAGGCTGAATGCGCGGAGCTCGATCTGCCGAACCCTGTCGTCATTCGTGTTGAGCTCGACGCCGCAGCCGCCGCAGCCGCTATCCGCTCGGCGCTCGAGCGAACGGCAGATGGGCCCGTGGCCGTCTGTGCCTACAACGACGACGTCGCCATCGCTGTCATTGCAGCCACGCGTCAGCTTGACCTAGCTGTGCCCTCACGAGTCGGGGTGATCGGGGTAGACCACACGATTCTCGGGCAACTCGTGACTCCCCGGCTTACCACTGTGCATATCGATCTCCCGGTGATAATCGATGCTTATCTGCATCGACTCGCCTCCATTCGCCGAACAGGCAGTGCGCGTCCGGACGAGGCACCACAGTTCGTTCTCAGCGACATCGTCTGGACAGTTCCCGGAGACAGCTGCTGACCTTCTCGTTCAGGGCGCTTCACCCGACGTCGGGGAATCTGCGCACTTTGCGCCGTTGTTTCGATGAGCCCATTGGCGTGTCCAGAAACGATCGTTTCCGGTGCGCTTTCGACTCGATCAGTCGCAGCGCCGAGACGCTCGAGCGCACCTCTCCCTGTTATGAAGCCCGATAGAGCCACGCCGTGGCCGCGTCGACGAAACCTCGTAGGGACGGCCGCGTTCCCTCGACAATCACCAGCGCTGTCGAGGGCGATGGCTACGACAAGCCGTCCGCGCAGGCTGTGCTCAGACCGGCTTGATCGCGCCCATGGCCTCGTCGAGCAGTTTCCCGAACGGTCGGCCACGGTCGGTAGTGATCCATACGTCCTTCGCAGCGAATTGCAGCTGCCCGGGACGCGACGTGTGCGTAGGATCAGCCCCGCGGCAGGATCTGTCCTAGAACGATGACTCGAGCCGAAGTGCCCGTCGAGGGATACCTCAACGGGCACTTCGGCTATGACTGGGCCAGTGAGTGGCGCCGATTTTGATAGACGGCACTCCTCCGACGATAAGTGCGACACCCGCACCCATCGGCTTGCCTATAAGGTCTGCCGTTCGGCTGGAAGCACGCGTCGCGATCGTCGAGCTCTTGACGCCACGAACTTCATGGCGCATCCAAAAAGGCGGAGGCGAGCAGTTCCTGCGCGTACGCCGTGCTGGGTGATTCGAAGATGCGGCTGGCTTCCCCTTGCTCGACGACGTGACCTTTCCTCATGACGACTAGGCGGTCAGCGACCATGCGGGTGAGGTGCAGGTCATGAGAGATCATGACGAGCGCCATTCCTCGGGTTTCCACGAGGGTGACCAGGAGGCGGATGATCTGAGCCTGCACTGATACGTCCAACGACGCTGTCGCTTCATCGGCAACGAGCACGTCCGGCTGGCAGGCGAGCGCTCGCGCGATGGACACTCTTTGCAGTTGGCCTCCGCTCAGTCCCCGAGGCACACGGTCGATCATGTCACCTGACAGTCCGACGTCGTTCAGTGCTTCGCGTGCGGCGGCCAGCGCCTTCTGGCGGGAGAGGTGCTGCACCACATGAAAGGCCTCGCTCACGGTGGCAAGGGCTGTCATAGTCGGGTTGAGCGATGTGTAGGGATCCTGAAAGATCATCTGGACCGACCTGCGCTCGGGATCTGTCCGTCGGATCGCGCTCCAGGGACGCCCTTGAATCTCGACCGTCCCAGATCGGGGAGCCAGAGTTCCACAGAGCGCCTTTGCCAGCGTGGACTTACCCGATCCGCTTTCGCCGACGATCGCAATCTTCTCTCCCGCAGACACTGAAACGTTCACATCCTCGACGACCGGGGCTGTCTTCTTCCCGTATCCCAACGACAGGTTGCGGGTGACGATGACCTCACTCATGGGCTGACCCATCCGTTTCGACAGTGGCCAAGGAAACATTGCTCGCTCGCGCCTGATCGGTGTTCTCCTCCGCCGCGGGGCTCAGCGCATGCCTCGATGGGTCGGCGTTGAGTAGCATCTTGGTGTACTCCTGCCGCGGCGCCCGGAGTACGGAATCTGTCGGGCCGGATTCGACCGTCACACCGTCCTTCATCACGTAGAGACGGTTCGAGATCTGACGAACCACTCCGATGTCGTGGGTCACCACAATCATGGCCATCCCTGTCTCCTGCTGCACATCGCGGAGAAGCGTCAGCACTGCTTTCTGAACGGTTGCATCCAGCGCGGTGGTGGCCTCATCCGCGATGATCAGTTCCGGCCGTCCCGCGAGAGCAAGTGCGATCATCACGCGCTGCCGCATCCCTCCGGAGAGCTGGTGCGGGTAGGCGCGCAGCACGACGTCGGGTTGATTGATGCGAACGACCTCGAGAAGTTCGAGGGCGCGGGCACGGGCGTCGCTTGCGCGGTCGAGCACTCGAATGGTCTCCCGAAGCTGCGAGCCGATCCGCATCAACGGATCGAGGCCCGCCAGTGATGCCTGTGGCACGTATCCGATCTTGTGCCCACGGATCTTTCGCCAATCGGGGGTGCTCGCACCGATGAAAGACTGTCCTCCGATGAGAAGAGAGCCGTGCGAGACCCGCCCGCCGATCGGACCGAGCAGCCCGGTGGCTGCGCGACACATCATCGATTTGCCTGAGCCGGATTCTCCGACCAGCCCCACCGTCTCCCCCGCCCGCACGGTCAAGCGGGCGTTCTCGACCACTTGTTTGTCTCCGATGAGTATCGAGACGTCGTGCATGTCCAGCAGCGGGGCGGGAGATGACGACGCGCGAGCTGCTGAGGCGTTCATTGGGTTCGGCCTTCGAGTCTTGCCACGAGGCGTTCGGCGATCGCGGCGAGGGATACAGCGCTGACGATTATGAACAGCAGGGGGAAGACGGTCACCCACCAGTACTGATCGAGGACGGAGCGACCTTCGAACATCATCTGTCCCCACTCGGCGGTGGGGGGTGCGATCCCGGCGCCGAACAGGCTCAGCGACGCGATCAAACCCATTACGACGATCAGGTCGCCAATTGCGTAAGAAACAGAGGCACCCAGCACCTTTGGAGTGATGTGTCGGAAGACGATGCGCGCTGTCGAATAGCCCATGATTCGAGCGGCGGTGATGTAGTCCATCTCTCTGAGGCTAAGGGTTTGGCTTCGCGCGAGTCGCGCGTAGTAGGCCCATCCGGTCAGGACGACGGCGACGATGATCGGAATCGTGCCGTTGGGGAGGAAGGGCACATTGACGGTCTGGCCGAACACGACGACGAGAGCAAGGATCAAGATCAGGAACGGGAACGCGATGATGGCGTCAGTGACGCGCATCATGATCCACTCCGCGAATCCACCGATGAGGGTGACCGCTACGCCGACCACGCATCCGATAATCACGGAGATGGCGACGATGAGAAGAGGAATTAGATAGTCGACGCGGGAGGCCGCGAAAGTTCTCACCATGACGTCTCGCCCGAAGCCGTCCGTTCCGAAGGGATGTGCCAGGGATGGGGCTTGATAAGGCAGGTCGACGAATTGATCCGGACCATATCCTGTGACTGCGGGGAGCACTAGCGACATCACCAGAATGAAGATGAGGCTCGCGGACGCGACCACTCCTGCTCGAGGAGAGAGCCGCGCGAGGCCGGTGAACCGCACCCTTGGCCGGAGCGGGCCGGTAGCCGTTGAAACTGTCATGAGGCGATCCTGATTCGTGGGTCGATGATGCGATAGAGGATCTCGCATGCGAAGTTGACGAGCACGACTCCGACCGCCGCGACGAGGGCCGTGCCCTGTAGGACGGTGTAGTCGCGGGAGGCGACCGCTTCTTGGATGAGCAGCCCGAAACCGGGCAGGCCGAACAACACCTCGACGATCACTGCGCTGCTCAGAAGAGCGGCGGTGTTGACCCCGATGACCGAGATGATCGGAAGTGCGCTGTTGGGGAGAAGGTGACGTAAGACGATCGATGAGGGCGAGAGTCCTCGTGCCTCTGCCGCCTCGAGGAATTGCAGGTTGAGGATGGACAGCGCGGATTGACGGGTGCTGCGCATCACCTGAGGCGCGAGGTACCCGGCTAGTGCCACACTCGGCAGGAGCACGAAACGGAGCGACTCCGGCCAGCCGGTCGACCACCCACCGGCCGGCAGCCAGCCCAAACCGACCGCGAACACGGCGATCAACAGCAAAGCCAACACGAAAGCTGGGGTGGAGAGCACGATCAGGCTCAACGTTCCGATCGTGCGATCGACGCGCGTGCCCTGGCGCAATGCCGAGTAAAGGCCCAGTGGCACTGCGAGGGCCACCGAGATCAGGACGGTTAGGAGAATGATCCCGAGTGTCACCGGCAGGGCCTGCCCGATCAGTTCCAGGACGGGAGCACCCGAGATGAGGGAATTGCCGACGTCACCGCGAGCTGTCGACAGCAACGAGGTGCCGATCTGGGTGAGAACCGGTTCATTGAGTCCGAGCTCAGACCGAAGTGCCTCCAGGGCTTCCGGAGTCGCCTTGTTGCCGAGTATTGAGCGGGCGGGGTCGCCTGGTGCGAGTCGAATGATGATGGTGGTCGCAGCGACCACCGCCAACAGGACGACGATGATATCGAACGCACGCCTGAGCAATAGTCCAGCCCAACGGGTACTGACGAGCATGGCTACTCCGCGAGGGTCGCTACGTGAATGAGGTTCGTGGAGCCCATGGAGAGGACGCCCGTCGCCGCCTTTGACACCGCTGCGGCTGCCGTGAGGCCGCTGATGGTGGCATAGGGCTGATCGGTCAGGAAGATGTCGGTCGCCTGATCCATCGCCGAAGTCTTCTCAGTTTCATCCAAGGCGAGCGTGAAGTCATCGACGGCTGCTTCAGCGTCTGCCGACTCGTAGCTGGACAGGCAGCTCAGGTAGCCGGCCGAGTACTGCATGCAGTACCCCGGAAGACCCTCGGGCACAGTCGAGTAGTCTCCGAACAATCCGACGTTGAGGTCGAAATCAGCGGCGAATAGTCGTTCGATCTCTACCTGGGGTTCTGCTGACTCGATCGATACGGTGATGCCGATCTCGGCCAGATTCTGCTGGACTACGACGCCGGCTTGTTGTGCCCACTCTTGCGAAACGAGCAGTGACAGCTCACATCCTTCGGCGCATGCTGTCCCAACGAGCAGCTCCTTGGCGGCAGACACGTCTTTCTTGACGTCGCCGGCATTGCCAGGTCCGAACGAGGCGGGAAAGAACCCCGACATTGGCTCGGCATACCCGCCGGTGATGACGCTCGTGAGTTGCGCTCGATCCACTGCCTTACTGATGGCTTTGCGCACGTTGGGGTCGGAGGTGATGTCGCCCTTGTTGTTCATGTTCAGATAGTAGAAGCCCACTGACTCGGTGATCTGAGGAAGCGCGTCGCCCTTGAGCGAGGAGTACTGGCTCGGCAGCGGATCGACGGCGAAGTCGACCTGGCCTGTGCGCACCTGCTGGATGCGGCTGTTCGCGTCCGTCACGATGACGACATTGATTGTCTTCACGGCTGGGGTACTGCCGACGAAGTCGGTGTACCGCTCCAGCGAGAACTTGTTGGAGAAGTAATCGCCTTCCACCGCAAACGCACCCGCGAAGGTAGGCACTGCAGGGATTGCGAGGTCTGCTCCGATCTCGGAAGCTTTGAGGATCGCCATGTTGGGGTATGCGAGGAATGTTTCGAACGACGGGTACGGCCGCGTGAACGAGAATCGAACCGTGGCGTCGTCTACCGCTTCGACTGCACTCACGGGGGCGATCTGAGCCAAGTAAGCGTTCGCTTCGTAGGTACGAGCGCGCTCGAACGTGGCGACGACGTCGTCGGCGGTGAGTGGCGTTCCGTCCGTGAACGTCGCACCGCCTTTCAGGGTGGCGGTGTACTGCATCCCGTCCTCGCTTAACTCCCCGTCCGACGCGAGAGAGGGGGTCACGCTTGCGGAGCTGTCGGGGGAGAGCTCGAAGAGTGTCCCGCCGATCAGCTTCAGGAGGCGCACGTCGTGTGTTGACGTGACGAGAAGTGGGTCCAGCGTTGCTGTCCGGGCATCCATGGCCAGAGTGAGCGGTTCGGTCACCTCTTCGTGTGTTGTGACCACGGGTGCCATTTCGAGATCAGGCTTGGAGGAACCTCCGCCGCCGGCCGCGCAGGCAGACAGAACGACCGCGGCGGCGATGAGCAGAGGGGCGGCCTTCGCGGCGCTACGCCGCATTCTGGTCGATGTCATTGACGTTGTCCTTTGGCTAGGGGAAGGGTGTAAACGGGGTTTCAACAGTGATCGCGCGGGATGGTGCGCGTCCAGCTGCGGGCGAAGATGCGACGATTTGCTTCGTAAGCCTCGATCTGAGCCGTGAGGAGGAAGTCGGTAGCGGTGGACGACATCGAACTCCGCACCTCGACCCGCGGCGGTAATGCACGCCCGTCCTCCGTGAGGGTGAAGTCTCGGCGGCATTCGATTCGAGCGCTGAGGGGGTCGCCCTCTTCGACCAGATATCGAGTTTCGCCCGACGTGCCGTACACAAGGCCCCGATCGGTCAGCCGCGCCAGCTGAGGCGGGGCCGAGTCGACGATCTCGAAGAGGTCCGTCAACGCGTCGAACTCCATGCTTCGCCCCGTCACGGCAGCCGGGAGAAGCGATTCGATGGTGAGCGGTGCAGCGCTTCTGCTTTGCCCAAGATCGACGGGTCGAACGTCATCGGCCGGTTGGAGCGGCACATCAAGCAGGGTGTCCTCGCCAAGGGTGATCGAGATCGTTGTTTGTTCAGGTGACGGCCAGATCCACGGCCAATATGAGGTGTCGATCGCCACTCGAACCCGATGGTCACGCTCGAACCGATACCCGTTGCTGCGCAAGGCGACCGAGACCTGATAGCTGACCCCGGGCTCGAGGGGTTCGGGGTGTTCGCTTCCTTCTCGGTGAGCGAGGTTCAGGAATCCGCGGGCGACGAGAGTGGAAGTGCCATCGGGGTGCACATCCAGAAGGCGGACCGCCAGGAGGGCGCCTGTCGTGTTCGCGGAGACTAGGGCGCGAAGTCGGGCCACACCCAGCATGGCTAGCGTCGATTCGAGGGCATCGCTTGTGAACGCGAGCGACTTCTCGTCCTCCTCGCGCTGATCACCGGGTATGTCGTCACTCTGCAGACCAAATCCCCCCGGGCACCATATACCGCGGTCAGAGGGCGGTATCAAATCGCTCGAGTGCGACACGACGGCTTCGGCCCCGGGTTCGTCATGGAGCGAGCCGCCGCTCCGAAGGAATAGCTGTGAGCGCTCTTGCGCGGCGGGCGGCCACGTGTCGTACGCGATCCAGTCGCCAGAGCGCTGTGCGTATCCCGCCTCAGGGGAAAGCGAGTTCTGCATCCAGACCTGCATCTGGGGTTCGTCCGCGATGCCATTGTCGATGTCTTTCAGGCAGTAATCCCACCACCGGACAGCCAGATTCAGAAAGTCGATTTCGGGGCCAGGCGTGCCCGCATGCGGGTACGTGTGCGCCCAGGGGCCGATGAGGCCCTTCGCGACTCCGGCATATCCTTCGAGGACGCGAAATACAGAGTCACGGTACGCGTCGTTCCACCCGCCGACCATGAAGATCGGGCAGGTCATCGCGTTGTAGTCCTCGATGACGGAACCGTGCCTCCAATACGCATCCCGGGTCTGATGACTCATCCACTCGTGCGCAATCGGTTGAGCGTGCTCCAGACGCGAGAGCCACACCTCCCGCCAGTCGTCCCGAGTGTGGCCGCTCGGTGGCAACGCCGCCAGCGCGGTCACGACAGCTCCCCAACTCAACTGGTCCCAGGCGTTCACGGCGCCGCCCATGTAGTGGACGTCGTCCACGTACCGATCATCGGTCGACGCGAGGCTAATCACGCCCGCCAATGCGGGCGGATTCTCCGCCGCGACTTGCAGTCCTACGAAGCCGCCCCACGAGATACCGATAAGTCCCACCTTGCCGGTGGACCACTCCTGCCCAGCGAGCCAAGCGATGACTTCGACGGCATCCGCCTGCTCTTGCGGCAGGTACTCGTCCTCGAGGAACCCGTCGGAGTCGCCGCTCCCTCGTATGTCTACCCGCACCGACGCGTATCCGCGCTCGGCGAAGAATGGGTGCATCAACGCGTCTCGGCCGGCCGTCAAGTCGTTCTTGCGGTACGGCACGTACTCGAGAACCACGGGGACGGGCGCTTCCGCTGACGCGGTTTTCGGCAGCCAGATGGTCGCTCCCAACCGCGTGCCATCGGCGAGCGGAATCCATCGTTCAATCGCTTCGATCGGGTCGGCAACCAACTGAGTCATCGAGATGTCGTGCCCCTTCAACGCTGACGGAACTGCAACCCGCTTCTGCGAGTTGCAGATACTGTAACAGGAGATACAATAACTCGCTCGCATGCGAGGTTACGACTTCTTTACGTTTCTCGGTGTCGTCTTGCGAGCGCAGGATTCGACGAGCGGCTGGTTGTGTCACTGGCTTGTTGCGTCGAACAGATGCCGATTCGGCGTCGCCACCTGACTATGGCAAGGGTGCACCGAGCAGTCGAGAGAAGTGCGTCACAGAGGTCCGCAGACGTTCGCGATCGCCTGTGCTGATCAGGTCCACCGTGAGCCCGGTCTGTGCGGCGAGGAGGAGGGTCGAGAGGGTGCGGGCGTCGGCGGGCGAGTGCCCGTCCTCGACCAGCCAGTGGCTGAAGTAGTCGATCCAGTAGGACAGCAGTTCCTCGCGCGCTTCATCTGAAAGTGCGGCGTCTGTCATCATCGCCTCCATATTGAGGCGGGAGTATGCCAGTCGGGGTGGTTCGCGCATCCACCAATCCCAGATCGCCACGAAGGCCTGCGCGACTGTCGCATTGGCATCGGTCGATCGCAGATCTTCGAGCATCGCGAGGTTGGCTTCCCTCGCTCGCGTCAAGGCGGCCTCGACGAGCTTCTCCTTCGAGCCGAACTGATAGAAGATCACGCTCGTGGTGGCTCCGAGCGCAGTGGCGAGATTGCGCATCGTGAGGTTCGCGAGCCCGTTCTGAGCGAGGTAGGCGATGGCCAACTCGAGAATCTCGTCTCTGCGCTCAGGAGCAGGGGGGCGGGCCATGGTGAAACTCCTTGCATAAGAAACCATCGGTCGCAGGCTCGAAAGGAGCACGCCGGTTCGTGCTTCAGCTTAGGTGGACGATGCCTCCGAATTCATGCCCCTAGACCGCGGAGTTCGATGTTATTGTATCAAGCGTCATGAAAACTAATGAGAACTCTCCCCGGCCCCAGAGTCCCTCCGCCGTGCTCGATCCGGCGCGCTATCGACAGGTGATGGGTCAGTACCCCACCGGCATCGCTATGGTCACCGCAACGAGCCAGGACGGGTCGCCTGTCGGCATGATCGTCGGCACGTTCGCCTCCGTCTCCCTGGACCCGCCGCTGGTCTCTTTCATGCCCACTCGTACATCCACGACGTGGCCCCAGATCGAAGCGGCGGGATCGTTCTGCGTGAATGTCCTCACGGTGGCTCAGGAACCTGTCTGCCGGGCGTTCCGCGCTGAGGGTGTTGACCGGTTCGCAGGCGAACCGTGGCGGACCGGTGCGACTGGCTCGCCGATTCTCGAGCGATCCGCAGCGTGGATCGATTGCGAGATTGTGAACGTGCTCGACGCTGGCGATCACGTCATCGTGCTGGGCGCTGTGGTCGAGATGGATGCACCGAACACGGAGCTGCCGTTGCTGTTCTTCCAGGGCGGGTACGGAAGCTTTACGCCGCAGACGATGGTCTCGCCCTACTTAAATGTCGCAAGCAATCTCGCCTTCGTCGATCGTGCGCGACCGCTGATGGAGGAGCTGTCGTCGACGCTGGGGTGCGAGTGCGTCTTGGCGACCTCGGAACGGGACGACATTCTCATCATGGCCAGCGCAGGAGTGCGGTCCGATTCGCAGCGGGCGATGCTCGTCGGCGAGCGAGTTTCTTTGGCCGCTCCGTTCGGTCGAACCGCGATGGCGTGGGCGTCGTCATCCGATGTCGATCGGTGGCAACGCAAGGCACAGGACACGGAAACCGCTAGAGCAGGTCTCGAAATGCTCGACGTCATCCGTCGCCGCGGATACTCCGTCTCGATCGAGGACCCCTCGCACCAACCGTCCAGCTCACCGACGGTCTCGGTCCTGGACCCCGGAGCAGAGCTGCCATTCGCGCTCGCACCGGCGGAGGGACAGGTGCACAGCATCAGTGCGCCCATCAGGCGTGATTCTGGCCCGGTGGAGTTCGTCCTCGGCTTGTACGGGATGGCTGACACGAGCGCTGAGGGTGTGGATCGCGCCGCTCAAGCCTTGATGAAAACGACACATGAACTGGCCAACCATCTCAATGACCACTGAACCGGAAGGAATCCATTCCATGAGCGACACTGAGCGCGACGACAAGATGATCCTGGGCGCCCTAATCTCTCCGACGAGCTCTCACATCGCAGGGTGGCGCCACGAAGGAGCGCTGACGAACGTCGATGCGACGTTCCCGGAGCTGGTGAAGGTCGTCAAGAGCGCCGAGCGGGCGATGCTCGACTTCATCTTCATCGCCGATGAGTTGAGCATGCCCGCGGGCGAAGACGAGATGCTCAGTCGTGACCCTCTCGTATACCGTTTCGAGCCGCTCACGCTCATTGCTGCACTCGCTGTCGCCTCGAAGGACATCGGGCTCGTGGTGACCCAGTCGACCACCTACAACGAGCCGTATCACGTTGCTCGTAAGCTCGCTTCGATCGACCAGCTGAGCGGAGGCCGGCTGGGCTGGAACCTTGTGACGTCCTATGTGCCCGAGGAGGCGCGGAACTTCAGCCGGTCCGAGCACCTCGCGAACGTCGATCGCTACGAGCGTGCCGAGGAATTCCTTCAGGTAGCGCAGGGGCTTTGGGAAAGCTGGGACGACGATGCCTTCGACGGCGATCGCGAAACCGGCCGGTACTTCGATCCTCGCAAGATGCACCGCCTGAATCACGAAGGCAAACACTTCTCCGTGCGAGGACCGCTGAACGTCCGTCGACCCGTGCAAGGTGCCCCTGTCCAGGTGCAGGCAGGTTCCTCCGAGGCCGGTCGAGAGCTCGCGGCGAAATACGCGGAAGTGACCTTCACAGCGCAGAACTCCCTGGACGCGGCCCTCGCCTTCACGAACGACATCAAGATGCGTGCAGCCAAGTACGGCCGCTCTGCATCCAGCGTCCGTGTGATCGCCGGGGTCCAGCCGATCATCGGAGCCACGATGGAGGAAGCGCACGCCAAGTACAAGGAGATGCAGTCGTTGATCCACCCGGAGGTCGGTCTCACGCGACTCTCCCAACTGCTGGACTACGACGTCACCAACCTGCCCCTCGACTCGCCGCTCCCCGAAGATCTCCCCGAGACAGAGAACTACAAGAGCCGCCGCGAGCTGATCATCGAAACCGGTCGACGAGAGAACTTGACCCTTCGAGAGCTCTACCAGAAGGTCGTCAGCGCCTATGGGCATCGGGTCGTCATTGGCACACCGCAGTCGGTGGCCGACGAACTTGCCGATTGGTTCACCGCCGGCGCGGTGGACGGGTACATCATCAGTCCCACCTACCTGCCCGATGGGCTCGATGTCTTCAATCAGACTGTCGTGCCGGAGCTGCGCGCGCGTGGCCTTCTGCGTGAGGGGTATGAGGGGAAGACTTTCCGTGAGAATCTCGGTCTCGAACGGCCCGAGAGGGGTTCGTCGGCGACTTCGTGACAGCCTGAGCGCAGGCCGAAACACGACGCTCACGTCTGGTGCACGCACGGTCCTCAACTTCGCGGAGGACCGTGCGTGCAGCGCCGTCAGGACTCGTTGCTGCGGACGATGGAGGAACACCACCGCAGTGCATCAACCTCGTGGTCGCGGAGCCAGTGTCCACCATTCGGAACGGTCTTCAGTTCGGCATGCGGGATCAATTTGTGCCAGGCATGCCCATGAGAGATAGGAACGAGCACGTCCGCCTCACCGTAGAGCAGCAGAGTTGGCACGTGGACCGAGACGGAAGGGAGCCCCCATGCTCGGTGGAACAGCGCCAGGTCGTCTTCGACCCAGCCGTCGATACCGAAAGTCGGCCACTCCTTGCTCTCGAAAGCATCCTCGCGCTGCACCTCGGGCCGCGCCAGCACCTCCTGGTCGCTCGGAGGGAGGCGCTCATACCAATCAGCCAACGAGTCCTCACCGTCGCCGAGCGATTGCAGGTGATCGCGCAGAGCGGCTTCTCCTCCACGGGCGGCCTCGATCTCGACGGAGGTCTCTGGCACCATCCCCGTCGAAGCGTCGAATCCGAAGCCTTCCGGCCCAAGGCCGACATCGACGCACAGCGCCCGCACACGGTCCGGCAGGGCTACCGCCGCTGCAACGGCGTGCGGGCCACCACCGGAAGTCCCCATCACCGCAAATCGCTCGACCTCGCAAGCGTCGGCGATGCGCCTACTCCATTCCGCGGCATCTCCGATCGTGCGCCCCGGTACAGGGGCTGACGCACCGTAGCCGGGCCGATCATAGGAACACACGCGGACACCGGCATCAGTCGGGCCGGTCCACCCCCCGGGAACCGAGCTCGAGCTACTGGGAGTGCCGTGATGGAAGACGATGAGTGTCCCATCGGGATTGCCCCACTCGCGTACGCGGATCGAACCGGCTGCGGTCTTCAGCTCGAATTGCCGGATCCAAGGGGCAGAAGTCATGAAATCTCCAATACGTCTCGCGGGAGAGCGGGAAAAGCTGAGTCGTTGTCCATCGGACTATCATCGTCGGTCGCGTGCGGCGAGACCTCCGACACCCGTCGTAATCGCGTACGACGATTTCCACACCAGTCGTAAAACAAGAAGCGTCGCGATTCGATTGACTCGAACTATTTGAGCCGCGCACCCAAAGGAAATGAGACCTGAATGAACACCCCTCCCTCCACCATCAGGACGATCCGAGCCGGTGCGGTTGCCGACGTGCTCACCGGCGAGGTGCTCGCTGACCACGCCATCATCGTCGATGGCGAGCGCATTGCCGCGGTGGAGCCCTGGTCGGCGTCGAAGCACGGGGGCGCTGATGTGCTCGATCTGAGCGAGCACCTCGTCGCTCCAGGGCTCATCGACCTGCATACGCACCTCGTCGGAGAACTCGATCACGGCAGCTATAGCCCATATCTGACCGGCTCCGCTGCGCGGGACGTTCTGCTCGGGGTGCGCCACGCCAGTGCGACCCTGCGCGCGGGCTTCACGACCGTCCGCGACGTCGGGAGCTTCCGTGCCTTCACTGATTGTGACCTGCGCGACGCAATTGACTCGGGGATCTGCGAGGGTCCGCGAATGGTGTGTGCTGGCGCGTACGTCACCTGCTCGTCCGGGGGCGGCGAGATCACTGATCTTGCGCTCGACATCGAACTTCCGCGCGCGTACCGCTTCTGGGTGGCTGACTCGGCTGATGAGGTCCGGTCGACGGTTCGCCGCATCGCGCACCGAGGTGCCGATGTCATCAAGATCATCGCGACGGGCGCGGTCTATGCGACGGGCACGATCCCAGGCGCGCCCGAGTACAGCGAGGCTGAGCTACGCGCCTGCGTGGAGGAGGCGGCACTGAACGGCCTATACGTCGCCGCACATGCGCACGGTGAAGAAGGCGCACTCCGCGCGATTCGTGCCGGCGTTCGCACCATCGAGCACGGAACACTGCTGGGGGAGGCCGCGATGTCAGCGATGCTCGATCACGGCACCTACTACGTGCCGACGACGTACCTGCTTCGGTGGCTCGAGGACCACGGCGCTCGTGAGGACTACCCCTCCGGCGTGCGAGAGAAAACGGCCGCTGTCGGGGAATCGGCGCGTACAGCCGTGCGGCTGGCGATCGAGGCGGGAGTGCGCATCGCATACGGCACCGACGCGATTGTGTTCCCGCATGGCCGCAACGCCGGACAGCTCGAAGAGTTCGTCGAATGGGGAATGACACCGATGCAGGCGCTTCAGTCAGCGACCTCGGTTGCGGCGGAGTGCATCGGCCGATCTGAAGATGTCGGGGCGATCGCTCCCGGCCGGTATGCGGATCTGGTCGCCGTGCGTGGTGCGCACCTCGACGAGATTGGCAGATTCATGTATGTCTCGGCGGTGCTCAAGGGCGGAGCGCTCGTGGTGTGACGGTGCCACAAGGGTGTAGCGGCGTAGAATCGGAAGCCTCTCGCAGATCGAGTAGCGGAGGCCCGATGTTCGACGCCGTGCAGGAGACCGTCGACCGACTCGCCTCGTCTCTTCGCCGTTCGGTCGTTTTGGAAGACAGCGATTTCGTGTTACTCGCGAGTAGCGCGCACTTCGACGACATCGATCCGGCGCGATTGCACACCCTGACGGCCCGACGACCCAGCGCAGCCCTCGACACGGAGCTCCGGTCCCGCCGGATACACACATGGCTTGAGCCCAGCGTTCTCGAGCCCATGCCGTCGCTGGGCAACGAGTATCCACGCCTCGCGACCGCGTTGCGCTCCCGCTACGAGGTGCTGGGCTTCCTCTGGGTAACTCTTCGCGAACCGCTCACCGCGAGCGAGGCTGATCTGGTGAGCGAAGCCGCTGACACGCTGCGTGCGTTACTGATCAACGTCTCGCAGTCGATAGACGCAGTGAATGCAGAGATCGAATCGGAGATGCTAGGCCTGCTCACACCGGATGCGCCGAGTCGGCGACATTCCGCGAGCGAGCTCGTAGACCTGGGCATGTTCACCAGGTCTCGTCGGTTCGTGGCGTTGTGTCTTTCGTTCGAGGCAGATTGGGCGGCCTGGGGAGGCCCGCCGCCGCGCGAACTGATCTCGCGATCGCTGCTCCGAGCGATCACCACACCGATGATTGACGCCTATAGCTTCGTGCCCACCACGCCGGAGGCTCTGATCCTGATCGGGTTTCGCAATGAGCCTGATCAGGGGGCACTCGAGAGCATTGTTGCGTCGATCATCCGTGAGACCGATGACGCCGACGTGCAGGAACCTCTCAATGCCGTCGTCGGAGTCGGAGCCTCTGTCGCCGAACTCGCGGATACGTGGGAGTCGTACGAACAGGCGCTCGTTGCTGTCCGCGTCGCACGTTCTCATGGGACGCGGACCGCTTCGTGGGGCGCGGACCAGATCGCCGTCTCAATCGCCACTCTTCTGACTGACGAACCTCTTAACCATCTTCTCCCCGAACCGTTGCGCCGACTTGCCTCGGCGCCTGATGAGACTATCCAGCTCTTGGAGGCCTATGTTGCTCACGGCGCGCGCATGACCGATATGGCGGAGCAACTCGGTGTCCACCGCGCCACCGTGCATTATCGCCTGCGACGGGTAGCGGCATCGATCGGAATCGACATCGAGGATGCTGCCGCTCGCTTCGTCGTGGAGGCCTGGCTACGCCAGCGATGGCTCCGACCTTGAACTATCTGGAAACATCACCCCGACCGCATAAAGAGAGCAATATGAGCAGGCTTCAAGGAACCTTGATGAATGGACGCGTCTCGCACTGGTGGGAGCAGTTGGGAGGCGCCTCGGTAACACGACCTCGGTTGCCTGGATCGGTAGCAGTCGACGTCGCAATCGTTGGGGCCGGGTACACCGGCCTCTGGACGGCCTACTACATCAAGAAAGCAGACCCAAGCCTCCGCATCGCGATCATCGAGCAGCGACACATCGGGTTCGGCGCATCCGGCCGCAATGGTGGCTGGCTCACCAACTCCATCACCGGCGGACGCCATCAGTACGTGGCGCGCCACGGTCACGACGCAATCGAGAACTTCCAGCAGGCGATGAACGACTCCGTCGACGAAGTCATACGAACGCTCGCAACAGAAGGCATCGATGCAGACGTGAAGAAGGGAGGTGAGTTCACCGTCGCCAGGACGCGAGCTCAGGAGTTCCGCCTCCGGGTATTCGCGGAGGCGGAGCGCCGTTGGCGGACCTCCGACCTCGAGCTCCTTGAGGCGACCGACGCAGTCGAGAAGGTCAGCGTCTCAGGAACCAGGGCAGCGGTCTGGCACCCACACAGTGCGCGTATCCACCCCGCGAAGCTCGTCAGCGGGCTCGCCCGCCTGGTCGAGACTCTCGGCGTGAAGATCTACGAGGACACCACGGCGATGGAGATCAGTCCGCGAAAGGTGGTCACAACGGAGGGCACAGTCACAGCCGACATGGTCATCCGTGCGACAGAAGGCTTCACGGCCCGACTCAAAGGCCTCCGCCGACTGTGGCTACCCATGAACTCCTCTCTCATCGTCACCGAGCCCATGCCCAGCGAAGTCTGGGAACAGTTGCGGTGGAACGAGGGGGAGGTCGTCGGAGACTTCGCACACGTCTACATGTATGCGCAGCGCACCGCTGACGACCGCATCGCAATTGGAGGAAGGGGCGTTCCGTACCGCTACGCCTCCCGAACCGATGTCGACGGCCAGACCCAGGGCGCAACTGTGCAACGCCTCAGCGAAGTGCTGCACGACATGTTCCCGGTGACAGCGGCAGCAAAGATTGATCACGTCTGGTCTGGCGTCCTTGGCGTCCCGCGGGACTGGTCGGCTACAGTCGGGCTCGATCGCAACACCGGAATGGCCTGGGCGGGCGGCTACGTAGGGACCGGGGTCACGTCGACAAACTTGGCAGCCCGTACGCTCACCGATCTCATCCTCGAACGTCAAACCGAACTGACTGCGCTGCCCTGGGTCAATCACCGCGTACGCAAATGGGAGCCCGAACCGCTGCGCTGGCTAGCGACGAAGAGCCTCTACGCCGCGTACGGGATCGCCGACAGTAGTGAGTCTCACGGTCGATCCACGACCTCACCAATTGCTCAGTTCGCGGACGCCATCGCCGGACGGCACTGACTAGTTCCCCGGGATTCCGCGGGACTTGAGCCTTTCCATCCGCCACAAGGGCACGATCGGCACGACCTCTGAGGCACGTCGGAGCCGTCTTCCGTCTGGTCGACATCTCCTCGTACAGCTCGAAGGTGCGCTTGTGCCCCCCGGCGTGCCCCACCGAACGGGTACTCCTGGTCATCTCTGTCCTCCTCTTCATTTCGAAGAGGGGATGAAAGACGCCCGGATCCGCTACCTACTCGCGGATCCGGGCCTCTGACCAGCTGTTTCGCCGGGGCCTCAGAGAGTTACTCTCAGAAATACCAGCTATCGCCGGCGGAGGCTGGGAGGTGCGGAATCACGCGGCTACTGCCGACCTGCTGCCTTCTCGTGCTTTCTACGTACCACTCGCGGTTTCTGCTGCTCTGGCCGCAGTCGCGGACCAGGAACACTCTCCCCCGAGTCGATGACGCGGCTGGACTCGCCGTGATCGACGAACACCCGTTCGCATCCGGCAGCGTGCAGCTCGGCCTCCTGCGCCTCGGGATTCTGCTCCCGCTTCGAGACGCGGGCGTACCCCACTTCATGTGCCATACCGAAAACGGTACCGCCTAGGTTTCGGCGCCTTTGGTTTCGGCCGGAGGTTTCGGCGGATCGTTGATCGGCGTGTCGCCTACCGGGTCGTCGACGTCGGCCGGTCCACCGAAAACGATCATTTACGGTGAATCGATCGCCGACTGCTCCCTGGTGTGCAACACGCCGAAGTTTGTTGCACCGAAACCCCCTGCCGAAACCAAACCGCGCCGGAACATCGGTCTTACCGTTTTCGGCGCGGTTGCGAGCGACACCACCACCGACGCTTTCACGCGCTAAGTCCCGACTGTATATCGAGGGCACCGTGGACGCGACGACGGCCGATGTTAGCTCTTGCGGGCATGTTCACGATCTCGCCTGCGACTGCGCGAACCAAGGGTGACGTCTCGATCGCGCAGACGAACCAGACTCCGGATCCGACGGACCAGTCGAAACAAACCAGCTACAGCGACGGCCCGACTCGCTGCGTTCCGGTGCGGCGGGTTCCTTCCTGCTCTGGCGGGTGAGCCTGGGCGAGGTTTTGTGCCCGGGCGAGGGCGGCACGAGCGCGGGTGGCGTCGATCTTCTGCGCCTCCGCCTCGGCAGGCCCCCCGACCGGTGACGATCCGGTGATCCCGTAGCGGTCGCGGTAGGCGGCGATGGTGCGGGCACCGTAGCGCCATGCCTGGGCAGCACGAAGCTGCTTCGGTTGCGTGCCGAGCTTCGCGATCCACTCGTGTTTGTCTGTGAGCGCGGTGTTGAGGAGGGCATCGGCGCGGTTCTCGATGAGCGCGCGCCGCTCGGTCAGCGCCCGCCGCATCTCGGACGGCATGGAGCCTGCGGCTTCCGGGATGAGACCGGCGATCAGGCGCGGTGCCCTCCGTGCACGGCCGACGCCCGCTGGGCGGGAGGTCGCTTTCGCGACGCGGTCGTGCAAGACAGCGGCGATGTCATCGACGTCTCCGAACCCGCGCGCCCTGACTAGGCGTGGCATCAAGGTCGCAATGTCGTGCTGGTTCGCCTCTGCCCGCCGAAGCTCGGCGGTCAGCGCCCCGAACGTGGACGAGGCGATCGCGGCCTCGGCATCGTCACCGCCGAGCCCGGAGGATCGAATGAGTGCGGCCCAACGATCGTGCTGTGCGGCGGCGGCCAGGGTCTCGTACTCGGCAGCGAGCTGCGCGATCGAGGCCCAGGTATCCTGCTCGGCGGCCACGGTCTCGTGCGCGGAGAGCTCGGCGCCGACGTGCTGCAGCACCCCGACCAACACCGACCGAGCGGTGGCCTCAGTATTGTCGCCGGGGTGCGGGCCGTCGTGGGCGAGATCGGGGTTATCGACGGCGACGTAGGCAATGTTCTCCTCGCGTCCGCGAGTCATGGCGACATAGAATGTCTCCCTGGTCATCGACGCATCCGCGAGGACGTGCGAGGAGTCCACGGTGATGCCCTGCGCACGGTAGGAGGTGATGGCGTAGCCGAGGTCCAGGTGCTCTGCCACGTACTCGGCCGGGACCACCACCGACCCGCCCCACCTGCGCCCTGCCCGTCGGAGGGTGAGGGCGCCATCGTCGCGGACCTCGGCGACCATCCACCGGTCGCCGTTGCGGACCCAGGACCGCCCGACACGCAGGCGGCGGTCGTTGCGGCGGGTAATGACGGTATCCCCGGCCGCGGCTCTCGTGCCGTCGTGCAGCTCAACCTCGCGCTGGGCGTTCACCGTGCCGTCAAGAATCAGATCAGCCCGCGCCCTGTTGTTGAGCGCCTGGACAGACTCGAGGGAGTCGGTCACGAGGACGCTCGCCCGGCCAGCGAGGGAATCTGCCCGCCAGGCGGTGTAGGCGGCGTCGATCATCTCCTCGGTCTCTCCACCGATCACACGGCCGTGATAGGCGTAGGTGTCGATGACGTCGGTGCGCCCGTGCCGCAAACCGAGTGATGCGTTCGTCTCCCACGGGTTGACGAACCGGTGTACATCGACCAGCTCCGGCGCGTCGTCGCGGTCGTGAACGAGCAGGGAGAACGCACCCCCGGCGGTGACGGGCTGGAGTTGGGCGTGGTCCCCGACCAGCAGCACCTTCGCGCCCGCGTCCGCGGCGAGGCTCGTGATGCGGTCGAGGGGGATAGTGCCCGCCAGCGATGCCTCATCGACGATGACGAGCTGACCTGTGCGGAACGTCTGGCCCGTGCGGTGGTGCGTGTCGAGCCACTTGGCCGTGTTCTCGGTCTGGATGCCGAGGTCGTCTGCGAGTACCTGCGCGGCGACCGCGGACGGCGCCAAGCCGACCACGCTGCCGCGCCCGTTTCCCCGCTCCCACGCCCGCCGCAACGCCTCCATTGCCGTCGTCTTCCCCGCCCCGGCCGGGCCGACGAGCACGTCGACCACCCGACCGGAGACCGCGATCTTCGTCAGCGCGGCCGCCTGGTCGTCTCCGAGCAGCCGCCCCTTGCTGTCGGGGCGCTTGGTAATCCGTCCGACGGTCATCAGCGGCACGGTGGGTGCCGTGGTGGTGCGGGCGCGCTCGAGAAGGCGGTCTTCGGCGGCTAGCAGGACCTCGGAGGTGAACAGGGCGGAGTGCTTCGGACGGAACACGCTCGTGCCATCCGGCCGGCGGAACGCCGCCGGGCTCGACGCGAGCTCGGGCGGGGTCAGGCGCAGCGACGCGGCCTCGGCAGCGTCCACGACCAGGCCAACGACGGCTTCTCGGTCCTCGGTCGATGCGAACCTGTAGCCCATCGTCTGCCGCGCGGCCTCAGCAATGAGGTTCCAATGGTGCCAGGTGGATCGCTTCTCACCCACCGCGGTCACCACGTCCCGTCCGAGCGAGGCGATCACATCCAACGGTACGTCGTCGGCGCGCAGCAGCAGCGGCTTCTCGTTCGCCGTCACGGTGCGCGCCCACGCGGTCGCTTCCGACCCGAGCACCCGCCCGGCTCGCTCCCGCCAGGACGCGGTGAGGTCGGCCAGCGACCGCACCACCTTCTCCGGCCGGGTGGAAAGCGTAGCCCGGGCGCGGAGCTTCATGATCGTCGTCGGGGACGGCCGCCGCCCGCGCGTCGCGACGTACTGGCCGATGAGGCGATCGGTCTCGGCATCGATGTGCCGGGCACGGGTGGAGAACTCTTGGACCAGCGCCTCCGGCACCGCGGTGATCGCCCATGCCGGGTTCCGGTCGCGGCCCCTCTCTCGCGCCTCCCACGAGACACCGAGCGTCCGGGTCAGGTGGTCAGCGAAGACCGTCTCGTGTAGTTCGGAGAGAGCGACCACGGCGGCGTGCATCGGCCGCCCGTCCAACGACCGCCACCCGCCGTCGAGGACGGTCTGCACCTTATTGCTGATCACGACGTGCGTGTGCAGGTGCGGATCACCCGCCCTCGAGTCGTAGTGATCAAAAGCCGTAGCAATCAGACCGCGGACGTCCACCTGCGCAACCGCACCATCGCGACCGGTTGCACCGGTGCGGGTCGCTGCAACCTCCCGCTCCATGAACGCAACCACGTCCGCAACCGCCGCATGATGCGCGTCCGCGATCAACGCCTGCGTCCCCGCATCCGCGACCGCCCACAAGACGCTCGCAGACTTCGGGATCGAGAACGTGAAATCGAACCCCGCCACCGCCCGCCGCCTCCCCCGCCCGGCCTCCTCTGCCCCGATCGCGGCGACCGCTTCGACACGGGACGCGGGCCCGAGGGCTGTATCGAGTGCCGCGGTGCGCGCCTCGATGCGTTCGGCCGCGCTCCGATAATCGGGGTACGCACGGCCGAGCGGTTCGCCGGTGACGGGGTGCCGGCCCATGCCGACCAGTAGCTGGAGCTGAGCTTCGGAGACCTGATCGCCCACCCCGATCCTCCCGTCGCCGAGCACGGTCACCCCAGCTCCGAGCCAGCGGCCCGGCGGGGTGCCCTCGGCGTTGTAGTACCGCGTCAACGGGGTAGAAAGCGACCTGTCACCGTCGCCAGCCGCGACGGTGCGCAGCAGGTATCTGTACCCGTCTCCTGCGCTCATCACGCGCATCGACACCGTCATGAGTCCGCCCTTCTCCTCCTGCTCAGGAGGTGAGCGGCAGCCGCCGAAAGCGGGCTCGCCCTCGATCTGCAAGAGGCGTGGCAGCTGATTAGTGCGCTAGCTCGAGGCGCCCCGACATCCGCGCAGGATCACCGTGTATGTGCGGCACTGCCCGTGTAATGCCGTGCGAACTAGTAGCAACAGAGATCGCCGTGCTTCAATCGACGACCACTGCCGATAGCCAGGCACTGACACTCGAACGCCAGCGCTCAGGGTCAGAATTCCATGCCAGGGAATGGCCCGCCGCGAACGCAACTAGTTCGACGAAGCCAGGACGTCGATCGCGGAGGGCTTCGGAGACCGCAGGGGGGACCGAATCGTCTCGATCGCCGTGCAGGATCAAGGTCGGTACGGTGAGTTCTCGGGCTCGCTCGATCCAGTCCATCTCCCGAAGCGAGACGGCCCCCGGCAGCCCCGCTATGCGAGCGAGCGGATCAAGCGTCAACCAGGGCAACGAGAGACGGCCCGCCACAGCAGGCAGTCCGCTTCGTGCACAATTGGCCTCGATCACCTCGATCCAATTGAGCACTGGAGAGTCCAGTACCAGCGCGATTATCACCCCCGCAGACCGCATCCGGTCGGCAACGCGCAGAGCAATGGCAGCGCCCAACGACCAGCCAAAGAGAATGATCCGCTCAGCGCCCTGTTTGACGGCATACTCGACAGCAGCCTCGACATCGTCGGCCTCCGAGTAGCCCAGCGTTGAGCGACCCTTCTCAACGCTCGGCCCCTCACCGTCATTGCGGAAGCTGACGACGAGCGACGTCCAGCCAAGCTCAGCAGTCACCTGCACACCGCGCAGCGTTCCTCGTCGGCGCCCGCCCATGCCATGGACGTGAATCGCCCATGTCGCAGCGCGGTGCTCGCCGTCGGCGAGCCATGCCGGGGCCGGACCCGCGGGCGTAGTGATTAAGACCTCCCGCACGCTGAGGCCAGCCGCCGCGGGGCCATCGAAGTAGATCCCGCTCCACGAAAAGGATGCCCCCAGAGATGGGAGTCGACCGGACGCGGCATGCGTCACGACCCGAGCGATCTGGCCTGGCCCTCGGTCGATCACCTCGTCGGAGACTCGCACCCACTCCCCCGTTTCGAACCACAGGCTGAAGATGCCTGGCGCGGCCGTGGAACGAGTGCGGTCGAGAATCAGCAAACGCCGATCCCCGTCAGTCTCGATATCTCGAAGTCTCAAGTCGAAGGTGCGAGACCCGACCCCCGACGTTAACTTCCGAGCGAGGACCCAGCCGAGGCTCATCGCACCCACACCGAGGAGCACAACACTCGCTGCAAAGATGCGCCTCATGTTCGGTCTCGTTCGTCAGAAGAGTGCCGCGGAACGACCGCGTGTTTTCCGTTGGCACCTGCGCCGCTGCTTCCAAGGAGGTGACGTTCCGCCTGCTCGAGTAGCGTCTCTTCCGTTTTAGTGACCTCGAACGCAGTACGCGGGTCGATCATCGCGTCTCTGATCTCGACGATCTCACGGTGGAGGCGGTTTTCTTGGTCTTCGATTTGCGATGTCGAAGACTGCGCCCTGCTGAGACCCGGCCGCACTCGCACAGCCTGATGCCACAGTGAGTCGAGTCGCTGCAACATCTCGGCCGTTCGCGCCCGACGAGCCCGCTCCTGCAAGTTGCGGACCATCGGCTGCACGGCGAAGCCCGCACACAAGAAAAGAAAGGCGAGGAGGGACAGCGGCCCGTACGCGGCACCGACGGAGCGCATGAATTGAAGCTTGCCGGTGACGTGCGCCAGATCCATGGTGATCACGGCGACGCTGAGCGCGATACCTGAACTCGAGCCGATGAGGAGTAGCAAAGCGGGAACCAGGTCCGCTCCTTGACCGATGCGGAACTGCCTAATCGCGAGTGTGAGCATCGCACCCAGGATGATCCCGCAGTAGGTGAACACAATGATCGAATAGGCCGCGACCCACGGCTGCACACCGAGGTCGCGCATGAAGGTCACCGTCGTCCCTCCGCGATCGATAAGAAAGAACGCAATTGATGTGCCGACAAGTGCAGTGAACAATGCGGGACGACCGACCGCTGCGCGAACCAGCCGCGGACGGTACTCACCAGCCTTCATCGCCGCTCGCCCGAGGAAGAAGAGCCCGATGATCAGAAGGCCATCCGAAAGCAACATTGCGTAATTTGTCGATCCCAGCCAACCATCGACGGCGACGTAGACGGCGTCGACGTTGAGAGTCATGGCGACAGCGATCGTGAGGGCAGCGTGTGTAATACTGCGGTCCGTCCGCCGACGTCGAAAAATGAGCAGGCTCGCCACGAGCACCCACAAGAGCGACGCGATGAGCGTCTGGATCATCCGAAGATTTCCGAATAACGAGACTCAGCGAAAACAGACCCCCGAATACCCGCCGCGAGCCGGTCTGCCAGTGACTCGGCGGCAATCTCGGTCTCGGTGTCGAAATCCTGGCGTCTGAGTAGACGCGCCCTGGTGTGCGGTGGGATGTCCGGCAGAAGAGCGTCCGCGACGGAACATTCGTCGCCGTCGCAGTGTCCGAGCAGTATGTGCGCGAACTCATGGAGCACGAACTGTTGTTGATGCAGGACCGAGTCGCTGTGCGCATGAAGGATCACGTCCTCTGCTCCGGTCGTCAGCCATATTGCGCAGACGCCATCATTGTCGCCCAACGCACTCAGCTCGACGACGCGGAGGCGTCGTCGACGACGCTGCCTCACGGCGCCCAGCAAGTCCTCGAACGTGAAGACGCTACCCAGGGCGAGGTCCGTCACGGCCGTTGTGACGGCCTGATCAAGGTTCACGGTGTGCTCACTCTCTTCGAGGGCATCTACCGGCGTCCACTCCGCTTCGGGGGACGTCGTCACTGCTCGACTGTGTGTGCCATTTCCTCATCAAGGAACTTGCTGATGGCTTGGAGCGCTCTCGGCGAGATGTCTCCAAGCGTGCGGGCTGCGTAGGTCTTGACCTTCGCAGCGCGCATGGAGCGCACAAGGTCAAGCTGCGCGCTAACTCTTGCCGGGACCGCGGCCCCATCCGCACCCAAAAGGAACTCGGCGTCAACGTCAAAGAATGCCGCCAGTCCCTCGAACACCTCCGGATCCTGCACGTAGCGGTGGCCGTTCACCATGTAGGTCCAGCGCGATCTCGACAGATTGGTGCCGCGGTCACCCAAGTAGGCGGCAATCTGCGAGTACGTCGGTTCAGCACCAGACTCGGCGATTGCGACGTCGAGCAGCAGCCGCAGGCGTCTCGCGAGATCCGCTGCCGCATCCTTGCTCTCGTCTTCGGTCATACTCGCTGACCTCCTTTGTGCAAGCTCAATTTACCCGTTGAGCATGACCAAATCAACAGTTGCGCATGCTCAACGTCGATGTTAGAACTGAAATCCCAGACCGTTTGAGCATGCTCAACGCTCGTGATGTGGCGCGACTGCACTCCTGCTCAAAGGGAGGCGAATCATGCCCAGAACCATGACGATAACGACTGCGCGCTCTGCCATGCTCGCGCGCGACGAGCGTGCGCGAGCCGTGCCGCCGCATCCCCCATCGTTCTCTCGCGGGCGTCCGCGCCCACCTCTCTGGTGTGTCGCCGCGCCTATCCCGGTTGTGGCGTCCCAGAGAGGAGGCCATCCGATGGTCGCGACCGAAGATCGCCACGCAGCGCGCGAAGCCAAGCTTGACGAGGTCCACGAGAAGCTGGCGGAGGCCGTCGATCGACTTGTGTCTGGGGACGACTGGGCGAAGGCACTCACCTTCGCGGCCCGTTTCCGCAGCCGCTCTTTCAACAACACTTTGCTGATCTGGACCCAGCACTCTCTGGCCCACGAAGCAGGACTCGTATCGGAGCCGACGCCGTCGTACGTCGCCGGGTACAAGCAGTGGCAGCATCTGGGGCGCCAGGTGGGGAAGGGACAGCCCGGCTATCAGATCCTCGCCCCCGTAACGGGGCGTTTCGCGTCACCCAATCCATCCGATCCGGCATCGTGGCGACGACTCAATCGCTTCGAGAAACCGCGTCCCGGTGAGATTGTGCGCTCGAAGATGATCGGTGTTCGCCCCGCGTACGTGTGGGATGTCTCCCAGACTTCCGGCGACGCGCTTCCGACGCCACCGACGCCGACTCTGCTGAAGGACGAGGCCCCGTCTGGGCTCTGGAATGGCATCGCACGGCAGATCGAAGCGGCCGGGTTCACTGTTCTCGACGTCGCGCACGAGGGCATGATCTACGGCGCGAATGGCGTCACCGACTATACCGAGAAGACCGTGACCGTCCGAGAGAACATGGATCCCGCGGCCCGCGTGAAGACTCTCGCTCACGAACTCGCTCATGTGCTCATGCACGGCCCTGATCAGGATGTGGTGACACAGCATCGTGGTATCGGCGAGGTGGAGGCCGAGTCGGTCGCGCTCATGATCGGTGCCGCCCACGGCATGGACACCAGCGGCTACACGATTCCGTACGTGTCGACCTGGGCAGCGCAGGTGGACGGGCAGGAGCCAGCCGAGATCGTCCGCGCAACGGGCGAACGGGTGCGCGCCGCTGCCATGAAGATTCTGGACCAGCTCGACACCGAGATGCTCGGCGACGGTACCCCGCCAGGACTTGAACGATCGTCGGCGCGGATCGGTGTGGCCACCTCGAGCCGCGCGAGTCATACACTGACGACCTCAACGAATGCAGAGCGTGCGGCTCTGACCGAATCGCGGTCGCTGCGATGAACACCGCCGCGTTCGTACGAACTCTCGACGGCTCGGCCCGTGGGCTCTCGACCGCTGAGCGTGCCCTCGCTTACGCGGCTCACGGCATCCCCGTGTTCCCGTGCGCGGCGGGCGGGAAGCGCCCCGCGGTGGCTGGAGGATTTCACGCCGCCACCACCGACCCTGTGCTCGTGGGTCGATGGTGGACGGCGATACCCTGCGCGAACATCGGCATCCCGACCGGCGCCGCATCGGGCCTCGTCGTCGTTGACGTTGATATGCACGGCTTTGTCGACGGTTACGAGGCGCTGCATCGCGCGCGGGCTGAAGGTCTCGTGGATGGCTGGACTGCTGCGGTGAGAACCCCGTCGGACGGTCTGCATCTGTATTACCCCGCGGCGAGCGAGTCGGAGCAGCGCTCATGGCAGTGCGCACGAGCGGGTATCGACTTCCGCGGCGACGGCGGTTACATCATCGTTCCGCCGTCAAGTCGAGCGATCGACGGGCGTCTGCGGCGGTATGAGATCCTTCGGCTCGCCAGTGAAGGCGTGCATGGCTGCGACGCGGAGCGACTTCGCGACTTCCTTGATCCTCCCCGCACGGCCGATCAGGCCAGCGGTGGCGACTCGGCGATCCGATCGGGCGATGTGCAGCGTCTCGCCCAGTGGGTCGCTCGGAGGCAGGAAGGCGAACGTAACCACGGGGTCTTCTGGGCGGCTTGCCGCATGGCGGAACAGCGTGTCCCTCCTTTCGAGGCGCTTGATGCGCTGACGGCGGCCGGTGCGCAGGCCGGGCTCACTGAGCGCGAGGTGGCGACGACCGTCCGCTCTGCCTACCGAAGTGTTCAGGGCGCACCGGCCAGGCCGTTATCTTCTGCGTCGTCGGCGACACCACACAGGCCATCAAGCGGCACAGCGTTACGAGCACTGGCATGAGGAACACTGGGGGGCGACGAGTGGCCGTCATGACAGCCGTCGCGGGCACGGTATTCATCGCCGCCGGAGCGTTCTGGCTATCGTTCACCTCGCTTGCGGACCTTGCCGCGCGCTCAGGAATCGGCGACGGGCAGGCGTGGGCATGGCCGCTCATCGTCGACGGGGTCATCGTCGTCTCGACTGTCGCCGTCGTCGCCCTCGCCGATGCACGAGCCGCCTGGTATCCATGGACGCTCCTCGCGGGCGCTGCGGCAGTATCAGTGACCGCGAACTCGCTTCATGCCGTCGTCGCCGCCGATTCAGATGTGCCCGGCTTCCTCGCCGCGGCCGTCGCCGCCGTGCCACCCGTGGTCTTGCTTGCGATCACTCATCTGACGGTGCTCCTGATCCGCGCACCTGAATCCGCCATTCCGAGCAAGACAATGCCGCCGGTGTCGCCACAGGAGCGCGCGACGGCGTTGCGGGCAGAGGGCTGGTCGAACAAGCAGATCGCCCGCGAGCTTGACGTTCACCCGTCGACGGTGGGCCGCTGGTTCGCCGGCGCACCTATCGAGCAGGAACGGATGGACGCCGCATCCGCCACATCCAAGGAGGCATCGGCATGAGCGAGATCGAGAATGAAACGCAGCGCAACGTCGATCGAGACGACGACGGCGTCGCGACCGCCCCCGAGACCGTCGAAGCGACAATGGTGCGCAGTCGCCGTCGGCGGGCGGTGGTGAATCCGGCGTCGTACTGCGGCCGTGGCGTCGAGTGGGTGCGCCCAACGGATCTGATGGCGCGCAGCGGTTCCCGCGTGGCCGGAGCGGGGATCAACTTCCAAGCCGAGCTTTATCGACGCGCTCACGATGCCGCGACGACCAGCACCCGCGGCATCGCGGAGCGAGCCCGACGACTCCCACCCGCCTCCGCATTCGGACACGGCTCCTCCCGACGCGGGACAGAGCGCGGCGCGGTCGGCGCCGTCTGAACCACACCCTTGAGACAACCTGATGGGAACCTCACCGGCATCCAGGACCCGCGCTGGGGAGCGGGCGCGCACCTGCATGTCAGGAGGTGTCTTAGCCATGACCCATCAAAGTTCCCCGCCGCGATCGCGCGAGGACTACAGAACGAGCGAAGGGCTGCGCGCCCTGCTCAATCGCCTGTATCACGCGGGTGCTCGCGCCTGGGCGCACGACCGCGTTGCCGCTGATCTCGCCGTGTTCTCGGCCGAGAAATACGGCGCCTTGGCACGTAAGCACGGCCTCGACCCCTGGGAGGCAGCGTCGGCAGCATTTGATGTCATGCGAACCCGCTCCGCACGGGAAGCGGACGATCCGTGGGCCGTCGTCACTCGCGGTGTTCAAATCACCTGCATCGCCGAGGAGCGCGGGCAGGGCTTGCTGTGCGCGACTCACCAAGCTCGCCGCCCTCACGTCTACGCGTTTCATGACCCCGAGCGGTTCGCCGATCGAGAGACTCCGCTGGCCGACTACCATCCGGCGTTCCACGTCCAAGACGACTATCCGAGCACTCAAGACGACGACGCCTCCGATGCACCCGAGGACGTCGACACTGCCCAGCGTGCGATCGGACTGTCGATCGTCCTGTTCACCGCATTGGGCTGGCCGGAGAACACTGCGCGCGCAGCGATCGAGTACGTCTGCGCCGCGGTGGCGCGCGCCGGGTCTCGACAGAGCGCCTACGAGCTGCTGCGCCGCGACAAGCACGCACGAGCTCTGCTCGATCTGCCTGCCGACTCGTGGGCGGCACTGCTGCGCGTGCTGCTCGGGCATCCACACCCTGCACACCGGTCGACCAGCACCGGTCGCGGCATCCTGTTCCGTCTGCTCGTCGGCGACACGCTGCCCGCGTTGCTCAGTGATGACGACCTGGTGATAACGATCGCGATGTCCACGCCCACGCACGGGAGCAGGCGATGAGCACCGACAACGGGCACATCGAACTGGAACGGTCGGTCGACTCCATACGGGTCGGGCGACGCCACAGGACGGAGCTCGGCGACCTCGCCTCGCTTGCCGCGTCAATCGAGCGGGACGGCATGCTGCAACCGATCACCGTCACGCCAGAAGGGATACTCGTCTGCGGTGCACGGCGACTGGCCGCGATCAAGCAACTCGGGTGGCTGCACGTCAAAGTGTGGGTGCGTTCGGGCGTCTCGGGAGACCTTGGGTACCTGCTTGCCGAGCAAGACGACAATGTGCTCCACAAGCCGCTCACTCAACTGGAGAACGCGACGCTGTACCGAGAGATCAAGACGCTGATGGCAGAGGATGCCGCTCGCCGCCAGGAAGCGTCGCGCTTCAGCAGAGACAACCAACCCGGAGATGACGGTGCCGCAAATTCTGCGGCACCGTTAGAGGCTGTGGGCGACGCACGCGAGCAGGCCGCTGCGATGATCCCAGATGGCCCCTCCCACACCACGCTCGAGAAGATCAATTACCTCCAGCACCTCGTCGACGATGAGACCCAGCCCGAGTCCGTGCGCGAGGGCGTCGCAGCCGAGCTGGAGCTCATCGGATGCGGGTCAGCCGTGCACCCGAGCTACGAGCGGGCACGCCAACTCGTCGCTGCCGCCCAGCCCGGCGCGATTGGGGAGAACGTGGCGAAACTCGCCGAGGAAGCCCTGGCTCGCATCGAAGGCAAGCGGATGCCCAAGCGACGCCCGTCGCCAAGCCCCGCTGCCCGTACGGACGGCGATAGCCCGTGGCCCGTACGCGCGTTCGTCGTGTCGTGGACGGAGCTCGACGGCTGGTGGCGGCATTTCACCGTCGACGACCTGGCTCATCAGCTCAGCGACGCCGAGGTCGACCTCTTCTTCCACGTCGTTGATGCCACGGTCGACTTCGCTGAGCAGCTCCGAGCATTCCGAAACGATGCCGACTCAGACACCAAGTCGGCGGCACGGAGCCTTCGCGCGGTCTGAGCAGGGGTCAGGGCTGCGCACCTGCCCGGCATGAAGCACCTGACAGCTCCCCGTTCACGCCGCACGTTGGTCGCCCTGATCGCCGTCGCCGTAATGGCCTTCCTCGTCGTCGCGGTCGGCACCTACGGACTCATCACCGGATCACCAGAGCCGGAGGACTCGCCAGAGCCGAACTCGTCGAAGGCCGTGCCGAATACCGAGGAGTCTCGTCGACCGGCCACGACGGTATCGCGACTTCCGAAGATCCTGCCCATTCGAGACGCAGAGACGTTCGCGGGTAGCGTCGCTACGGCGCTGTTCACGTGGGACACCGGCCGCGGTTTCGTTCTGCTCGACTACACCGGCGTGATCCTCGACGTTGCCGATCCCACTGGTATCGAGCAGCCTGGCCTCGCGGCCGACATCGCCGCTTACCTGCCGACGCCGAACGCATGGGTGCAGCTGCGTCAGTACGCGACGACGCAACGTCTGGAGATCACGTCGATGTACGTGCCGGATGCCTGGTCTGAGGCGCTCTCGCAGACACGGCCTGGACAACTCCCCGAAGGCGCGACGGCGTACACGATCGAGGGGATCCGTCACCGCGCTGGCACGTGGAACGGCGATCCGATCACTGCTCAGCAAGCGGTGGCGCTCACGGTTTTCATCGCTTGCCCGACCGATGACAGTTGCTACGTTCTGCGGCTGTCCGAGCTGAACAACCCGCTCCGATAGGACAGCCGACTCATGCTGAAGAAGCTCGCGATCGCACTCATCGGACTCATGTTCCTCGCGCCGACACTCGGACTGGTCGCGGTCGGTCTGGTCGCAAACCCCGCCGTCATCGCGTGCCTCACCTCGACGAGTCTCGGTGTCGGTCCCATTCCGGAGTCGCTTGTGGTGACGACGGCGAAAGGAGAGACCTTCACACTCAACCGACAACAGCTCACTCACGCGGCCACGATCATCTCTGTTGGGTTGCGGCTCGATGGCGTGACCCGCGACGGCGTCCAGATCGCGCTCATGGCTGCGCTCACCGAATCAACGCTGCGGCAGCTCGCAAACACGAGCACCTACCCAGAGTCCGGTGACTATGCGAACGATGGAAACGGATCCGATCACGATTCGCTCGGTCTGTTTCCAGATGCGCCCGCAATCCGGATGGGGATCGGTCGACGAGTTGATGGATCCGGAGTATCAGGCTGCGGCGTTCTTCGGCGGACCGACGGGACCGAACTATTCCTCGCCGCGTGGCCTGCTCGATATCCCTGACTGGCAGAACTTGAGCAAGGGCGAAGCGGCGCAAGCGGTCGAGGTATCCGGATTCCCCGACCGGTACAACAACTACGAGCCGGTGGCCGAAAAGATCCTCGCCACTCTTACTAGCGGCACCTCGCAACTTGCCGGGAGCGCTCCTGCGCCGACCGCGAGCGCTGCGGTGTCGGCCCGCGTTGTGTTTCCACTGCCGGAGGGCACCTGGGTACTCACAGGCAACTTCGGCCCACGAGTCGACCCGTTTACCGGAGAGAGCGCTTTTCACTCCGGCACCGACCTCGCTGCGCCGGATGGAACGCCGATCCTCGCGGCCGCGGACGGAGTCGTCACAGTCGCCGAGTTCTCCGGCGGGTACGGCGGGCTCATTGTGCTCGAGCACCGTATCGACGGCGTCACCGTTGCGACCGCGTACGCGCACATGTGGCAGAACGGCATCCACGCCATCGTCGGCGAGCACGTCATTGCCGGTCAACACATCGGTGATGTCGGCTCCTCCGGGCGCTCGACCGGCGCCCACCTGCATTTCGAAGTCCGTCCAGGTGGCACGAACGCCGAAGCTGTCGACGCCGCAAAGTGGCTCAACGACCACGGCGCCGCAGATCTTCCAGAGCCCACCGCAGGTGCCGGGTGCTCGGCGACGGGAGGTGGTCAGTGATGAACGTGTTCCCCGACTTCGCTGGGCTCGGCGGTATCGGTGACCTCAAAGTCGCCATCGGTGCTGTGCTCACGATCATCCTGATCGTCGCGGTGCTCATGATCATCATCTCCGCGATCGTCTGGGCGATCGCTACTTCCGCCGGCAACCCCGCGCTTGCGGTGAAAGCGCGCGCCGGGGTCTTCGTCGCGCTTGGCGCAGCGGTGCTCGCTGGCGGGGGTGTGTCCTGGGTGAACTGGCTAATCAGCGTCGGCGAACAGCTCTGACCTCATCGCCCGTGTGCGACTCGGCATGCGACTGGTGGTGAGGCGCTGCACACCTGGCTCTCGACCATCTTTCGCCTACCGCCCGTGGCGGTGTTCATGCCGAGGAGCCACCGTGTTCGAACTCATCGCGACCGTCGCCACTGCCCTGCCGATGGACATCGACATCACTCCCAACGACTCCGGTCTACCCGGGATCGCGCAGCTACGCACGATCGTCGGTGCCGTCATGACGGTTGGGCTCGTTCTGTCCGTGCTCGGGCTGATCGTCGCCGCGATCGTCTGGGGATTCGGGTCGAACTCGTCGAACCCGCACCTTGCCTCACGAGGCAAGCTCGGCGTGCTCATCTCCTGTGGTGCTGCGGTCATCTGTGGCGCGTCCGTGACGTTGATCAACTTCTTCTGGAACGTCGGACAGCAGGTCTGAGGCCACTCGGTCGCAACCAATTGGGAACCCGGCGATGAGTGTCTGCGATATCCCCGTCGTCTCCACCGTGTGCGACGCCGTCGGCCAAGGCGCTGCTTCGCTGGTTTCTGCCCCGTTCGATTGGCTCGCTTCCACAATGGGACAAGCTGCCGGATGGCTCATCGAAGCCATGTGGACCGTCTTCGACAGCACCACTCTCATCGACGTCCAATCCTCCGGCTACCTCGACGTCTACAACCTGCTCTTCGGCATCGGCATCTTCATCGTCCTGCTGTTCTTCTGCTTCCAGCTGGTCCTGGGACTCATCCGGCGCGAACCCGCTGCGCTCTCCCGCGCCGCGCTCGGAGCTGCCAAAGCAGTACTCGGTTCCTTCGTTGTCGTCACCCTCACCGCGACTGCGCTGGAGGTCGTCGACCAACTCTGCGCCGGCATCGTCCAGGCCGCAGGGGAAACGACCGCGACCATGGGCGACAAGATCGCGCTCCTGACCGCAGGCCTCACGACGATCAACATCGCGGCTCCCGGCGTCGGCGCGATCATCACGATCTTCCTCGCAGGGCTCATGATCTGCGCGGTCGCCATCGTGTGGTTCTCACTCCTGATTCGCAAAGCCCTGCTGTTGGTGGCCGTCGTGCTCGCGCCCATCGCGTTTGCGGGCGCGGCGTGGGATGTCGCCCGCGGATGGATCGGTAAGTGGGCGGCGTTCGTCGTCGCGCTGATCATCTCGAAGCTCGTACTCGTCGTCGTGTTCCTCATCGCGATCACCCAGGTGTCCACCCCGATCGAGGCAGACCTCGCGTCCGTGACCGAGCCGATCTCGGGCATCGTGCTGCTGTTCATCGCAGCCTTCGCGCCATACATGGTCTACCGGTTCATCTCGTTCCTCGGCTTTGACCTCTACCACGCGATGGGAAGCGAGCAGGAGGCGAAGAATGCCATCAACCGGCCCGTCCCGGTTCTGTCGAAGCCGCAGGGCGATGGTGTCAAGAAAGTCCTCGACGGCGGGTCGGGTGGCGGTCCGAGCACCACTCCTCCGGCGCGCACTGCACCGGGCGCGACGGCGTCGGCTGACACCACCCCCAGCGGCACTGTGACTGGCGCGAGTGCGGGCGCTGGAGCCGGAGCTGGCGCAGGTGCCGGAGCTGGCGCAGGTGCGGCGGCCGGGCCCGCTGCAGCGCTGGTCATTGGCGCCGAAGTCGTCAAAGGCGCCGCGACTACTGGACCGAAGATCGGCCAGAGCGTCGGTGGTACCGCCGAGACAGCTGCGGCGAGCGCGGAAGACCCGCGTACTCCGGCACCTGCAGCGTCCGCGACACCTGTGTCACCTTCCACACCGCACCCCTCGGCCCCGCGCGCAGATCCGGCTCCGCCCAGTCGGCCACGACCGCAGCCTTCCGGGAAGGAATAACGCATCATGCCAAATGATCTCGACAACCGACCCGCCGGAGACCTCGTCCCGGTCAAGTTCTCCCGATTGACCCGCCGGGGTGTCCTCTTGGGCCTGTCGCTCTCGCAGCTGATCGCGCTCGGAATCGGCATCGGCACGCTCGTGTGGGCGTTCTACGCAGGAGGCGGCATGCTCATCGCCTTTTCCGCCCCGATCTGGGTCGCCGCTGCCTCGGTGGCATGGATCCGTATCGCCGGGCGCGCGATCGTCGAGTGGATCCCCGTCGTCTTCTGGTGGATGTGGAAGACCACAGGCGGGCAGCTGCTCTATCGTCGACGCGTCGTGAAGCCGCGCCCCGCCGGATCGCTCGCGCTTCCCGGCGACATGTCGCGATTGCGTGAGTACGATGATCCCGCCACCGGTGCCGGGATGGTGCATGACCCGACCGCCGCGACGCTCACGGCGATCACCTCCGTCTCGCATCCTGCTTTCGTGCTCCTCGACCCCGGTGAGCAGGAACGCCGAGTCAGTTCTTGGGGACTTGTGCTTGCGACTGTATGCCGATCAGGCCGCATTTCGATGCTCCAAGTGCTGGAGCGCACCCTGCCCGAATCCGGCACGGGGCTCGCCGAATGGTGGGCCTCGCATGGCACGGCAGACGCATCGTGGGCCTCGACTACGTATGCCGAGCTGATCGAACGAGCAGGGCCAGCCGGAGAACGTCACGCCACGACGCTTTCTCTGTCGCTTGACCTGCGCGCAGCGTCACGACAGATTCGCACGGCCGGAGGAGGCATCCGTGGCGCCGCGGCCGTGCTTCGCCAGGAGATGTCCACGCTGGTGGCCGCGCTACGCTCGGCCGACCTCTCGCCGTCTTCATGGCTCTCGTGCGGAGACATCGCGGTGGTTCTGCGCTCGGCGTACGACCCTGCGGTCGCAGCGACACTCGAACGTCACGGTGAACTCGGACATTCGCTCGCGACCGCGGGACCGGTCGCGGTGAACGAGTCGTGGTCGAAGCTTCGCACCGACTCGGCGTTCCACGCTGTGCTGTGGATCTCAGAATGGCCGAGGTCGATGGTGTACCCGGGGTTCCTCGCACCGCTGATGCTATCGACGGGGATCCAGCGGTCGTTCTCACTGCTGTGCACGCCGATGCGCTCTGATCAGGCAGCGCGCGACATCCGAAAGAAGAAGACCGAGTACATCTCCGACGCCGCTCAGCGCCAGCGGATCGGCCAGATCGAGGATGCATCGCAGACGGCGGAGTTCCAGGATGTCTTGCAGCAAGAAGCAGATCTCACCGCCGGTCACGGCGTGCTTCGCTACACGGGGCTCATCTCGGTCTCAGCACGCACCGCGGATGACCTTGACGCCGCGGTTGCCGCGGTCGAGCAGGCTGCGATCCAGGCTTCTTGCGAGACGCGGCTCCTCGTCGGCCAACAGGCCCAGTCCTTCACTGCCGCGGCGCTGCCGCTTTGCCGTGTTGTGTGACCTCACGCGATTGAGGGGACCGAGGTGCCCGACTCCTCAGAAAGCCGTCGGGTGAAGAATCCGTGGCCGAGCGCGACTCTTGGAGGTATTTGCCTCGTCCGACGTGGCGGGATCGCGGGCGCACCTCACCATGGAGTCGCTTACTACCCGGGAGGTCACTGTGTCCATGTTCTATGATCCCGGCGCTGATGCCAGTGAAGCATCCGAGGCGCTGCGCAGGCTCGCGCATGCGACGCGCACGTGCGAGAACCCGACAGAGGTCTACGGTGTACTCGGCGACGTACTTTCCGGCGTGCGTTCACTGCGGCAGACCCTCGATCAGCTCGCAACCGCCCACTTCGACTACCGCTCTAGAGCATTCGATGACCACAGCGACCACGCGGCCGGGTCAAAGGACGCGCTGGCCGCGGCCGACGAACTACATCATGCCGCGACTCTTATCGACCAAGCCGAAGATCGACTCAACGCCGCGGTATCCGCGGCAGGTCGTATCGCCCGGCACGGTGTTTCTGCGCCCGAAGAGGCCGCAGTGCAGCGGTGGGTCAGTGTCGTCTTCCTGCAGGGCGAAGAAGCTGACGAGGTGCTCGACATGATCGACGCCGGCGGTGCCGCCGCGGGATTGAACCATCTGAAGAGCTGGGATTTCGGCGACGAGACCACCCGCGCCGCGATGGAGAACGGTTACGTCTACGACGTGCCACCAAGCGGCCCGCTTGAGCGCGAGGCGCGCGACGGTGATTACCACCTTACGTACAGCCACAGCTTCGACCACGTCGCCCTCTACCGGCTCCACCACGTCGAGGGGATTGACGTGGTGCCGGAAGACTTTCGAGGGCTCGACGCCCGCGCAGACACGCCACACCAGCAACGGTCCTCATGGTTCGAACCGGCCACCATTACGACACTCAAGCAGCAACGGGGTCTGGGACTGTGAACCGGCATGATGCCGAAAGACTCCACACCTCGGTACTCATTTCTCCAGCTACTGAGAAACGTCGCCTGCGAAAGACGCGTCGACAGGCCGCCGCGAAAATGCAGACTGATCAGCAGCACGCTGAACGCCAAGAAGCCCGGGAGAAGCACGTCGCCGAGCTGATCGAACAGCGGGCCACCAAATATCTCCCTGCCGCCGGTGAGCTTGGCATCGCGCAGCTCCGATCGCCGGGGAGGTTCCGCTTGCCCCGGCATCAGGACACGTCAGCGACCCTCGCTAGTGCTTATCCATTTCTTGCCGAAGGTGGGCTCGGACCAGACGGAGTCTTCGTGGGACAGGATCTGTACTCGGGTGGATCCTTCGTCTACGACCCATGGGTGCTGTACGCCCGCGGCATAATCACCGCTCCGAACGTTGTGCTCGCGGGCATCGTCGGATCTGGCAAGTCCAGCCTGGCCAAGAGCCTCTACACGAGATCACTTCCGTTCGGGCGCCGCGTCTATGTGCCCGGCGATCCGAAGGGCGAACACACTGCTGTCGCCGAGGCCGTGGGCGGACAGGCCATCGTGCTCGGGCACGGGCTCACGACGCGCCTGAATCCACTTGACGAGGGATACCGGCCCGTAGGCATGAGCGACGTGAGCTGGGCGTCCACGGTTGCTTCCCGTCGCCGGGACTTGATCGGAGCGCTCGCGGAGACGGTGCTCACTCGACAGCTCACGCCGCTGGAACACACTGCGATCGATACCGCGCTGACCGAGGTCGTGCGCAGCAACGGCATCCCGGTCCTGCCGATGATTGTCGAACACATCCTCAATCCGACCTCGCATGCCGACCCCGACGGACGGCTCGCCAAAGACGGGCGACTTGTCGGTCACGCTCTCCGACGCCTGGTCGCCGGTGACCTCGCCGGGCTATTCGACGGCCCTTCGACCGTGGCCTTCGATCCGACCCTGCCGATGATCTCGCTCGATCTGTCGCGAGTGACGGAGAACTCGACGCTGACCTCGGTACTCATGACCTGCTCCTCCGCATGGATGGAGTCCGCCCTGCTCGATCCCAGCGGAGGCCAGCGCTGGTGCATCTACGACGAAGCCTGGCGCCTCATGTCTCACCCGGCGCTGCTACGGCGCATGGACGCACACTGGCGACTCGCACGCCACTACGGGATCGCGAACATGCTGATCTTCCACAAACTGACCGACTTGGAGAACGTCGGCGATCAAGGCTCGGCGATGCGCGCCCTCGCGAACAGCTTGTTGGCCAATGCCGAGACGAGGATCATTTACCGGCAGGAATCTGACCAGCTCGGCAGCACCGCGAGAGCACTCGGGCTCACGGGCACCGAGCAGAAGTTGCTTCCGGGCCTCGGGGTCGGCCAGGGGCTGTGGCGCATCAAGGACCGCTCCTTCGTGTGCCAGCACCAGCTCCATCCAGCCGAGCTGGAACTCTTCGATACAACCGCGCGCATGACCGGCTGACCCGACGCGAGGAGCCGCTCGCGCACCTGCGAGGCATGAGCAATCGCAGCGCAGGAGGATTCCCGTCCGAAGCGTTCGTCAACTTTCCACTCGCCAGCATCCGCGTCGACGAAGGCGGTGTGATGCGCGTCACTCAGGACGGACGCGACTTCCCGCCTCCGCGCGCAGGCTTCGAATGGAGTCGGGCGCAGTTCGGTGAATTACTTGACGCGCTCTCTGACCACCGCACTCGCACCATCCGCGTCGAAGTACGAGAGCACGACGGTTCCATCTTCACCGACATCATCCACGCCACAAGGCGCGAGCACACAGACGTCGATTCCCCGGCGCCTGGTGCAACGCGGCGAGCGCGGCATCTTCCGATGCACCAGCTCCTCGAGGTCCGCGGATCCGGGTTCGTCCCCGGTGAGGACGTCACCGTTGCACTCTCGATCTGCGGCGCGGAAGGCTCGGCCGATGGGACCGCTCGTGCCGTTATCGATCTGAGCGGGATGGTTGACCACCGGTCGGAGATCCTCCTCATCGGCCGCGTCTCCGGCGTCATCGTCTCGGAATTCGTGCCGTCATGAATACCCCGCACGCTCCAAGCCGGGGCTTCGTTGACGAACTCACCAATCCGTTGATGATCGGTCTCGTCGCGTTGTTCAGCGTCGCCGCGGTCCTTCGTGGCGCGGGGTCCGTGGCTGCTGCGCTCTCTGGGGTGGAGCAACCACGGGCCGGGATCGGTGGTGGCGTCAATGTGTTGTTCGATCCTGCTGACCCCGCCGCGGCGCTCGAAGCGCCTGAGCTCAACGCCGTCGCCTTCTGGGTCGTCGCAGCATTCATGCTCGTACTGCTCGGCGCCGCAATCGGGTGGGCGTGGGTGATGCTACGGCGCCACTCGCACTCCAACGACATTGACCCGCGTCGGCTCCAGGGCACCGCGAGTGCGCGTGAGGTCGCGTCCAGCGCGTCGACCAAGGCGCTCCTTCGCCGCGCTGCCACAATGCGCCCGTCACTGGAGTGCCCTAAGCCCGAGGACGTTGGCTATCTGTTCGGGCGATCACACGGAAGGCAGATCTGGGCCAGCGTCGAAGACTCGATCCTGCTCATCGGACCGCCGCGCTCCGGCAAGGGCCTGCATATCGTGATCCCAGCGATCCTTGATGCGCCCGGAGCAGTCGTTACGACCTCAACCAGACCCGACAACCTCACCGTCACTCTTAGGGCGCGCAAGCGGATCGGCCCTGTCGCAGTTTTCGACCCTGAGCATCTGGCCGAGGGTATCCCCGCTGGGCTGCGATGGTCACCCATCCGCGGGTGCGGGGATCCGCTCACGGCGATGATCCGCGCGGCCGGCCTCGCCGCTGCGACCGAGCTGTCCTCGGGGGGTGTGCAAGGCGGTGGGTTCTGGGAGGGCAAGACACGCATCGCCCTCCAGACGCTCCTGCACGCCGCGGCACTCGATCAGCGAAGTCCGACCGAACTCTTCCGCTGGACCCTCGACCCCGCCGCGGCAGCCGAGGCCGTAGCGATCCTGTCTGGCTCGCCGCGCGCCGCGACAGGATGGGCCGAATCGCTGGAGGCGATGCTAGACGCCGATCCGCGCACGCGTGACAGCATCTGGCAAGGCGTATCCCTTGCTCTTGCCGCACTGGCCGACCCCAGAGTGCTGGATGCCGTCAGCCCGTCCGAAAACGAACACTTCGACCCAGAGCAATTCATCCTCAACCGCGGCACGCTTTATTTGCTCGCGACCGGAGCTGGCGCCGGAAACAGCGCTGCCCTCGTCGCTGCTTTCATCGAAGACCTCGTCGAAACCGCGCGTCGGATGGCGGCACGATCACCCGGCGCACGCCTTGATCCACCGCTGTTGCTCGCACTCGATGAGGTCGGGAACCTCGCTCCCCTGCCGTCGCTCCCCACGCTCATGGCGGAAGGTGGCGGCACCGGCATCACGACGATGCCCGTGCTCCAGTCTCTCGCCCAAGCGAGAGACAAGTGGTCGGAGAACCAGGCAGCTGCGATCTGGGACGCCAGCATCGCGAAGATCATTCTTGGCGGCGCTTCCAACTCTCGTGACCTCCAGGACCTATCCACGCTCATCGGCGAGCGGGACGAGTTCACCGATTCCGTCACTTTCGGCGACTACGGCTCACGATCCAACCAGCGCTCCGTTCGCCGCGTCCCGATCCTGCCGCCAGATCGCATCCGCACGCTCTCGTTCGGT